>QIAN01000065.1 GCA_003225005.1 Acidobacteriota bacterium | reverse complement strand
GGACTTGGGCCAACGCTTCGCCGGTCGCGGGATTGACGACGTCGCGCCATTCACCGGCGCGCGAGTCGGTCCATTGACCGTTGATGTAATTGGTGAGCCGTGTGATGGGAGGAGCTGCTACTGTCATGGCAATGCCTCTGTTGTCGCGAAGGATGCTTTGATCATAGCTGAGTGCGTACCTGTATTTCAGTCGCCCCTTCGAAACGTGTTTTCTCTTCTTGCTGAGCCGCCACTGCAGGGGCGGGCTATTATCGAGCGCCCCTACAGGGCCAAGCCGAGGGCGACCGTCCCCATCTCGTCCGCACTAACACCGCGGTCACTAGTTCATGCCAACTCTACACCAACTGCGCGACCGCGTCCTTCTTGTCGCACACATTGGCGAGGGCGGATTCGAGCACGTCGAGACCTTCGTCGATCTGCTCTTTGGCTGCGACCAATGGAACTAATACTCTGATCACATTCGAATACGTACCGGCGGTGATCGTGATCAGGCCATGTTCATAACAGTATTGCGTGATCTGTTTGGTCTCTTCGCTTGCCGGCGCTTTTGTTTCCTGCGACTGTACCAACTCGATGGCCTGCATTCCGCCTAGACCGCGAACATCGCCGACGAGCGGCCAGCGCCGTTGCCAGTCGCGGGCACGGCGCTGGAACTGATCGCCCAACTCATTGGCTCGCGTCAGCAGGTCTTCGTGTTCGAAGAGATCGAGCACAGCGTGTGCCGCAGCGCAGGAGAGCGGATTACCGGCGAATGTGCCGCCCAGGCCGCCAGGAGCAGGAGCGTCCATAATTTCGGCACGACCGGTTACAGCAGCAAGCGGGAGTCCGCCGCCAAGGGATTTGGCTGTCACAAGAATGTCGGGCTCGATGCCGTAGCGCTCGCTGGCGAACATGGCGCCGGTGCGGCCGAAGCCTGATTGGACCTCGTCTGCGATGAAGAGGACTCCGTATTTGTGGCAGAGATCAACCAGAACCTTGAAGTAATCGGGCGGCGGAGCGACGAATCCGCCTTCCCCCAAGACGGGCTCAGCGATTACGGCTGCGACTTCTTCGTTGGCGACTACACGTTTGAATGTGTCTTCGAGATGGCGGGCACAGTAGAGATCGCATGACGGATACTTGAGTGAGTACGAGCAGCGATAGCAGTACGCGAACGGGATGCGGTAGACGTCACCGGGGAAGGGCGCGAAGCCGGCTTTGTAAGGATGCGTCTTGCTGGTGAGGGCGAGCGTCATCATGGTGCGGCCATGGAAGGCATCTTCGAAGGCGATGATGGCGGGACGCTTGGCGTAAGCGCGCGCGATTTTCACCGCATTCTCGATGGCTTCGGCGCCGCTGTTCAGGAAAAGGGTTTTCTTGGCGAATTTTCCTGGCGTGACTTCGTTCATGCGCTCGGCGAGCCGGATGTAGCCTTCGTAGGGCGTGACCTGCACACAGGTGTGCATGAAGCGATCGAGCTGCTCGCGCACGGAGCGGACGATGGCTTCCCGGCGATGACCGACGTTGAGGCATCCGATGCCGCCGGCGAAGTCAATGTAGCGGTTGCCGTCGACATCTTCGAGCCATGCGCCCTCGGCTTTCGCAACGTAAATGGGCGTGCCGTGAGAAAGGCCGCGGGGCACGGCCTGAGCGCGGCGTGCCGCGAGCGCTTTGGACTTGGAGCCGGGGATGGGAGTGCGTAATTGAATTGTGGACATCGTAGGTTCTCAGTCGCCAGTAATCAGTGATCACTGGCCAGAAAATTAAAGGTTGCGAACCAGCCACTGGTCACTGACCACTGGCCACTTGTTTTTAGTACCAGCCGATGGGAGCTTCGTTCAGGTTGATGTGAACTTGCTTGGTCTCCAAGTACTCTTCAATACCCCAAGGGCCGAGTTCGCGACCGAAGCCGGATTGTTTGTAGCCTCCCCATGGCGCTTCGACGTAGGTTGGTTGCATGTGGTTGACCCAGACGATTCCGGCGCGCAGGGACTTTACAGCGCGCATCGCTCTGAAAATGTCTCGTGTCCAGACGGCGGCGGCGAGGCCGTAGGGTGAATCGTTGGCTATCTTCAATGCATCTTTCTCGTCTTCGAACGGGATCACCGCGGCGACAGGGCCGAAGATTTCTTCTCGCGCGATGCGGTGACTGTTGTTTACGTCGTAGAAGATCGTGGGCTGGACGTAATAGCCTTTGGCGAATTTATCGGGGCGACCGCCGCCGGAGGCTAGCTTGGCTTCTTTCTTGCCGATTTCGAGATAAGAATTGACGCGATCGTATTGTTCCTTGCTGACGAGCGGACCCATCTTGGTTTCACGTTCGAGCGGCGGGCCGAGTTTGATCTTTTTGGCTTTTTCGGTCATGGCATCGACGAACTTTTTGTAAATGGACTTCTGCACCAGAATGCGGCTACCCGCGGAACAAACTTCGCCCTGATTAATGAAGACACCGAAGAGCGCGCCGTCGATGGCGGCTTCGAAATCGGCGTCGGCGAAGAAAATGTTGGGCGATTTTCCGCCAAGTTCGAGCGTGACGCGTTTTACCGTGTCGGCGGCTTGCTTGACGATGATTTTGCCGACCGCAGCGCTGCCGGTGAAGGCGATCTTGTTGACTTCTGGATGCTGGACGAGTGGTGCGCCAGCAGTTTCGCCGAAGCCGGTGATGATGTTGACTACGCCGGGCGGAAGGCCGCAGTCGGCAAAGTGTTTGGCGAGCTCCAAAACAGTAAGCGGGGTCTGCTCGGCGGGCTTGAGAACGCAGGTGCAGCCTGCTGCAAGTGCGGGCGCGAGCTTCCATGCTGCCATAAGCAGTGGGTAGTTCCACGGAATGATTTGTCCGGCAACGCCGACCGGTTCCTTGAGTGTGAGACTCATGGCGTTGTCGGGAACAGGGTTCACGTAGCCGACAACTTTGGTGGCGAGGCCTCCGTAGTATTCGAAGCAGGTGGCGACGTCGGTGATGTCGTATTCGGCTTCGACGATGGGCTTGCCGGTGTTGCGGCATTCGAGTTCGGCAAGTGCGGGGAGATTGGCGCGGACTTTTTCGGCCAGACGAAAGAGAACGCGGCCTCGTTCCTGCGCGGTGGTCGTGGCCCAGGGTCCCTCTTCGAAAGCGGCCTTCGCAGCGGCGACTGCACGGTTCACATCGTCGGCAGTAGCGTCGGGGACTTGGGCGATTACTTCTTCGGTCGAGGGATCGTAGGCGGGAAAGGTCTTGCTGGACTTGCTGTCTACCCACTCGCCGTTGATGAACATTTGATAGGTGCGAACTTCGGTTTTGATGCCGCCCGGCATGGTGTCGACCTCCTTGGTACCACAGGGGCTAAAAGCCCTGATCAAGCTAGCAATCTTTCGGCACGGCTGAAAGCCATGCCCTGATACGAATCTTAGAAACCGCTTGCGAGCTGCGCTCGCTGGATCCTTCGACGGGGCTCAGGGCAGGCAGCCGAGAGCGGGTGTCCCACATGAGTCACTCTCCCCTGACAAATCAGCTCAGCGGCGAGCTTCGCTCGCCTGCACCACCGAAGCGGCTGTCCCTACACGAACCTTTTGCGGCGCTTTGTTTCGCCCGTACACGAAAAAGAAGAATGCGGCCAGGCCGACGAAAAACAGCGTGCCGCCGAACATCCACAGCTCATAAGCCCACAGCGAGGTAATCTGCTGAGCGGGGAAAAATACCAGCGCGATGCCGAGAATCGTAGTAAGCAGGCCGCTGGCTCCCGCCAAGAACAGCGTCAAACGTCCATATTGGCCGCGGGACACGGATTCGGTGGACGCAAATTTCACCAACGCCCCGAACATGTAGAGGAACGGCACCAATTGGAGCACGACCGCCAGCGACAGCAGCTTCTGAAAGGTCTCTTGCACTCCTGCGCCGGCGAAATTCATCACGACGAGAAAGGCCGAGACGATGGCTTGCACGATCAGTGCGGCATAGGGTGTGGCAAATCGGGGATGAATGTTTCCCATCCAGGAGGGCATGTAGGAGTCGAGCCCGGCCACGAAAGGAATGCGCGCGCACCCACCCATCCAAGCCGAGCCGATGCCGGCGATGGAAAGACTCAACATGACCGCGAAAGGTACGGTGATCCAATCAAGCCTGATGCGCCCGGCCATGTGGTTGACGGCCTGAACGATGCCCTGCAGTACGTTGACGTTTTTCCCGATGGCAATGAGGAGGGTGAGAGTTACGCCGATGTAAAGTGCGCCTGAGAGCACCCCGCCCCAGGCAACTGCGCCAGGGAGAGTCCGACTGGGATCCTGAATTTCGTCGCCCATGACGGAGGCGAGTTCGAGTCCGACCAGGCCGAAGCAGATGACGCCAAAGGAATTGAGGACGAAGCGCGGATTTGCAGGAATCTGAAAGTCCGCAGCGCTGATGCTGGTTCCGAACCGCGACCAGATAATGGCGCCGAGGCCGATCAAAACTGCAGCGGCGATAAACGTTCCAATCGCCCCGATGTTATTGATCCATTTTCCGACGCCAAGACCCAGAATGTTGAGCACCGTAAGGAGAGCCAGCAGCGTGAGGGAGGCGGTCGATGCGAAGATTTTGTTGTCGGCGAGACCCTGGTGACCGGGACCGACGACATAGACGGAGACCCCAACAAAATACAGCATCACCGTCGGCACATAGAGCATGTTGTTGGTCCAGTAGCACCAACCGGAGAGAAATCCGTGAAAGTCGCCGAAGACTTCTTTGGCCCAGAGATAGACTCCGCCCTCGCCGGGGTAGCGGTGGGCGAGTTCGATTACGGCGATGCCCTGTGGCCAGAAAAAAAGAACAAGAGAGATGATCCAGAGCCATACTGTGACACCACCGTTGGCGGCTATTGAGGGAACCACGTTCAGGTTGAAGACTGCCACCACAAAGAGGAGGACCAGGTCGCGCCGTCCGAGGACGCGCTTGAGGTGGGGGGCGGGTTGGCCGGTGGTGGACAAATTTCTCGAAAACCTCGGCGGCTGAAGCGACTTCCTGAGTGCGTGGGTCGCAGCGCTGAAGCGCTGCGCCACCCAAAAACCAGAGCTTGCCGAGCTTCGCTCGGCCGGACAGCCGGAGGCGGCTGTCCCCACATGAGCAGCTCATCTCACATGGCCATTGCTGTCTTCGCGTGATCGTGGAGCATGCAGGGCGGACAAGAATGTCCGCCCTGCGTAAAGCAAATTCTAGTGCGCGGCCAAGACCGGTTGGCCTATGCGCTCTTGCTGCGCCTTTGTTAGCGACGCAGCGATATCGTCGAAGGCCGCGAGGTGCTCGTCGATGTCAGCGTCGGTGTGCTGGACCGAAATGGTCCATTGTTCATCCCACCAGTACGGTTGCGCCATCACGCCGCGGTTGACCATGCCGAACCAATAGTGACGCCAGAGGTCGATGTCGATCGTGGTCCAGTCACGGTAGTTGCGAATTTCTTTCGGATAGAGCATGAGCGCGCCGTTCACTCCGGCGCTTGCTATGTAGGCCTGTAGGCCTGATTTCGCCACGATCTTGCGATAGCCTTCGGTCAGCTTCTTGCTCAGTTGGTCGACGTGGGCGTAGTTTTCACGCGTGAGGACTTCGCGGAATGTTGCGAGGCCCGCAGCCATCGAGACCGGATTGGTGTTGTAGGTGCCACCGTGAAAAACCTTGTGCTGCGAAATAAGATCCATGACGGATTTGCTGGTGCCGAAAGCGGCGAGTGGCAGGCCTCCGCCGATCGACTTGGCCAGGCAGATCATGTCGGGGGTAACACCGAAGTATTCTGATGCGCCTCCCCAGCAGAGTTTGGCGCCAGTTTTCACTTCGTCGAAGATCAGCAGCGCGCCGTTTTTGGTGGCGATATCGCGCAGTCCTTGAATGAAGCCAGGCTGCGGCAGGCAGAGTCCGACGTTCATCATGATGGGTTCGAGGATGATGGCGGCGATCTCTCCGGGATTTTCTTTGAAGCGGCGCTCGACGGTGGCGAGATCGTTGAACGTGGCGACAAGGACGTTGGCAATCGCGGACTTAGGAACGCCGAGGCCTCCGGGCACGGAGACGGGATTGTCGATGTCGCCGAATTCGGGAGCGTGCGGCTTGACGCTGACTAGTGCTGAATCGTGCAGGCCGTGGTATCCACCTTCGAACTTGACGATCTTGTCGCGGCCGGTGGCGGCGCGGGCCAGGCGGACGGCGTGCATCGTGGCCTCGGTGCCGCTGTTGCCGAAGCGGCACATCTCCACGGGAAAGCGCTGACAGATTTCTTCGGCGAGCTGCCATTCCATGTCATGCGGCATGCCGAACATCGTGCCCGTGCTTAGGCGAGCCGAGACAGCCTTCATGACGGCAGGATGGCAGTGTCCGGCCATGAGGGCGCCGAAGGTCAGGTTGTGGTCGATGTATTCGTTGCCGTCGACATCGCGAAATTTACTGCCGCTGGCCTCCTTCACGAAGATGGGCCAGGGATCATAGGCGCGGTAGTTGCTGGCCACGCCGAGGGGAATGCGTTTGAGATTCTTTTTGTGCGCCTCGGCCGATTTTGGCGTGCGGCGCTCGAACGTTGCGAGTTCTTTCTGCAGGTCGGGATACATCGGTTACTCCGGGAAAGCTCAGGCCGGCGGCGTTTCCTGTGAAGCTGCGGGCCGTTAGATTGCCGGGCGGCAGAGCCGCGCCGGGGCGTTCAGATCAGAAGAAGAATTTCAGCGCAAACTGCATCAACCGCGGATCGCGGGCCTGAGTAATCTGGCCGAACTGCGAGCCATCCGAAGTGTCGCCGTCTGGGTTGAAGAACTGCGTGTGGTTGAAAATGTTGAAAAACTCCGCGCGGAAATCGAGGTGCTTGTTCTCGGATATCGGGATCGTCTTCAGGATCGCAAAGTCTGTATTGCTGATATGTGGCCCGCAACAGATCGTACGGCGAGCGTTACCAAGGCTCCCGAACAACGCGGGATCGTAGCATCCGAATGTGGCGCCGGCGCTGCAGGGCGCGACCGAGTTATCAGATGCATTCTCCGTGAAGCTATTGGGGTCGAAGGCATAGTTACACAGGCCGTTGAAGCATGTGCTTTGCGGCTTCGTGGTCCGGAATGGGGCTAGCTGGGCCGGTTCGCCTGGCAGCTCGAAATCGAAGCTGTACATCAACTCATTATCCGCCAGGGAAGTGATACGGATGGGAAATCCGGTCTGAAAAGTGGTGACGCCGGAAAGCGCCCAGCCGTTCAGCACCTTGCCGGCAACGCCGCTGAACTTGCGGAAAGGCAGCTCCCAGTAGTAGCTGAAAACAATCCGATGTCGGGCATCGAAACTCGAGAGCGAACGGCTTCGACGCGGATCAATCGGATTCAGAATGCCCTCAAAGCTTGAGGCTTCGTCGAATGATTTGCTGAACGTGTAGGCCGCGGTAAACTGCAACCCCTGGGCAAACCGTTTGTCGAAGGATGCCTGAAAGGAGTTGTATGCCGAGTTGGCGATTGTGTCTTGGGCGAAGATGCTGCTGAACACGGGGACTTGGTCGGCAGGGCAGCCGTTGCCGGTTGTCGGATCGCACTGTGGAGACGAGTATTTGCGGAGGCCGACAAAATTCAGAATCTGTCCGTTGAGTGGCATCGTGGTGCCATTCGGCATGTGGAACGTCGAGATGGGGTCGGTGGGGTCGCTTACGACGGTTGGGTCGAGCGTGACACTGAATTGATTGTCCGCCGAGTACTGCCCGCAGGAAGACGGGCTTCCGTATGACGAAACGTTATTGGCATCGTGGTTCGCCAGAGCGAAGATATCCAGACAGGTCTGTGGATTCCCGTAGTTAAGATCGTGCGTCGCCAGAAGACGGTGTCCCTGCGATCCGACATAGCCGACCTGCAATTTTGTGTCTCTGGTCAGCTCGCGCTGGATCGAGAGGTTGTATTGCGCGGAATACTGGCTGCGCATCTTCGGCTGAAACTGGCCGAACAACAGGATGGGGCGGAAAATGCCCCAGTCTACGGCCTGCCCCCGGGGTGGATTCAGAATGCCGTTAAACGGGTTGGGGTAAGAAAACGTCCCGCTTTGATCGAGAAATGGCTCGTTGAAGAGAGTGTTCACCGGGAATGTGCTGCCCCCGAAAGGCGGCTCGGCGCTGAACTGCTCCAGAACAAGCTGCTCAATCGGGTTGTAGAAGAGTCCCCAACCGGCGCGGATACTGGTCTTTCCCGAGTTCCCCGGACTCCAAGCGATACCAATACGCGGAGCAAAGGCTTTATAGTACGTCTGCGTCATAGCAGCGGATATGCTCGCATCTCCCGGCACCACAAGCCCGACCGGAGTTTCCGAGGAACAGTCGGTGTTAGGGCCTCCGCAGGGATAGACGGCGCTGACTTGTCCTGGGCGGAAAGTCTGTACGTGTTTGCTGACGTCGGCAATCGGGGTATTCAGTTCCCAGCGAAGGCCGTAGTTGAAGGTGAGGTTTTGCCTGATCTTCCAACTGTCCTGGGCGAATAGATACAGTCCTGTGCTACGGACATTTTCCACCTGCGCAGAGCCTTGTCCGAACGAGCCCGGAAATCCGAGCAGGTAGTCGGGAAATGGGCTAGTGTCCCCAGTCGTATTGCTAGAGCTGCCATCAAAAAAGTATTCCCCGCTGACATCGAAATAAAGAGTCTGGTCGAAGCGCTGGCGGCGTACATCGGTGCCGAATTTAAACGAGTGGTTTCCCATGACTTTGCTGATGCTGTCAGACCATTGGAACGAGTTGCCCACCTGGGGAAGCTCGCCTTCGCCGTTGTTGCCGATGGTAAATCCGCCGTTCAGTTGAATGAAAGGCATACCTTCGCGCTGGGGTCCCAATCCGGGATGAATTCCTAACGCGTTCTGGGCAGTGCCATCAGAGAAACAGGGTACGGGCGCGGTGAGCCATGAAGGCGCCGGCGGACATGAATCCTGTAGGAGGCTGGTGCGCTGTGGATGCTGGAAGGTACGTTGTGCTTCGCGGTTGTAGTTGAAGCGGAATTCATTGACCGTGCTGTTGTTGATGGTCCAGGTGTGGCTGATGTTCCACTGCTGAAAGCGCTCACTCGTGGCGGAGGCGAAACCGGGGACGTTGGCGCCGGCAGCCTGAAACTGGGCGAACGGGGAGACTAGATGGTGATCATCGAAATAATAGTAAATGCTGAGGTTCTGCTTGTCGTTGATACGGTGGTCAATCTTGACGGTGAACTGATCGCCGCGCTCGGGTTGCACCGGCACGGTCACCAGCGTATTGCCGTTGGTGGGAGTGGGAACAAACTGAAGCAGGTCAACTGCCGTAGGGTCCATGCAGCCCAAAGGAATGATATTGCCAGGGAAGAGGTCCGAATAGTTGCTGTTATCTGGAATACCTGGGGCTGCCCCCAAAGCGGTTACGCAACCAGGACGCTGATTGAGCGCGAAGGCGCTGGCTAGCACTCCGCTAAAAGTAGGATCTCCCGAAAAATTGGCGAATGGCTGTGTCGCGCTCGGGCGCTCAGCGGTGGTAGGAACGGTCACCGCCGGTGATTGGATTCCCTCACGAATCCTCCTTCCCTCGTAGGACGCGAAGAAGAAAGTGCGATCTTTCTTAATGGGCCCACCTAAAGTGCCGCCAAATTGGTTCTGGTTGAACTGCGGCTTCGGGCATCCATCGGCCGAGAAGCAGTAGGCATTGGCGTTCAGCGCTTTGTTGCGGAAGAACTCGTACATATTTCCGTGAAACTGATTGCTGCCCGACTTTGTCACCACGTTCACGATGGAGCCGGAATTGCGGCCGTATTCGGCGTCAAAGGTGTTGGTCAGAACGCGGAATTCCTGAATGCTGTCGGGCGAGGGCTGTACCGTCGGCAGGTTGACGAACTGATCGTTGGCGTCGCCGCCGTTCACGGTGAAATTATTGGATCGGCCGCGACCGCCGTTCACTGAGACCGCGCCTGCATTGTTGCTGCCGTAGACGATGGAGTTGCTGGAGCCAACCGTCGACATGACGCCGGGCTGCAACTGCAGGAGCTGGTAGGTGTCGCGGGCATTGAGCGGAAGCTCGCTGACAGCGCGGTCGCCTACAACCGCGCCAAGCTGAGTACTCGTCGTCTCAACCAGAGGCGCTTCGGAGGTGACGTCAACGATTTCCTGCGCCGCTCCCAGCTGCATGGTCAAGTTGAGGGTGATGACCTGGTTGATGTCGAGAGCAATGCTGCGGCGGACGTTCTTCTTGAATCCTTTGAGATCGAACTCCAAGCGGTAGGTGCCAACGGGGACTTCAACAAAATCATAGTCACCGTTTCCGTTGGTCAGGGCGTCACGGCTGACGTTGGTGGCTTCGTTGACCAGCGTGACCTTGACTCCTGCGAGGACGGCGCCGGTGGGATCAGCGACGCGGCCAAGAATGCGGCCGCTCGTGCCTTGCGCGACAAGAAGGGTGGAAGTGCAAAGAGACAACGCGACGGTCAGGCAAACGGCGGTCCAGCGGGCTCTCGATGACGGCATGGAACCTCCAACGTATTCGGGGAAGGGTTTGTTTTCAAAAGGGCTGCTTGTATCCGACGCCAACCTTGCTATAATCCCGCAAGGTTAGAGAAGGGGGAGGCGAACTGTCAAGAACAAAAATCGCATCCCTTTCGATTCGATTCTAGATTCTTACCGCGGCATCAATCTTCGGTCTGGCGCACTAAGGCATGAAGGCCAAAAATTCCGTACCGTACTTGAAGATTGGCGACGTAGCGCGCAGGGTGGGAGTGTCTCCATCGGTGATCCGGTCGTGGGAAAGCCTGGGTCTGACACGTCCACGGCGGACCGAGAGCAAATACCGCCTTTACAGCGCCGAAGACGTCACCCTGCTCAAACGCGCGCGATTCCTGCGCAAAGTGCGAGGACTGAATGCCCCTGCGATTGTGCAACTGCTGAAACGTGAAGGCAGACTACTGCCGGTTCCAGACGGCAACTCGGGGGCAATCGGTGGACACTTGCGGCAGTTGCGGGTGAAACGGAAGCTGTCCCTGGCGCAGGTGGCGCGGGCGGCCGGTATATCGGTGGGATTTTTGAGCGCTCTGGAGCGGTCCCAGATGAGCGCTTCCGTCGGAACTCTGCGAAAGCTGGCGCGCTTTTACAAAACTAACATCCTAAATTTCTTTGATGGGACAGAGGCAAGCAGCCTGCATGTGCCTCCGAAGGCCAGAAAGATTCTTGAGGCTGGGCCGGGAGTGCGTATGGAGTTGCTGGCATGGGGCAACACCGTGATGGAGCCGCATTTGTTTCGTGTGGCACCAGCGGCGGAGAGCGGCGACTCGTACACGCACGAAGGCGAAGAGTTTCTCTACATCTTGCGCGGAGAGTTTGCCATTACTCTGAACCGCGAGCAATACCGGCTCAAGCCGGGAGACAGTTTTTACTTCGAGAGTGCGATTCCGCATCGCTGGAAAAATCCCGGCCGAACGGAAACATGGTTGTTGTGGGTGAATACTCCGCCCACATTCTAGCCAACGGATAAAGATTATTTAAGGTTGCGGAGCGAAAACTTGTTCAGCTCAAAAAACCTGCCCAAAGGTCTCTTGCGATTGTTGGTGGCGCTCCTGGCAGTTCTCTCTTTTGCCTTCACGGAAGCCGGGGCGCAAGAGAAGGTCGGTGCCGGTGCCGCTGACACCATCATCGTACACGCCAAAATCTATACATTAAATGACAAGCAGCCGTGGGCGGAGGCTTTGGCCATCAAAGCAGACAAAATCCTTGCGGTCGGCAGCGACAAGGATATTCAGGCCTACCGTGGATCTTTGACGAAAATTGTTGATGCCGGCGGGCATCTGCTTCTGCCCGGATTCGAAGATTGTCATATTCACTTCATGGATGGGTCGCTGGGCCTGGTAGAGGTTGACCTCAATGGCGCCTCCAGCGTGGCGGAGATCCAGCGACGGGTGAAGGTGTATGCAGCATCGCACCCGAAAGAACCTTGGATCACTGGGATGGGATGGACGTATCCAACTTTCGGTCCTGCGGCTTTGCCCGACAAAAAAATTCTGGACGAGGTTGTGCCCGATCGACCGGTTTACTTAGTCGCGTTCGATGGTCACAGTTCCTGGGCGAACAGCAAGGCGCTGGCGATGGCTGGCATCAGCAAACAGACACCTGATCCTGCGAACGGCAAGATTATACGGGACGCCAATGGCGAGGCCACGGGAGCACTGAAGGAATCGGCAGGCGATTTAGTCGCCACACTCATGCCGAAACCTACGCGGGAAGAACGCCTGGCCGCTCTGCGTAAAGGCATTCATGAGGCAAACCAGTTCGGGTTGACTCGCGTTCACAGCGCCGGCCAGGATTTCGAATATTTGGATTTATACGATGAACTACGGCGCAAGGGCGAATTGACGCTGCGTTTTTACGTGGCCTACTTTCTCAACCCGCCGGAGCTCAGGGGGGAGGACCTGGAGAAGATCGAGCAAGCGCGGCGGACCTACCACGATGATTGGATCTCGGGCGGCGTGGTGAAGACGATGCTCGACGGGGTGGTGGAAGCACACACCGCAGCCATGCTGACGCCTTATAGTGATGATCCGAGCCAGAGCGGAAAACTTTTCTGGGAACCGGCCAAATACAAAGCTGCGGTCACGGAATTGGACCGGCGCGGACTCCAAATCTTTACCCATGCGATTGGGGATTTGGCGGTTCGGACAGCCTTAGACGCATACGAAGGGGCCGCCAGGACGAATCAGACCAAAGATGCCCGGCCAAGGATTGAGCACATTGAAACCATCAGTGCGGAGGATATTCCGCGCTTCGGGAAACTGGGCGTGATTGCCAGTGTTCAGCCGCTACATCTTTATCCGGACGAAGACACGCTCGACATATGGGCCCGAAACGCTGGCCCAGAACGTGCGCAGCGAGCCTGGTCATTCCACAGCATTGAAGAACATGGAGGCCGATTGGCGTTTGGGAGCGATTGGCCGGTGGTGACGCTGAACCCGTGGACAGGCATCGAAACCGGGATTACCCGAAAGACCGCGCAGGGAAAACCGGAGGGTGGCTTCGTGCCGGGGGAAGCAGTCAGCCTGGAAGATGCGATCAAGGCCTACACGCTGGGCGCGGCTTTCGCTGGGCGACGCGAAAAGCAGGAAGGATCGCTGGAACCGGGGAAACTGGCTGATTTGATCATGGTGAATCAGGACCTTTTCAAGATTGAGCCCGAGGAAATCGGCAAAACTGAAGTTCTGCTGACCATGGTAGGAGGGAGAGCAGTCTATGAATCTCCGGAGTGGAAGAAAGTGAGCGACGGCCGGTGAGCGGCACACTGGGAGGAAAAATGATCTGGCGGCGCTGGATGGGGCTGTGGCCATTGCTGGCAGTGGTTTTGGTTGCGGGCTCCTGCACTACGAAGACGCCAACCTTGAATCTGCTGGTGTGGGAAGGCTACGCCGATCCATCGTTCGTGAAGGCATTCGAAGAGCAGCACTACTGCAAGGTTTCAGCCTCGTATATGGGATCGAGCGATGAACTGGTCGCCAAGCTGCGGGGTGGTAGCGCTGGAAATTATGACATTATTTCTCCTTCGAGCGATGTGGCCACCTCGATTGCGTCGGCAGGCCTGGCGGCACCGCTTGATTTATCGAAGATTCCGGGCTACACGCAGCTTTCAGCGCAGCTGACTTCCCTTCCCCTGGTGCGTATGAACGGTCAGGTGTACGGCGTGCCGTTCATGTGGGGACCGGACCCACTTATCTATGACACCACGGTTCTCGTGCAGCCTCCGGATAGTTGGAACGTGCTTTGGGATCCAAAGTATCGGAAAAAGATTTCGGTGTGGGACGATCTGTCCACCGTCTACATGGCAGCGCAAGTTCTCGGCTATGACAAACCCGATTCGTCGCGGCTCTACAACTTGAGCGATGAGCAGCTCGAGGCGGTGAAGAAAAAGCTGCTGGAGCTAAAGCCGAACATTCGCAAGATGTGGTCCACCGGAGGGGAGCTGACGAATCTTTTTCAGAATCATGAAGTTGTAGCGGCAATGGGGTGGCCGCTGATGACCAATCAACTGCGCAAGATTAACTTTCCCGTGGGCGAGACGATTCCAAAAGAGAACACCACTGGATGGATTGATCACCTGATGATTACTGCGGGCAGCGAGAACAAAGACTTGGCTTACGAATTTCTCAAGTACATGATTGAGGCGCAGACGCAGAAGAAAGTCACCGACGTTACCGGCTACACTCCGGCAAATCCGCAGGCAGCGCAATTCATGACGCCAGCAGAAGTGAAGAGCTTGCATCTCGACGACGTTGACAGCTACCAGAAGCGCCTCTACTTCTGGCAGAATGTGCCCCGGCGGGCGAAGTACAACGAGATTTGGAATGAAGTGAAGGCAGCGCAGTAGCGAATGCAGCCGGCAACAAGAAACAATCCATGGTCTTCCTCCCCTATTCGACAGCCGCATCCGTGCTCGACACAAATGCCGCGACACCAAAGACGCTCCTCAGCATTCACAATGTCGCCAAGCACTTTGGCAAGAACATAGTCCTACGGAACATTTCTTTGGACATTGCGGAGGGCGAGTTTCTCACCATACTCGGGGAAAGTGGCTCAGGCAAGACGACGCTTCTGCGAATCGTTGCCGGCTTTGAGAGCGCGACGGCGGGCGAAGTTTGGATGGGCGACGAGCGATTGGACCAGCGGCCTCCTTACCGGCGACGGGTGAACACAGTGTTTCAGCACTACGCTTTATTTCCTCATCTCACCGTCGAGGAGAACGTGGGGTACGGGTTGCGCGTAGCCAAGCGTCCCGATGCTGAGATTAAGACACGCGTCGAAGACGCGCTTGCCAAAGTAAAGATGACGGCTTACGCGAAGGTGAAGCCGTCGAAAATCAGCGGCGGACAGCAGCAGCGCATTGCCTTGGCCCGGGCGCTGGTGAACCGTCCGAAATTGTTATTGCTGGATGAGCCGCTTTCGGCGCTGGATGCGAATCTGCGGCGGCAGATGCAATTAGAACTGAAATCACTGCAGCGGGAAGTAGCGATTTCGTTTCTGTTCGTGACCCATGATCAGGAAGAAGCCATGGTGATGTCAGATCGCATCGCTCTTTTGCGTTCCGGCGAACTCGAACAAGTAGCGGCGCCCAGAGAGATATACAGCCGTCCGGCAACGGCATACGTCGCGCAATTCATCGGACACACGAATTTATTGGAAACTGAAGTGCGAGGCGGGATCGCGCGCTGCTCATCGCTATCGTGGCCAGTCCAGCTTGCCGACGGGCCGGCCCTATTCTCTTTGCGACCGGAGAATATTGCTGTCGTTCCGCCTGCCACTCTTGTTGTTTCTGGCCGCGTTCGCCTGCCAGGCAGGGTAGTGAACCAGGCGTTCCATGGAGCCACCGAGTTGATTCGAGTGCAGTGCGCAGAGGAGTTAGTCCTCATCGTGAGAACACCCAGCAGCGTGGCGGGCCACGCTGAGGTCGAGTTGGAGTTCTCTCCTGCGGATGCCGTTCCGGTGCGCAAGTCTGCCGAAAGGAATTGATTGTTTTCCCGCGCTTACAAAACGGCGGTGACCTTGCCTCCGCTAGTGTGGGTCGCGGCATTTCTGCTGAGCCCGTATCTGCTGATGCTTTGCTACAGCTTCTGGTCGGTTTCGGCGGTGCAGGTTATCGTTCACCACTGGAGTCTGGATAACTACCGCGAGTTGCTGCGCGTAGGGGTTTACTGGCAAACGCTATTCCGCTCCATGTGGATCGCGGCCCGGGTGACGATCTTTTCGCTGCTGCTGGGATATCCGCTGGCCTATTTTCTTTCCTTTCACGCCGGCAAGCGGAAAGACCTTTTTTATCAGTTGGTAATTATTCCGTTGTGGGTCAGTTATTTGGTGCGGGCCTACGCGTGGAAGACGATCCTAGGATCGGACGGCGTCTTGAACACGTTGCTGCAATACGTGCATCTCACCCAGCATCCGCTGGAGTTTCTGTTGTACAGCCCGTTCGCGGTGGTGCTGACTCTGACGCACATCTATACGCCATTTACCTTTTTGCCGATTTACGCCGCCCTCGAACACATTCCGCGCAATTTGGTGGAGGCTTCGCACGATCTGGGCGCAACTCCCGGGCAAACCTTCTGGAAAATAGTTTTTCCTCTCTCGATTCCCGGGGTGCTGGCCGGCGCAACCTTTGCATTCGTGCTAAGTCTGGGAGATTTTCTGGCTCCACTGCTGTTGGGCGGACCGAGCGGAATTATGATCTCGAACATCGTGGTAAGCCTGTTTGGCGCGGCATATAACTGGCCTTTGGGTGCGGCAATTTCTTTCTGCATGCTGTTACTGGTGGGGAGTTTGATTTTTCTTTCCGAGCGCCTGGAAAGGAAATGGAGCTTCTCGTGAGCGGCAACCGGAGGGAAGCCACGAAGGGACCGCGCTGGTTGTTGGCGCACGCCGTCGCTGTGTTCGCGTTTCTCTACCTGCCGATAGCAGTCCTTATTCTTTATTCGTTTAATGGGGAGGGCGTGGGTGGATTCCCGCCGCGTCATCTGACGTTCGATTGGTACCGCGTACTGTTCTCCGATGGCCCTATCTGGGACTCCGTGTGGAATAGCCTGCACGTGGCCTTCGCAGCGATGGTGATTTCTCTTGCGATCGGCGTGCCGGCGGCGCTGGCACTCGATCGGGCCCAATTTCCTGGCAAAGCGCTTTTCCGGCGGCTCGTACTGCTGCCACTTATTTTGCCGGGAGTGATTACGGGTCTGTCGCTACTCATGCTCTTCAATGCCGCCGCCATTAAACTCAGCTTGCTGACCATTGTGCTGGGTCATGGCACGGCGCTGATTTCGGTCGCCACGACAGAAGTATTCGCCGGGTTGCAAAAACTGGATCGCGCACAGGAAGAAGCCTCGCTCGACTTGGGTGCGAACTACTGGCAGACGTTTTGGCGAGTGACAATGCCGAATTTGAAGCTATCGATCATTGGCGCGGCGCTGCTGATCTTCACGCTTTCCATGGATGAGATCGCGGTCAGCTTCTTTCTGATTGGGCGGGATAACACGCTGCCGCTTGAGATCTGGGGACGGTTGCGGCGGGGGATCACGCCAGAAATTAATGCTGTCTCGACCATTATCTTCGTGTTTTCGTTGGTGGCGATCGTCGTTTGGTACCGCTTGCGCATGCGCGATGGAGGAACAGAGGCGGGCATGGAAGTAGTGGAAGCGGTGGGGGGGACTGCGTCGTGAGTGCAAACCGCAGGGACTTCATCAAATTTGTTGTCGCAGGAGCAGTGACCGCGGGTTGTCCTGTTGATCTCTCGCTGGGGGAAGCGCAGGCGGCCGACGCGAAGAAAGACCATGCGGCAAACGTGGATGGCGAAGACAACCACATTTGCCACCAGGTTCGCGATCAAGGCGGCCTAATATTCGCGAGGCCTCCGGCTTCGGCTCGACATGACGTGGTGATTGTTGGGGGTGGCGTGAGCGGCCTGGCAGCCGCTTACCGTTTGCAGCATCGCGACTTCCTTTTACTGGAAAAAGAGCCGCACTGGGGGGGCAACGCTTTCGCGATGGAGTACGAAGGCAGCACCTATGGCACGGGCTCGGCATTTCTTTGGAAGCCATCAGAAGCCTACGACTTTGCCAAAGAAATCGGCCTCCAGCCGTTGCCCATCAACTCGCCCGACGGCAGCATCATCAATGGCGAGTTTGTTCACGACACCTGGGGCGACGGGCTCAACCAGCTGCCCTATCCGCCGATCGTCCGTGACAGCTTCAAGAAATTCAGGAAGGAGATGGTGGCCATCGATCTGGAGAAACGTGGCCGTGAGCTTTACAACGTTCCGTTCTCAGACTTCATGAAGAACTACGCGGGCGAAATCAAACAATGGTGGGACACGTACGGACCCTCGAATTGGGGAGCAACCAGTGATCAGACCAATGCCGCGCTGGCGATCGCGGAATTGCAGGAGTTGGTGATTCAAAGTCATTCGGACAACCGTTATACATGGCCGGGAGGGCTGGGCGCCATCAGCAAGAAATTAGCGGAGATTCTACAGGCCAAATACAACGATCGAATGCAGGCCGGGGCGACCATCGTGGCGGTAGTTCCGGAGAGAGAACAGGTGCAAGTGACATACATGTTGGGCGGCGAATTGAAGACAGTCGCTGCCAAGGCGGTCGTCATGGCCACTCCCAAATTCATCACTCGACGTATTGTTGAAGGCTTGCCCGGCAAGCAAAGTGAGGCCATGCATCAGATTCGCTATATTCCCTACCCCGTGGTGAATCTCATCTTCGACAAACCAGTTTTCAATCGTGGATACGATACCTGGTGTCCAGGAAATACCTTTACTGACATCGTGGTCGCGAACTGGGTGGTTCGCAAGCAATCGGGTCATCCACAGAAATACAACATTCTCAGTTGTTACACGCCGATGAAGGAAGAAGATCGCGGGTACCTGCTCAACGAAATCGGCGCGCGCAAGATCGCCGCCAACGTGCTGCGTGACTTCCAAAAGGTGATGCCGGGATCGGATGTTGATCCGATCGAAGTACACATATACCGTCGAGGGCATCCCATGTATATGTCGACGCCCGGACTCTACGGGCAGGTGCAACCATTGGTCCGGCGGCCGATGGAGCGCGTGTTCTTCGCCAATACGGACTCAGAGGGTCCAGAGTCAACCACAAACGAGGCGATTCTCGCGGCCCAGCGCGCGGCAACGCAAGCGGAGGCGCGACTGGCGGGTAAGCTTGCGCCCAGGGAAACGGCTGTGGTCGGCTGACTCAAGTATTTTCCCGATTCCTGGTTCCAGCCATCAAAACCGTGTTGGTTCCATTACGCAAACTGCTACTGAGAACCATCCACACATAGTAAAGTACTAAGAGAGGCCTTGCGGCGTTTAATCGCGCCGCAACCCGATCCACGGCAAAGGACAACCAGCACTTTGAGTCTGAGTATCCGCAACATCGCCATCATCGCGCACGTCGACCACGGCAAGACCACGCTGGTGGACGCTATGCTTAAGCAGAGTGGTACGTTCCGCGCCAACGAGGCCGTCGCAGAACGCGTGATGGATTCGAACGAACTGGAGCGGGAGCGCGGCATTACCATCCTGGCCAAGAACACGGCCATTTTCTATCACGATGTGAAGATCAACATTGTGGACACGCCCGGCCACAGCGATTTTGGCGGCGAAGTGGAACGCGCTCTGAAAATGGTGGACGGGGTGATGCTGCTCGTGGATGCAAGCGAGGGACCGCTGCCACAAACCCGCTACGTGCTCAGCAAGGCGCTGGAAGCGAAACTTCCTCCGATCGTGGTCATTAACAAGATTGACCGTGCGGATGCGCGTTCGCAGGAAGTGCTGAATGAGATTTACGACCTCTTTATCGACCTCGATGCCAAGGAAGATCAACTCGACTTCCCTGTTCTTTACACGAATGCGAAAGCGGGCACGGCATCGACGGATATGAAAGGCGGCGGCGAAGACTTGCGGCCGCTGTTTGACGCGATCTTGAAGACGATTATTGTCCACGAGGGGGATCCCGCGGGTCCCTTGCAAATCCTGGTGGCGAATCTTGACTACAGCGACTACCTGGGGCGGCTGGCGATTGCGCGCGTGTTCAATGGCACGATGCGGACGGGTGAGGAAGTAGGCATCGCCAAACTCGACGGATCGATACAGAAGACCAAGATTACCAAGTTGTTTTCATTCTCCGGCTTGAAGCGGACCGACATCACGGAAACCACTCTGGGAGACATCGTCGCGGTTGCGGGCGTGGAAGGCATCACCATTGGCGAGACCATCACGGACGCGGAGAATCCTTCTCCGCTGCCGCCGATTGTGATTGATGAGCCCACCATCGCGATGACATTTACCGTGAATACGTCGCCTTTCGCGGGGCGCGAGGGGCCTTACGTCACCTCACGCAACTTGCGCGAGCGACTGGCGAAAGAGCTGCTGACCAACGTTTCCCTGCGCGTGGAGGACATGGGCAGCACGGATTCGTTCAAGGTGCTGGGACGCGGAGAGTTGCAGCTTTCCATCCTGATCGAGATGATGCGGCGTGAAGGTTACGAACTGATGGTTGGCAAACCCGAGATCGTCACCAAGCGGATTAACGGCAAGCTGATGGAACCTGTGGAACATCTCACGATTGATGTACCGGAAGAATTCGTGGGTGTGGTGATGGAGCAACTGGGCGCGCGCAGGGGCGAAGTCACAAATATGCATAACCACGGCTACGGGCGGGTGCGGATTGAGTTTCGCGTCCCTAGCCGGGGGCTGATTGGCTTGCGCAGCCAACTGCTGACAGATACCCGCGGCACCATCGTGATGAATTCTCTTTTTGATGGATACACGGAGTGGCAGGGCGAAATTCCGCATCGGCCAACCGGGGCGCTGATTGCCGACCGCGGCGGTGTCTCCACGGCGTACGCATTATGGGGTCTGCAGGAACGCGGAGAGCTTTTGCTCGGGCCGGGCGTTGAACTCTATGAGGGCATGATTATCGGCGAGAATGCCAAGGACAATGATCTCGACGTAAACGCAGTCCGCGAAAAGAAACTTACCAATATGCGCGCTTCCACCGCAGACGAAGCCATACGTCTGGTCCCCTTCCGGCAGTTGAATCTGGAGCAGGCCATTGAGTTCATCACCGATGACGAGTTCGTGGAGGTCACGCCCAAATCGCTGCGGCTGCGGAAGAAGCTTCTACAGGCCAATAAGCGAAAGCGGAGTGCTATGGTAGGGGTTGAGGAAGGTTCGTGAGATATCGCTGTTCAGTAAAGCCGGCAGCAAACAAGGAACTCCACCTGCGGATGTATCTGGTGCCTTGTAGTTGCGGCATAACATTTACGGTTTCGAATGATTACGACCACCAAGGCACGGCTTGGAACCGGTATCTAACCTGCCCGAACTGCGGTAAGCGCCATGATCCCAAGAACCGGCTGCTGCAAGTTGGATTTCACTGCGAGGGATATTGGAAAGTGGATGAATGCTGAGCCCGCCGCAAGCCATTCCTTCCAATTAAACTAAAGTCCCTCGACAAATCTGCTATACTTCTGCCCGCATTTGACTGTTCGCCAGCTCCGGTATCGATTTTCAGGAAAGCCACTTCAGCTCCCTGCCAGTCCGCCGAATTGAGCTCGCACTTCGACAGCTCAATGCAGAGGCAGACGCTTGAAGAATATTTTCGTAGGCAATCTGAGTTTCAACACCACAGAAGATGAGTTGCGCCAGATGTTCGGGTCTTACGGGCAAGTTGACCGGGTAAGCATCATGACAGACCGTGATACCGGGCGCTCGCGCGGATTCGGATTTGTGGAGATGGCCAACGCCGAAGAGGGCGAAAAAGCCATCGCGGGGCTGAATGGTTCAGAAATTGGCGGTCGTACGCTTAACGTAAACGAAGCTCGTCCTAAGACGGAACACGGCGGAGGTGGTGGACGCGACCGGGACCGTGGTGGCCGTGGTGGAGATCGCGGCGGGCGAGGCGGAGGCGGCGGTCGCGGACGCTATTAGCCGAGTACTTCCCAGGCCTTTCTTAATAGCTGAAAATTTGTCGTGTCGGCGGGCGCTCTGCCTCCGGTGCAAACCGTCGAGGCGGGCGCGGAACCGTTCTGTCCCGCCTTGCGGGTTTCACCTTATACCTCGGCATTGAAGGCTTTCCAGCTGCCCTGTAAACTAGTTTATCGGTACGCGCCCGTAGCTCAGCTGGATAGAGCGATTGCCTCCGGAGCAATAGGTCGGGAGTTCGAATCTCTCCGGGCGCACCAGATTTCTTCTTTTTGTTCAATCACTTTTGTGCCCTGTGACCGGGGCGGGATTTTTGGAATTTCAGGCCTGTGCCCAAAATTGTGCTCCACCCAAGTTGGCCATGGCGGTAAGAACAGCGTCCTCAGAGGGGTGGACGTAGCGGCTGGAAATTGCGATTGAGCGAAAAGCTGACTACACTCACTAGTCTAGAAAGTTGACATCGCGGGGCGCAAGAAGTGACATCGCGAGTGCAGGAAAATGTGCTTGCGATGGGAGGCGACGATCAAGCGTCCAGATGAATCGGGCCCCTCTCACGATTCTCATGGCAGGCATGGCCGCCCGGGGCGGGATTGTGTTCTAGGTCGCAGGCAAGCGCCACACGGTACGCTTTTATATTTTAAGTAGTTTATTTACAATGACATGGATAAATAAAGATTTATCTTGACTTATCATGGCAGAGAAGTAAGATAGGAGTCGAACGGGGGAGGTTAGGATCATGCCAGCTACGAGGACCAAGAAGTTCACTCCTGAGATCGACGCCCAGCTTTACGATGAGTTCGTTGCGGTCGCCGAGCAGAATGGGCAAACGAAGCGGCATGTTCTCGAACAGGCGCTCGGGTTCTATTTGCACAACGTGGTTCCGTCCCAGCATCTGGTCCGCCCCGAGGTGATGGACGCCTTCGAGCAGTCGGTTGCTCGCAACCGTGACCTGTTGCAGCGTCTCGCCAAGTAAATGGCGGATTACCTTACGGTAGCTGAAGTCTACCGGATGCAACATCGATTGATCGAAATGTTCGGCGGTCTCCATGGTGTCCGCGATAAGGGCGCTGTTGAGGCCGCCGTTTTTCGTCCGCAAACCGGCTATTACAACTCCATCGAAGAAGAAGCCGCCGCGCTGATGGAGTCGCTAGGCAATAACCACGGCTTCCTCGACGGCAATAAGCGCATCGCTTTCACCGCTACCGATGTCTTTCTGCGACGCAACGGCTTTTACATCGAGGTCGAGAGCTTGGACGCACACACTTTCATCGACGGCTCGATGGACCGGCACGAATTCCGCTTTGCCCAAATCCTTGACTGGATCCGTCAGCACAGCGAACCCCTTCTCTAACTCGTCCTCCTTGTTCTTATCCTTTTCCTTCTTATCGTTGTTCTTGTCTCCCTTTACCACCTCAACGTTGTCGTCGCCTTTCGTCGTCTTTGTGATCATCATCTTTGTGATCATCATCATGGGTCATGGTCGCCATCCTCATCATCGTGCCGGTCGTCATCAGCTCGAATCCTGCGGTGGACGAAGGCCGGAAGCGCGTGCTCGGGATCATGGCGGCTATTCTTGCCAGCCTGCACCTGTGGCTCCGCGAACTAGAGTGCACCAGTGCACCTACGCGGGAGAACTTATCATCTATCTCGGTCTGTTTGACTCGAATACATCGACCCAGCCAACACCCCGACCCATGAGGCGATGTGCTCGACGAACGTCATCACTTCAGCACGGAGGGCAATCTCCGGAGCAATAGCAGGATCTCAGAGCGGCGGCTTATGGAACCACATGCCAATTCACCGATAATAAAAGGATGGCACTGAACTTCGGCGCGATGAAGAAGCGAGACGACCCGAGCTGGCCATGGCGCAAATGCTCAACCCAGATCGAGTTATCAACAAGCATCAGCGGCTGGCCATAGAGGCCTGAGGACGGCGTCGCCGGATTTTCCGCAGACGCGGCTCGCTGCCGCCCAGGGCCGCTAGCCTCTTAGCACTCTCACGGGCGACCAGGGCTTCCAGTCCGGCGTGGACGACAGCCGTCTTCTCCGTGATACCGCTGAGCTGTGCCGCTTGCTTGAGCAGGTCATCGTTAATGTTCAGAGTCGTCTGCCTATGTATCAGTATCCATGATTCATGCATACGGCTTCAAGAGGATAAAGAAAAGGGCAGTGTCTTAAATAGCGTGTTGCAGGTGATTAAGACACTGCCAAGAAGCGAGAAAGTGTCAGAAATGAACCGGGTGGTCCAGTAGGCCGCGGCACTTTTCCTTCAAACTCCTCCAAGCTTGGGCTTTGTCAGTCGCAAACTCATTCACTCTTCGGCGCCGCCAACGCGCTTGGCTCCGAAGCCGGGTGCATGCAAAGCCTGCCAGCTCAACTTCCCGGGGAGTGCCTTCGTTTCATGCCTTTTGTTCGGAATTCGGGGTTCTTCGCTTAAGCTCGAAAGGACCCTCGCATTCGATTGCTACGGCAAAATTTCCGGAGGCTTTTGGTTGTACTCGAAGCACCTTACCACGAGCTTTCAGTAGTATGCCGGGGCTGGGCACTTGCGCAATTCCAACCGCTAACTCAACTGTGGAACCCGCTGGAATTAGAAAAGCACTGGATAGCAGAATGCCGTTGAGGCTTATGTTCTCAGATTGAGTGTGCATCTCTTCGCGACCCACCTTGACCGCAACAGGCAGATGCAGAGGGTAGCGTATATTTTGCCGCTCGGGCTGCCGGGGGGAGTGCATTCGAGGGTCCTGACGCTGATGGCAGAGTATTCCGAAACCTGCTCGAGCAGAAAGGTAACGAAAGGGCCTTGAGTGGCAGGAAAAAGGACGCGCGCTGGACCAGTAATCTGTTACCCAGACGGACCGGAGGTTCGCGAAGCCCAGAGAATAGTTGCGACGCCCGAACGGAAGCTCAAAGCAACACACTCTTGCCTCAGACCGTGCCTGAATTCCCTCAGCAGTTGGTATCGGAGAATCGCCATCCGCGCGGGCCGTCGCTAACCGCATCCGAGGCACTGGGAGACGCTATGGGAACTGGTGGGTATCTCACCAAAAGGTTCTGGTCTTGCAATACCCGCGGTGCCGAAGCAAACAGAGGAGAAACTAGGTGTTAAATTACTTGCGTCGCCCGCTGAAAAGGCGCATGAAATATGATAATCCAGCCACGTGTCTCAACCCAAGGGTGCACTCCATGTTTCCTTCCCCTATCCATACTACCCCCTCTATCGTTTGACGGGGATAGCTACACAGATGGGAAACTGCTACACCCTGCGGGCGGGACGGCGATTGCTCTGAGCGGTTTTGAACAGAACCGTAAGTGCCGGCGCCTCCATACTTAGTGCACAAAGCAGGTCGGACTGCCGACCCGTCGTCTCGGATTCCTGGGTGTCGTCAAAAATGAATCGATTCACCGTGGTGGCGATGATGTTTTGTTCATCCCTGGTTGCCCCAGCGCTTCTACTCAAAGTGATCAAGGATTTGCCGAACGTTTGGGCTACGCCAGACTACCCGAGGCACTCAGAAGAGAGGAATCGGCCATCGTCGGAAGAGTGTGATCCCAACTAGACGGAGTGAGGAAAATGAAAATACTTTTGGTTGAAGACAGCAAGTTTCAGCGGGTGGCAAACGGACGGGCGCTCACCCATGCCGGGTACAGCGTCATCTATGCCGCCGACGGAGAAGAGGGTCTGCGTGCCGCGCGCGAGAGCATTCCCGATCTTATTCTGCTCGATATGATGTTGCCCAAATTGTCAGGACTCGATGTCCTTCGGGCTCTTAAGAGCGACGTGCTCGCAAAACACATCCCCGTCATCGTGCTGAGCGGACTTGGTCAAGCGAATGAAGCCAGGTTATTGAAAGATGGGGCAGCGGCGTTTTTTACGAAATCAGAGAAATCGTCAGAGAACGCTTCATTGGCCCTGATTCAAGCAGTGGAATCCGTGCTAACCGCAACCAAGGCCTAGACGCTCCTCCTCCGGGTGGGAGCCCTTGCTAGATCCACCACGGAGCTTCTGGAAAGCGCCGGGCGGAGCTCGTGGTTCGCAAGAACGTAACGCTGCCGCATCTCAGTCGCGCCAGCCCCGAGGATTGTTCTCGCAGCTGCCAAGAACACCTCCGCGATGATGCCCTGTGCTATTGGTTTGATGGAGATGGCAAACTGGGATTTCAGTTGTTGTAAGCGGTCCGCCTTCGACCTTTTCCGCCTGCCGGAATAACTGCTCTTCACTAGCGCCTCGGCTTCGCGCTGAAAACGGCTTAGGACTGGCGGTATACTTTGATGGCGAGGTGATTTGTGAAGCGCCTCCTCTCGCTCCTTGTGGTTCTCTCGTTGTTCCTGCTTTCAAGTGGCTGCGGCAATGTATTCGTCCGTGGTGCCATCGAGACGGGTTCCACCATCCAAGGCTTTGTCACGGTCGTGCAGCTCGGTAATACCCTGAACGGAATGGAAACCGTTCAAGTCACGTTCGTGACCTTGCTGCAAAACAGCACATCCTCCACTGTCGGGTTTTGCGGCGATCAAAGCGTTCTATTCCCACTGGACCAAACCGTGCGCGTCAATTTCAATCCTGGACACCCCTGTGCGACCGTCATCGTTGTGGTTATCGTCGTCTGAGCTATCTGGGAAGCAAAACGGATAACCAAGAACTTCGGCGGTCAGCCCTAGCAAGCTGCTCTTAGGGAGTCGAAAGTCCCATTGCAGAGAGTTCGGGGAGGCGTGGGGCGGCGCTCTCTTCCTACTGTCCGCTCTGCCTTTTCGCTAGTGTCACGCTCTTGGCCAAAAGGCTGCGCAAGGGACGCCAAGGCGAATAAATAGCGAATATACTAAAATCGCTTTCCAAATGGCGCGCCGTCCGGATCGCGAGAAGGCGGAGATTTTGAGCGAGAAGGACCTCAAAGAACTCCGTTACAACCTCGCGCACCTCAGCGTGACGGCGGTTCGTGATTTTTACGAGCAGGCGTATCAGGACTGCCGGTTGGTCTACAACCGTCTTCCGAGTCCCCGAGAGATGCAAACACTCGTCCAGGCCTGGAAGCAGTTGCGGAAATGGCGTTGAGCCGGTCCTCGACCCGCTCCCAGAATGCCCCGCCATGACGCCTGAACAGAGTGGTGATCTCGCCGGCGGCGGACCGCCTTCACACCCTACGCTTCAGGATCTCAACAGTGAGTCGGAGGAAGCGCTGCCACCACCATCTCCTGCGCTAAACATAACTGCTTAACCCGGTCCGCCCTTTCCGGGAATCAGTCCTGCTTCCATTCTTTCGGTCGGCATCCATTTCAGTGGACGCCGGTTTGGGACTCTCACACTGCCGCGACCAAGTCTTTGTCGAATATCCCAGCATGGCGGGCGATGGTCTCACCTCGTCTGTGCACCACATTCCTGTAGCATAAACATTTCAGGTGCAGCTCGGCCGAACCGGTTGAGCTAGCTTTCTTCGCTACTGGGGCGATCGACGACTCGAATATGAACTACGATGCGGTTTTGATGGTTTCCTTCGGTGGGCCGGAATCAGGAGATGATGTCATTCCCTTCCTTGAGAATGTGTTGCGCGGACGTAACGTGCCTCGGGACCGAATGTTGACAGTCGCGGAACACTACCGTCACTTCGGTGGTAAGAGCCCGATCAACCAGCAAATGCGCGAATTGATGGGCGCACTGCAAGCCGAACTAGCACGGAATGCCCCAAACCTGCCCATTTATTGGGGCAATCGCAACTGGCATCCAATGCTCGCAGATACCCTGCGGCAGATGAAACAGGATGGCATACATAAAGCTCTCGCCTTTGTGACTTCGGCGTACAGTTCATACTCGGGATGCCGCCAGTACCGCGAGGACATTGCACGGGCTCAAAGCGAAGTCGGCAATGGAGTGCCGGTGGTGGACAAAGTGAGGCCATTCTACAATCACCCCGGATTTATTGAGGCAACGTTGGAAAGAGTTCAGGATGCGCTTAGGGCGGTTCCGGCGCCGGTGCGGAACAAGATCCAGGTGGTATACACAGCGCATAGTGTCCCCGTCTCGATGGCTAGCACTTGCGATTACGTCCAACAGTTGCAAGAAGTGCGGAACCTGGTTTCTACGCGATTAGGGCAGACCAATGATGCTCTCGTCTATCAGTCCCGCAGCGGAGCTGCTGGCCAACCTTGGCTGGAGCCGGACGTTCTTGATTACTTGCGCGAAGTGAAGGAACGCAGTCTGGCGTCGGCGGTAGTACTGGCGCCGATTGGTTTCATTTCCGATCATATGGAAGTGGTTTATGACCTGGACGTGGAAGCGCGGCAGCTCTGCGATTCATTGCGCTTGCCGATGGTGCGGGCGAAGACTGTGGGAGTTCATCCAAAGTTCGTTGGCATGATTGGTGAGCTGATTGTTGAACGCATGAACCCCGGTTCCGAGCGGCGCGCTCTGGGAACGCTCGGAGCAAGGCCGGATACTTGTCCCGAAGACTGCTGTGCGGCACCGCGAGGCTCCGTGCCCGCTCGCAGGTCGCACCCGGTTGGATCTAAGTCTGTCGGCTGAACGCGCTTGGAGCCTCGTAGTCCGTGGCTTTGGGACGGTCCTCGACCCGGCGCATGGTGCTCAAGATCGTCTCAATGACTGGATCGTCTCCGACGGCGGTGTTGAGCATGAGGTGATACAGCGAACGCGTGGGCCAGTCGGCATTAAAGTAGTGCTTCACGAAAGCAATGCGCTCGCGGTCGACCATGTCGACGAGATCTTGAGCCTCTGTTTCACCGGATCCGTCTTGCTGCAAGCGGCGAATTTTCTCCGCCCGCGGCGCGTAGAGAAAGACGTGGAATGCGTCCGAGCGTTCGCGCAGGAAGTAGGGAGCGCCGCGACCGACTACGACTGCGTTCCCCTCTTCAGCAATTCTACCGGTGATGTCCTGCATCATGGAAACCATGCGATCGGTATCGAAAGCCTGATCGCCCAGGGGCGAGGTGCGCTCATAACTGCCTCGCCAGAAAACTTTGGCCATGCGGTAGAAACGACTGTCCATGCGTTCGTCACAGCGCCGAACGGCTGCGGGATGAACGTTCGCGATGCGGGCAATCTCTTCGGTGAGCAGGTGGTCCCAGAGTTTCCACCCCAAGTGGCCGGCTAGCTGTGCGGCGATCTTCCCGCCGCCACATCCGTATTCGCGTTCAATGGTAATGAGCCGGAACATGGCCGTTTGCTAGTGTACTGCTATCGCGCCACCGGGCCGGGACTTTTTCATCAGGAAGACCATCGGGATCATGGCCATGATGGCCACTCCCAGGAGCCAGAAGCAATCGATGTAGGCCAGCATAGTGGCTTGACGCTGAACTGTCGACTGAACCAAAGCATACGCCTGCTGGGTGGCGTGAGCTGCACTCGCACCGTGGGCCTGCATGGCCCGTGTGGCACCCTGCAACGTTGATCGGAATGCCGGGTTCGAAGCCGAAATATGGCTCACCAAATCGGTGGTATGGGCCTGTGTCCGCCGATCGAGTAAGGTGGTGACCACAGAAATCCCCACACTGCCGCCAATATTCCGTGCCAGATTCATCAAGCCCGAAGCGGCATTGTTCTTCGCCCGCGGGAGAAAGGCATATGCCGCCGTATTGATGGGAACAAACAGGAAGGCCATTCCGACGGCTTGAATTACCCGCGCAAGGACGGCGGTGCGGAAATCTACTTGCAGATCGAAGTTGGTCATGTGGAACAAAGAGAACGAAAGAACAACCAAGCCGAACAGGAGCAGCCAGCGCGGACTGTAGCGCGAGAGCAAGAATCCCACCAGCGGCAGCAGGAGCATGATGGTGAATCCGCCAGGCATTAACGCCAGCCCGGCTTGCTCGGCCGTATATCCCAGCATAGTCTGCATGAACAGCGGCAACAGGAGGGTACTCCCGAGCAGGGCAAACCCCAGCATGAACATCAGCAGGTTGGAGACTCCAAAAGTCCGATCGCGAAAAAGATGAAGGTCGATGATTGGATCCTTGTGCCTCCATTCCCAAAACACAACGAAGATGAGCGAAGCTGCGGCGACGATTGAAAGTATGAGGATGAAGTGTGATTCGAACCAGTCGTCGCGCTGTCCTTTATCGAGGACGATTTGCAGAGTTCCCAAGCCCAACGCCACGAAACCGAGTCCGACGTAATCGATCTTGGTTTCGCTGAGCTTCCTCCGCCTGAGGTAGGGCGGGTCTTGGATGAGCCGGGAGGTGAGCAGAAGAGAAACAATGCCCACCGGAATATTAATGAAGAAAATCCAGCGCCAAGTAAAGTTATCGGTAATCCAGCCGCCGAGCGTAGGACCTATGGCGGGTGCGGTCACTACGGCAACGCCGTAAACAGCGAATGCCATGCCGCGCTTGGCGGGCGGAAACGTGTCCGCAAGAATGGCCTGTTCACTGGGTTGGAGGCCGCCACCACCCGCGCCCTGCAAGACCCTGCAAATGATGAGGACGGCCAGATTTGGCGCCAGTCCACACAAAAATGAGCTGATGGTGAATAGGGCGACACAGCCCATATAGAAATTCTTCCGGCCCACAATGGAAGAAAGCCAGCCACTCAAGGGAAGCACGATAGCGTTGGAAACAAGGTAGGAAGTAAGGACCCAGGTGCTCTCGTCTTGACCGGCTGAGAGACTTCCCGCGATATGGGGCAAAGCAACATTGGCAATGCTGGTGTCAAGGACCTCCATGAATGTGGCCAGCGTGACCGCCACGGCGATGATCCAGGGATTCACCGCCGGCTGCCATGCATCGGCATGATCGAGGGTTCCGGCAGCCACGCTCATTACCGAATCCAGACCTCGGGCACGACTGACATGCCGGGACGCAATTGGTGGTCTTGGTTTTCGCCCGGCTCAAGCACGATCTTCACCGGAATGCGCTGCACAACTTTCACATAGTTACCGGTGGCATTTTCAGGCGGCAGGAGGCTGAAGCGGGCGCCGCTGGCGCCGGCAATGCTATCGACCTTACCCTTATATTTTCTCCCGTTCGCGTCCACTTCGACGGTGACGGGCTGGCTGACCCTGATGTTTCGCAACTGTGTCTCTTTAAAGTTCGCGGTGATCCAGATGTCATCCAGGGGAATGACCTTCATGAGTTCCTGTCCGGGCACTACGTTCTGGCCGATCTCCACAGTGCGGTCGCTAACCACGCCGGCGACCGGAGCCACGATTTTCGTATATTGCAAATTCAACTGAGCTTGATCGAGGTCGGCTTTCTTGCGTTGTACTTCGGCCTCGGCAGACGCAGCCTTGGCGCGCATGGCGGTCATTTGTTTTGGGGCCGTATTGGCATTGCGCCAATTCGCTTCGGCTTGGGCGAGCTTACTCTGCGCTTGGCTGACCTGCTGCAGTGCGGCGTCGGCATTGGCACGCGCGGCTTCGACCGCGGCGTCGCCGGCCCGGGCGGCGGCGACGGCTTGATCGTATTGTTGTTGCGATATCTCCTGTTTGTCGACAAGCTGTCTGTACCGGCCAACATCGTTTTGGGCTTTCACGTTATTGGCCTCAGCTTGCTGAAATTGCGCCTTGGCCGCTTCCGACTGCTGTCTCGCGGCCTGGATGCCGGCGCGCGTACTGTCGGCCTCGGCCTGAGCGGATGAAAGCTGACTGGCCGTACTCACCGAGGTGATGGGAACATCGACTCCTGCTGCAATCGCCAGGGCTCGGGCATCTTCGAAATCCGCTTTGGCGCGCTCGAGCGCAACCCGATAATCGGTGGGATCAATTTCCACCAGCACTGTTCCGCCTTGCACAAACTGATTGTCCTGGACGTTAAGTTTCACCACGTGGCCAGAGATCCGGGCGCTGATGGAATTGACGTGCCCATCCACCTGCGCGTCGTCGGTGGATTCATAACTGGTCACATAACGATAGATAAATAGTCCAACTACAAGCAGGACAATGACGGCTATGACCAAGGCAATTCGAAAACCGGGACTTGCGGTCCGCGAGGGCCGAGTACGGAAATCCCGTTCCGTGGCGGGCAACGGTTTCGCTCCCGTCTCGGATCGCTCTTGCGCTGCGGTGGGGGGACTCTGCGTCGTCGGTTCCATGGACTAGTGATCGCCTTCTAGATATCGTCTCACACCCTGTTCCGCATCTCCGATAGCATGCGCGAGTTCGACTTTGGCCAGGTTATGCGCATAGAGGCTCTGGATATAACTCTCGTGGGCGCTGGCCACGGACTCTTGCGCCTGCACCACCTCCAGGTTGTCAGTCACACCAGCGCCAAAACGATCCTGTGATTGCGCAAAAGTCTGCTCGGCTAACTCGACGGAGCTGCGGGCGACCTCCACCTGCTCGGCAGCAGCGTTCAAGTCCAGCAGCGCAGTTCGGACTTCGTAATCAATTCGGCCGCGGAGATCACCCAGGCGGGAACGCGCTTGTTTGAGGGCGGCTTCGGCTTCGAGGACGTCACTGTGAACTTTGCCGCCGGCAAAGATGGGAATATTGATTCCGCCATTTACTTGCCATGTCCCATTTGAGTTAGCCGGGTTGACGCCGATGTCCCCGAAGTTAGCGCCCAAGTTCAACGAGGGATAGCGGCCGGCAGAAGCTCCCCGGCGTGATAGTTCGGCGGATCTTACTTGGGCCAGCGCTGCCTGGTAATCAGCCCGTCCCGCATAGGCACGCTCCAGATATTGCTCGAGCGGGATGGTGGTCAGAGCCTGATAGGGAGTTTTCTCGGTCAGGACGAATTCCTGTCCAAGAGGCAAGCCAATGATGCGGGCTAACGATAATTTCTGCTTGGCGAAATCGTTGCGAGCGACGATGAGTTGTTGTCGACGCGTCTGGAATTCCACTTGCGCGCGCAGCATGTCAATCGCCGGAGTGAGCCCTGCCTTCTCGAGGTCAACCGCCTTGTTGTATAAAGCTTCAGCACTGTTGACCTGGGCCTCAGTGGTTTGGATCCGGGCCGCTTCCGCGACGGCTAGCAAATATGCGTTGCCGACCGCAAGAACTACGAACTCACGGGCATCTTTGTAGCTGTAATTGGCGGCCTTCAAACTCTGGGTCGCTGCCCGTTCTTTCTCGATGGATTTGAAATCGAAGAGCGACTGGCTGAGATAAGCGCGCACGTCGAAATAGTTGAATGGACCGATTACGCGCGGCACCGGAGCGTGAAAAACACTGGGCTTTAGACCTAGTGCGGTAAGGCTTTGGGTCTGCACATTCTCTTGGGCCTTGGCTTCAAGGTTCGGCAGCAGGTTGCTCAGTTCTTTCCACCTCTCACCGCGCGCAGTGATCGTGTCGTCGCCGGCAATAAGCAGCCCGAGATTGTTGCGCAAGCCGCGATCAATCGCGTCCTTGAAGTTCAGTTGCAGAATTTCGCTCGAGGCCTTGCCCTCTGGCGCGCTGCCGGTGAACGGACTTTGCGATCCCGGAAGCGAGATGGAGCTTCCCGGAGATGTGGCGGATCCGGACGAAACCTGTGAACTTAGGAGGGGAGCAGCAAGAAGCTGCAAACACAGTGTGATAAAAAGCTTTCGTCGCATGTTGGTTGAGAAAGGGAGCATTCTCGGTCTTAAAAACGTCCCCGAACGACACCCAGTTCTCGGAATGTACCTTGGATGCACAGCTTAACGTCTTGGTTTTGATTCGTTTAGCCAGCCTAGGGATGCAAACGATCTATCGTATCTGCCGCTCATGAACAGGACGAATGGCCACTCCGCGCCCGAGCGACGCACTTAGACCAGCGTCCGCGGTCAAGAAATAGTACTTCAGGTGTAGGTTACTTCGGGTATTTTGCCGCTGTGTCAGACCGGGAATAGGCTGAGAACGGAGACCGGCCTCAAAGTCCCGTTGGTCATCGAAAAAGCAACGCCATTCATTGCGGCGGCCGTGTTATCCGCGACTTGTTTCCGAGGGCCAACAGCTGTCGGTGCACAGACCGGAGCAGACGGTAAAGTCGTCGACAGGGCCGCAGCTGCGTATCCGGACCTGGCGCAGCGCATGCACCTCCGAGGTACGGTGAAACTCGCAGTGACGGTGCGTGCTGGTGGAGAAGTTGAGTAGCCCGTTGGTGGGAACCCGGTGTTGATAGACGCGGCGACCACGGCTGCCCGCAAATGGAAATTTGAGCCCGCGCAAGGCGAAACTACAGAAGTCATGGAATTCAGGTTTGGCGCTCACTGAACAACGTCCCTCGCCGACGATAGAGGACCGAGAACTTGGCCGCACCAGGCAGAAAGCACATTACGACTGAACCGGAGCGACGCCACAGGCGATTCCCGAGGTACCGCACCAACTTTCCGGTCTCGGTGGAGCTGTTGCTCGAAAAGGGATACCAGCGCCTGGACGGGCAGTGTAAGGATCTTTCTATAGCAGGAATCGGGGCGCTTTTGGCCGAGGAGCTCGCTACCGGTGAAGTCCTGGCGTTGACCTTTTCGCTGCCGGTATCGGCTGTAGTTTGGCACGTGCGCACGGTCGTGCGGCACCGCCGTAGATATCACCACGGACTTGAGTTCCTGTCATTGTCCCAGGAGCAAAGCACGCTTCTTGCGGCCTACCTTGCCGGTTTGGAGCGGGCCGACTGAAGGGTTCAGTAAAGCTTCGCGTTCAGGAGAAGTTCAACCCATGTCTGATTCCAAACCCTTCCGACCGGCAGGAACTGACTGGACGCGGCTACTGACCGATCCGGAACTAGTCCGGCATCTGGGGAAATTGCTCCAGACTTACCGCGACGCTCGACCGGAAAACCGCGAAGAAGCACTGCTTGCGGCTATGCGGGAAATAAAGGGACAGGTCCCGGGCAAGGATGCGTCCGCTAATGCAAAGGTTAACCCTGCGGAGACGCCACCGCGTGCGGTATCGATGCCATCTGCGGCCACCCCTCCATTCGAGCCGGACATGTTTGGTCCAAACTGGGGACAAGACCGTCGCCGGCACTTTCGCTTGAAATGCTTCGTGGCAGTCGAGTTGCGAGTGGACGAGGCAGAAATACCAATTTGGGGCAACCTGGCCAACACCAGCATGGGTGGCTGTCTGGTAGAAACTGCCAGCGCCATGAGATCTAACGCCAAAGTGGAAGTCGGTCTTTGGCTTGCCAGCGGCAAGATCTGGGTGAAGGGCTTCTCGCTGAACGGCGTCGTGGCTCGAAGTGCTCACACCGGCGTGCGCATTCGCTTCGCTAGCATGGAGCCTACGGAGCGAGAAAGTCTGCACCAATTCCTCAAATTCGTGCAAGAGACCACACGCGTATCGCGCAGTGAAAACAGCTACCTGGATCTCCTGAAGTAACACCCACGAGCGATCCGACATTGTTTTCTGCCTTTTTCACGGCGGTTTAAGCAAACGCTTGGTGAGAATTGATACACTCTGGGCGTACCTGCAACCCTTTCCGCCTTCAGGACTCTAATAAATCGTGGTCACCCCATCATTGCGACCGGATGGACCATGCCAGGCTGGAGGAGCAACACTCACATGGTAGTCAGCGAACGAACCTTGGTGACCGGTAAGCAACTGGATGTGCTCAGCATTAACACCATTCGCACTCTCGCCATCGACGCGGTCCAACAAGCGAACTCAGGTCACCCTGGCGCTCCGATGGCCTTGGCGCCGGTGGCTTATTGCTTGTGGCAGGAATTTCTGCGCTATGACCCCGAAGATCCCGTTTGGCCCAATCGCGACCGCTTCGTGCTCTCCAACGGACACGCCTCGATGCTGCTTTATGCCATGCTTCATCTCGCGGGGGTGAGAGCGGTAGGCGCTGATGAGCAAGTTCTGAAAGAGCTCGCGATGCCGATGGAGGAAATTAAACGCTTCCGGCAACTGGGCAGCAAGACTCCGGGGCATCCCGAATCGCATATCACTTCCGGCGTGGAAACCACGACTGGACCACTCGGTCAGGGAGTGGGAAACAGCGTGGGCATGGCGATCGCCGGCAAATGGCTGGCGGCGAATTTCAATCGCCCGAATTTTGAAGTATTCAACTACAACGTGTACGCCATGTGCTCGGATGGTGATCTCATGGAGGGAGTCGGAGGCGAAGCGGCGTCCCTGGCCGGCCATTTGAAGCTGTCAAATCTGTGCTGGATCTACGATCACAACAACATCACATTAGATGGTCCGGCGAACTGGTCGTTCAGCGAAGATGTGATGACACGGTTCGTCGGCTACGGCTGGAATGTCACACGGGTGGCCGATGCGAATGACCTGGCAATGCTAGGCCGGGCGTTTGAGACTTTCCTGAAAACCGCCGACCAGCCAACCCTGATTGTCGTGGACAGTCACATCGGCTACGGATCTCCGCACAAACAAGACACGAACGCGGCGCACGGCGAACCATTGGGGGAGGAAGAAGTCCGGCTGGTCAAGAGATTTTACGGCTGGCCCGAAGACGCCAAATTTCTTGTGCCCGAGGGCGTGCGCGAGCACTTCCGCGATGGGATCGGAAAGCGCGGAGGGGAACTGCGCGGACAGTGGCAAAAACTTTATTCTGGGTACTCGCAGAAATACCCGGAGATGGCGGACCGTCTGGAGCGAATGCGCCACCACGAACTGCCCGAAGGATGGGACAAAAAACTGCCGACGTTCCCAGCCGACGCGAAAGGCCTAGCTACCCGAGACAGCTCGGGAAAAGTCCTGAACGCCGTCGCGCAAAATGTACCCTGGCTCATCGGTGGTTCAGCAGACTTGGCCACCTCGAACAAGACGACGCTGAAATTTGAAGGCGCGGGCGACTTTCAGGCGGGCGAATACGCGGGCCGCAATCTGCATTTCGGGGTTCGCGAGCACGGCATGGGTGCGAGTGTAAACGGGCTCGTTGTCTCCCGCATCCGAGCTTTTGGCGCGACCTTCTTCAACTTCAGCGACTACATGCGTGCCAGTATCCGTCTGGCCGCCTTGATGGAAGCGCCGTCAATCTTTATTTTTACTCACGACTCGATCGGTCTTGGCGAAGACGGTCCGACTCATCAGCCGATCGAACAATTGGCGTCGCTGCGTGCCATGCCGAATTTGATCGTGCTGCGGCCCGGCGATGCCAACGAAGTCACGGAAGCTTGGAAGCTCATCATGGGGCTGAGGCATCAACCCGTCGCCCTTGTACTTACCCGGCAAGCAATACCGACGTTAGACCGCACGAAGTATGCTGCCGCTTCAGGAGTGGCGAAAGGAGCCTACGTTCTGGCGGATGCTCCGGGTGCTGCTCCTGATGTGATTCTCATCGGCACCGGTAGCGAGGTTGCGCTTTGCCTGGATGCTTACGAAAAGCTTCAAGCGGAAGGCATCAAGGCACGCGTCGTCAGCATGCCGTCGTGGGAGATCTTCGAGCAACAGGATTCGGTTTACAAAGAAAGCGTGCTGCCCGCCAAGGTGACCGCTCGGGTATCCGTCGAGATGGCCTCGACGTTCGGCTGGGAGCGATACGTTGGTCCGCAGGGGCGGATGATTGGCATGCATCGTTTCGGAGCCTCGGCTCCATTGAAGGATTTATTGAAGTATTTCGGATTTACCGTGGATGCGGTCGTTGCGCAGGCGCGTCAGGCCGTCACGGCAACACGTTAATGCGAGTTTGTTGCCGGGGAACTCATAGCAGGACGGGTCTTAGAGTGAAGCAACAGCAGCCATTATCGTCAAGTCGTTCAGGGAGAAATCATCATGCAGCCAACTGGAGTTCTGGAAACCTCGAAAGCCACGAATCCATTGCGGACATTGCTCGAATGCGGACAGTCGGTATGGCTTGACTACATCCGGCGGGATCTGATCACCAGCGGCAAACTGAAGCGGCTTATCGACGAAGATGGCCTGCGGGGCATAACGTCGAATCCCGCTATTTTCGAAAAGGCGATCGCCGAGAGCTCTGATTATGACGGCATGTTGAAAGAGTTGGCGTCTCGGCCGGAACTCGACGCGACTGCGCGCTTTGAGCAAATTGCGATTCGTGATATTCAAGATGCCGCCGACCTGCTCCGGCCTGTCTATGAGAGCTCGAAATTCCGCGATGGATTTGTCAGCCTGGAAGTCTCTCCTTACCTGGCACACAAAACCCAAGAAACTATGGAAGAAGCCCGCCGGTTGTGGAAGGCGGTAAGGCGGGACAATGTCATGGTCAAAGTTCCGGGCACGGCGGAAGGTCTGCCGGCGATCCGGCAATTGATCGGCGAAGGCATCAACATCAACATCACCCTTCTTTTCGCGCAAGAAGTTTATGAAAAAGTGGCGGAAGCCTATCTGGAGGGTCTCGAGAATCTCCAGACCCGTGGAGGCAATTTGAAGAAAATGGCTAGCGTGGCCAGCTTCTTTATCAGCCGCATCGACACACTGGTGGACTCCCTGCTGAATGATCGTCTAAAAAAGACGACCGATTCTGGACAGCAATCTTTGCTGAAGAGTCTTCTGGGCAAGGTCGCCATCGCCAATGGGAAGTTGACCTATCAGCGTTATCGAGGCATCTTCAGCGGGCCGCGTTGGGAACCGTTGGCGGCGAAAGGAGCCCACACGCAACGCGTGCTTTGGGCGAGCACCAGCACGAAAAATCCGAACTACCGGGATGTTATGTACGTGGAAGAACTCATTGGGCCCGACACGGTTGACACCATTCCGCCGGCGACCTTGGAAGCGTTTCGCGATCACGGCCGCGTGCGCGAGAGCTTGACCGAAGATATTCCCGGGGCGCAAAAAACCATGGCGGATCTCGCCCAAGCCGGCATTGCGATGAAAGAGGTTACCGACAAGCTGACCGACGACGGTGTCAAATTGTTCGCCGACGCCTTCGACAAGCTCCTAGCAGCGGTGGAGAAGAGCACTCAACGAAAGGCGCAAGCGTGAGTCGGTTGAAATCTTCGCTGCCAGAATCGCTCGCGGCGTCGGTTAAGAGTGCGATCAGCGAGTGGCAAACGGGCGGAAAAATGAAACGCCTGTGGCAGCGCGATGCGTCGCTCTGGACCGGCACGGACGAGGCCCACTGGCTGGGCTGGCTTGATGTCGTAGACCGGCAGATTGCTCAGACAGACAATTTGCGCAAAATCGCTGATGCGGTGCGCGGCGCCGGTTTCAAGCATGTTCTTTTGCTGGGCATGGGGGGTTCGAGCCTAGGCCCCGAGGTATTACAAATGACCTTCGGGAAGCCCGCGGGCTTCCCCGAGTTGCATGTGCTGGATTCCACCGATCCGGCGCAGGTGAAAACTTTCGAAAATAAGATCGACATTCCTAAGACCGTTTTCATCGTTTCAAGTAAATCGGGCAGCACCCTCGAACCAAATATTTTTAAGCAATATTTCTTTGCATTGACCAAGCAGGCAGTCGGTGCGGACAAGGCCGGGAGTCATTTCATCGCCATTACTGATCCCGGCTCCAAGATGCAACAGGTCGCCGAAGCTGATCACTTCCGGCACATTTTTTACGGCTTGCCTTCGATCGGCGGCCGCTATTCCGTGCTCTCCAATTTCGGCATGGTACCGGCGGCGGTGATGGGACTCGACACCGGGAAGTTTCTGGAACGCACCGCGGAAATGGTGCGAGCCTGTGGCGAGAACGTTGCTGTGGAGCAAAATCCTGGCGCTGTGTTGGGGATTATTCTGGGAGCGGCAGCGCGTAGCGGACGAGATAAAGTCACCATCATCACGTCGGGGGGAATTTCAGACCTGGGCGCATGGCTTGAGCAACTCTTGGCCGAGTCCACCGGCAAACAGGGGAAAGGCATCATCCCCGTAGATCGGGAGCGGTTGGGCCCTCCGGAACTTTATGGGAACGATCGCGTTTTCGCGTATGTGCGTCTCGAGGGAGCTTCGGAGTCGGAGCAGGATCGGCAAGTGGCGGCGCTCGAAAAAGCTGGGCATCCGGTGGTGCGCATCTCGATGGCGGACATTTACGATCTGGGTCAGGAGTTCTTCCGTTGGGAGGTCGCCACCGCTGTGGCGGGAGCGATCATCGGCATCAATCCATTCAATCAACCGGATGTGGAAGCCAGTAAGATCGCCACCCGTAACCTCACTTCCGAATATGAGAAAACCAGTTCCCTGCCTGCCGAAAAGCCGGTGCTTGAAGACAGTGGCATGAAGCTGTTCACCGACGAGAAGAATGCGACGGAACTGGCGAGGAGCGCGCATGACAAGTCTGTTGCCAGTTACATCCAAGCTCACCTCGACCGCATCAAGTCCGGCGACTATTTCGCAACCCTCGGCTATGTGCAGATGAATTCGGAGCACGAAGAGCGTCTTCAGGCTCTGCGGCACCAGGTGCGCGATAACAAGCGCGTCGCTAGCTGTCTGGGCTTTGGGCCGCGCTTTCTGCACTCCACTGGACAAGCGTACAAGGGCGGACCGAATTCCGGAGTCTTCCTGCAGGTCACATGCGACGATGCCTTCGATGTGCCGGTGCCAGGTCAAAAATACACCTTTGGGATTGTTAAGGCAGCGCAAGCGCGCGGAGACTTCCAGGTGTTGGCCGAGCGGGGACGCCGCGCTCTGCGGGTGCATCTGGGAACTGATGTCCATGCGGGTCTGACAAAATTGCACAGCTTGGTAAAGAAGGCCTTGACCGCGTAGGGCCATTGTCGGACGCAAGTCCGTTTCGTAGGAACTCGTTTCGAAGGAACTCAAGGAGCACTGGCATGCAATTGGGAATGGTAGGCCTGGGCCGCATGGGCTCCAACATGACCCGCCGTCTGATTCGCGGCGGACATCAGCTGGTGGTGTCGGACCTCAGTAGCGAGGCGGTCAAGAAACTGGCGGGCGAGGGAGCTAGCGGTTCCGTCTCTCTTCTAGACTTGGTGGGCAAGCTGAAACCGCCGCGTGCCGCATGGGTCATGGTGCCGGCAGGCGATCCCACCGAGCAGACGGTGCAGCAGCTGGCGCAGCACATGCAGTCTGGGGACGTCATCATTGACGGGGGGAATTCCTACTTTAAAGACGACGTGCGCCGCGCCAAGCAATCGAAAGAAAAGGGCATTCATTACGTGGATGTGGGCACTAGTGGTGGTGTCTGGGGTTTGGAACGCGGCTACTGCATGATGATCGGTGGCCCTAAAGAAGCAGTACAACGCCTCGATCCTGTTTTCCAGACGCTAGCACCGGGGAAGGGCCAGATTCCGCGAACCCCAGGCCGGGATAAACTGGGGGGCACGGCGGAAGAAGGCTACATTCACTGCGGGCCCTCGGGCTCGGGTCATTTCGTCAAGATGGTGCACAACGGAATTGAGTACGGAATGATGCAGGCCTACGCCGAGGGCTTCGACATTTTCAAGAATGCCGTCAGCAAAGACTTACCGCAAGAGCTGCGCTACGATCTAAACCTGCCGGACATCGCTGAAGTCTGGCGTCGCGGCAGCGTGGTGAGTTCGTGGCTTCTGGATCTCACCGCCATGGCCTTGACGGAGAGCCCCACCCTGTCCGCCTACGAAGGCTTCGTGCAAGATTCCGGCGAGGGCCGCTGGACGATACAGGCGGCCCTCGAAGAAGCAGTCCCGGCTGACGTGTTGACCGCGGCTTTGTACGTGCGTTTCCGTTCTCGGCAGCAGCATACATTCGCGGAAAAAATGCTTTCTGCTATGCGGCAAAAATTCGGCGGACATGTGGAAGCGGACGCCGCACAAAAGAGCGCATAACCAGCGAAAACGTTTTGCTGTTCAGCCAAGAATTCCGAGGATGCGAGTGATGGCTCAGTTGATGGAACATCCCGCCGTAACGCTACCGCGCGTTGGCAAACAGGGCGACCCTTGTGTGATGGTGATCTTCGGCGCCGCCGGCGACCTGACGGGACGCAAGTTAATTCCTGCGCTTTACAATCTTGCCAAGGCAGACCTGCTTGCCAAGGAATTCGCGGTAGTAGGAGTGGCACGTTCGCCAGTGACGAATGAAGACTTCCGCAAGAAGATCCTGGAGGAAGTCAAAGAATATGGCGAGGAAGAGATTGACCCCGCTTTGTGGGAGATCTTCTCGCGCCGCTTCTATTATTTCAAGGGTGATTTCAACAACCAGGATCTTTATCCGCAATTGAAGGATTTCCTGGCTAAGATTGATCGCGATCACTCGACTCAGCAAAACTACTTCTATTATTTGGCCACTGCCCCCAATTATTTCGGGCCCATCGTGGAGAAGCTGGCGGCCGCGGGATTGATGGAACAGACCAGCGAGTATTGGCGCCGGGTTGTTATCGAAAAGCCCTTCGGTCACGACCTGGAATCGGCCAAAGCTCTCAACCAGCAACTGCGCAAGGTGGCCGAAGAGAACCAGATTTACCGGATCGACCACTATCTCGGCAAAGAAACTGTCCAGAACATTATGGCTTTCCGTTTTGCCAACGGAATCTTCGAGCCCATCTGGAACCGCCGATACATCGATCACGTACAGATTACAGTGGCCGAGACGGTGGGGGTTGAAGGGCGTGGCGGCTATTTTGACCATGCTGGTTCCTTGCGCGATATGGTGCCCAATCACATCATGCAGCTCATCAGCTTGACGGCGATGGAGCCGCCCATATCATTCCAGGCTGACGCGGTGCGCGATGAGCAGGCCAAGATACTGCACGCGATCCAGCCCATGAGTGACCAAGAAGTGCTTAACCGGTCAGTGCGCGGCCAGTATGGCGAAGGCATCTTAGGTGGAGAACGAGCTCCAGCCTACCGCGCTGAAGCTGATGTTGCTCCCGATTCGCGCAACGAAACGTTCGTGGCGATGAAAGTCAACATTGACAATTGGCGATGGGCGGACGTGCCCTTCTATCTGCGCACTGGCAAGCGCATGCCGATGCGAAACACCTATATCGTGATACAGTTTCGGCGGGCGCCGTTTGTGCTTTTCCGCGATACCCCCGTGGAACACCTCATGCCGAACCAACTGGTGCTGCATATCCAGCCGGAAGAGGGAATTTCGTTGCGCTTCGCGGCGAAAGTCCCGGGCCCGGTCATGCGGCTGGATCCAGTCGACATGAATTTCGAATACCAGGAATACTTCGGAAAGCAGCCCAGCACGGGCTACGAGCGGCTCTTGCATGATTGCATGATCGGAGATCAGACACTTTTTCAGCGCGCCGATATGGTGGAGGCGGGGTGGTGTGTGGTCAATCCGATTTTGGATCTTTGGAAAGCGCTGCCGCCCCGCAATTTTCCCAATTACGCCGCCGGTACCTGGGGCCCAAAAGAGGCAGACGAACTGTTGGAGCGCGATGGCCGCCGTTGGAGGAATTTCGAGAAATGATCCTGGCCGGCGACATTGGGGGAACCCACGCTCGATTGGCCTATTTTCAACCTCAGAACGGGTCCTTGCGTCTGGTGTCGGAGCGAGTATTTCCCAGCCGCGAGCACAGCGAACTGGGCGAAATCGTCGCCGAGTTCTTGAAGGATTCCGGTGGGCGCCCCAAGCTTGCCTGTTTTGGAGTTGCAGGTCCGGTGCGCAATGGCCGGGTGGAGACATCCAACCTGCCCTGGATCGTCGAACGCTCCCGCCTGGCGAAACAAATTCACCTTCCCGCAACGTTACTCATCAATGACCTGGAAGCCAATGCCTGGGGCATTGGGGCGCTGGAGGCCAACGACTTGGTTCCGTTGCACCGGATCAGCGGCCGCCAGCCCACGGGCAACCAGGCGGTTATCGCGCCGGGCACGGGCTTGGGCGAGGCAGGTTTGTACTGGGATGGAAAAAAGCACCACGTTTTCGCCTGCGAAGGCGGCCACACGGATTTTGCCCCCCGAGGCGATTTGCAGATTGAGCTCCTGAAGTTTCTCGAAGCCCGTCACGGACGAGTCAGCTACGAGCGTATCCTCTCCGGACCTGGCCTGGTCAATGTCTACGAATTCTTGTGCGCTCATACCTGCGACGATGAATTGCTCGAGGTCGGCGACCGGGTAAAACGAGAAAACGACGCCGCCAGAATTTCTCAGGCCGCTCTTGACCATACCAACAAACTTGCCGAGCAAGCACTCGATTTGTGGATCTCCGTATACGGCGCTGAAGCGGGTAATCTGGCGCTTAAGGTCATGGGTACGGGCGGAGTCTTCTTGGCCGGAGGCATTTCACCCAAGATTCTTTCCAAGCTCACCGGCCCGCTCTTCATGCAGGCCTTCTTGGACAAAGGTCGGATGCGTCCACTCATGGATGGCATTCCCGTGCAGGTGGTCACCAACGACAAAGCTGGACTGATCGGTGCTGCGCGTTGTGCCGTAGCCAGTAGCGCACCCGCCTCTCTGTAAGCGCATGAAATCGCCCGTTGAAGTCCGGAGACTGACCACCCCGCAGGATGTGTTTCACGCCGCAGCGGAGGAAGTCGTGCGCGCCGCCGATGAAGCCGTGGCGGAGCGAGGCCGCTTTGTGATTGCGCTCTCCGGAGGATCGACGCCCAAGAATCTCTACACCCTTCTGGCTACGAACGCTCGCGCAGCTTTACCTTGGGCACAGATGTTTTTTTTCTGGAGCGACGAGCGCCAGGTTCCGCCGACAGATCCCGACAGCAACTACCGAATGGCCCAGGAGGCCATGTTGTCGAGGGTTCCGGTCCCGGTGAGCAACGTGTTCCGCGTTCCCGCCGAGAAACCGGACACAGAAGATGCAGCTCTAGCCTACGAACGGATTTTGCGCCAGTTTTTTTCGCTACAGGCAGGAGAGATCCCGCGCTTTGACTTGATTCTTTTGGGGCTGGGACCGGATGGACATACCGCGTCACTGTTTCCCGAGACCGCCGCACTTGAGGAAAAGTCGCGGCTTGTGGTTGCCAATTGGGTGGAGAAGTTAAAGACTTACCGGATTACCTTCACTCTACCGTTGCTGAATGCGGCGCGCTGCGTGGCGTTTTTGATGAGCGGATCAGAGAAAGCATCGGCCTTGCATGAGGTGTTGGAGGGCGATGCCCCAGGAGAAAAGTATCCCGCAAAATTGGTGCGCCCCGCAGAAGGCAAGTTGATATGGTTTGTGGACCGGGCAGCCGCCAGCGAACTGTCAGCGGCTCGTTGACCCAAGCAGCCAGCAAGTTCCGCTCTAGCTTCGCCAGCCGCCAATTTCCTTCAGGCCCTGGCCGCGGGCGCGCTCAAAAAGTCGCACGCGATGGCGTGCATGTTCGAATTCGTGAATGTCGGCCCAGACCTCGGCCTGCCAGTTTTTGTTGTGGGCGGCCGATTCACCGCAAGTTGCGCAACGAGTGTGGAGAGTGAAGGAAAATAGTTCGGCCGGGGGAACAGTTTCCGGCAATTCGATAAAGATGCAGCGCACTTCTTGAATTTCTTCATCTTCGCCGAGAAGATGCTCGTAACGCAGAAGGTAACCAAAACCCAGCTTTCGAGCCTCGGCTTCGGCTTCGCCCCGAGTAAGAAACGGGCCGTATTCCGCCCGCAGTTGCTCAGTGGAGTCACACGCCATCCAAAAGATCTCTCTGTAAGCCATCCTGCCTCAGGGGGAATGTGATGACGGGCCCGTGGCTGCTTTGAGCCTGTCTTAAGATCAGACGTTCCTCAGTGCAATTCTCAGGCCGCTGCGAATGGTTGCGTAAGACATTCACGGAGAAGAGCTTACGAGACGTTAGTCAGCTGCGCGAGGCACCAACGTGAAAGCTTTTGCAGAAAATTGGACAAACGGCGCTTGGTGAAATCCCGAATCCCCGGCGTCCGTAATCGCCGATGTTTAAAGAACAAAGAACACGCGCACCGGTTTCTGTGGAGCGAACCAAACGGTTTCGACTGCTTCCCTTTTTGGCGCGCCGGCGGCGTGCGCGACCGGAACGCTCAAGTGGTCGCGGGGCGTGACCCTGACTTCATTCAGATCAATCACCTTATTGACCTCACTATTTCGCTTCGGGGCTTGCCAAATGTCACGTGGACGATGCTTATGAGCTAGCTCTTCGTCACACATTCGCCGTCTCGTCACTAAGAGAATAAGAGCTGCGCATGCTTGCACTTGGGGGCTGAGACTAACGCTTTTCATGTGGATTTCAGGATGCTTGTGCTACGCTGGCAAGTCCCAAATCGGTCCGACCGCTCGACCGACGCCGTCGCAGAAGCCCATGACTCGATTCGATGCCGCCAAACATGCAGCCTGCCGCAGTGACGTTCGAGCGGTCCGGGCAATGCCCGCGAAGCATCCGCACGGGCTTTTCGCTTCACCTACTTCGCGGGTAAAGCGACTCGACTTCACGATTCGAGGTGGCCCTTGAAAGTGTCTTTCTTTGATTGTCCTCGGACGACCACTCCGCGATGCCACAATGGGAATTGGCGACCGATACCAACAACCATTCTGGTTCTGGCGTTGTTCGTGTCTGCGCTTTTTGCACAAACCCAGACCCCACCGGTCGACGTTCAGGCATCATCGGTGTCGAGCGACTCTCCAGCCTCGGGCGCTCCCCTGACGATTACGCTTCAGGACGCGTTGCAGCGCGCGAAGGCCAATGAGCCGCAATTTCGTTCGGCGGTCACCGCTTTGAGGCTGGCCGGTGAGGATCGCGTCCAGGCGCGGGCCGCACTCCTGCCGAACGCGATCTACAACAACTCCTTCCTCTACACCCAAGGGGTCGGTCGCGTGCCGGCTGCGTGCGCATCGCCGGGCGCCACCTGCGCTCCGGTTCGCTACATCGCCAATAATGCCGTTCATGAATACATCAGCCAGGGTGATGTTCATCAGGCAGTTTCGTTGACTGGTTTCGCCGACTACAGCCGCTCATCGGCCATGCTGGCGGAGGCCAGGGCTAAGGCGGAAGTTGCCACGCGCGGATTGGTGGTCACGGTGACCCAGGCCTACTATGGCCTGATTGTGGCGCAGCGCAAATATGCCAGCGCGCAACGGGCTGCGAGCGAGGCACAACGATTTCTGAGTGTCAGCCAAAAGTTGGAGAACGGCGGAGAAGTGGCACATGCGGATGTGCTTAAGGCGTCGATCCAGAGCCAGCAGCAGGACCGGGCCTTGCAAGAGGCGCAACTCGACATGGAGCGCACGCGCCTTGATTTGGCGGTTCTGTTGTTTCCAGACTTTAATCAGGACTTCGCCGTCGTCGATGACCTTCAGGCTCCCGAACCCCTTCCCAGTTTTTCTGACGTGGAAGTCTTGGCCAAGAAGAATAATCCTGAACTGCGGGCGGCGTTGGCCGCCCTCGAGGCCGCCAGGCACGAAGTTACCGCCGCGTGGGGTGGCCTCCTGCCAGCACTGACGATGGACTATTTTTATGGCATCGACGCCGACCAGTTCGCTGTAAAAGATCGGGCTGGCGTGCGCAACCTGGGATACTCAGCCGTGGCTAGCCTGCAAATTCCGATTTTCAGCTGGGGCGCTGACCGCAGCAAATTGAAGCAGGCGGAACTGCGCCGCGATCAGTCGCGGGTGGAGTTAAGTTTTGCGCAGCGCCAGCTTCTTGCCCATTTGCGCCAGTTCTACAACGAAGCTGAAATCGCGCGTTCGGAGATGCAGTCTTTGGCCAGCTCCGCCGAAATGGCAACCGATAGCCTGCGATTGACTACGTTGCGTTATCAGGCGGGAGAATCCACCGTTCTCGAAGTAGTGGATGCGCAGAATACGCTGACCCTAGCCCGCAATGCGTACGATGATGGCCAAGCGCGATTCCGCGTGGCGGTGGCAAATTTGCAAACTCTGACGGGAACCTTCTAGCCGGATGAACCATACTGAACGAGCCGTCTTCTTAAGTTCCGCGGGCGACTGGGTTGCGCTGCGCCGCGCTCTACGGAAGCTGGCGCTAGCTGCCTCGGCTGCGGGGCTCCTGTTTAATGTTGGCTGCTCCAGCGACAAGGGCGAGACCGAGCCAACCGTTTCCGTCCAGGTGGCGCCGGTGGAAAAGACGGCGATTGAACAAACCATTACGGCTCAAGCGGTTCTCTTTGCCCGGCAGCAAGCTGCGATCGTGCCCAAGATCAGCGCTCCGGTACAAAAATTCCTGGTCAAACGGGGGGCCAAAGTTCATCAGGGACAGTTGCTCGCCGTGCTGGAGAATCGCGACCTGAGCGCCGCAGCGCAGGAAAATAAAGGGGCCTACGCTCAAGCCCAAGCAGCCTACACGACCACGACGGCTGCCACCTTGCCCGAGGAAATTCAGAAAGCCGAAGCCGATGCCCAACAAGCCAAGAAAGCTCTTGACGCCCAGGAGAAAGTCTATGAGAGCCGCCAGCAACTGTTCGCACAAGGGGCTTTACCCCGTAAGGAATTGGATCAGTCGACCGTCGACGTCACTCTAGCGCGAAACCAGTTTGCCATTACCACCCGACACCTGGAAGCTCTCAATGCCATAGGTAAGCAGCAGGAGTTGAAGTCTGCCGCAGGTCAGTTGGATCAAGCCAAGGGGAAGTATCTCGGTGCCCAAGCCCAGCTCGGGTACTCGGAGATTCACAGCCCGATCGATGGTTTCGTGACCGATCGTCCGTTGTACCCGGGGGAGATGGCCGCAGCTGGAACTCCACTCATTACCGTGATGGATATTTCCTCGGTCATCGCGAAAGCTCATATCCCGCAGGCCGATGCCGCTCAACTGAAGATGGGAGACCCGGGGACACTCACCGTGCCGGGCATCGATGAACCCATCAAAGGCAAAATCACCGTGGTCAGTCCGGCTCTCGATCCGAGCAGCACCACAGTCGAAGTTTGGCTGGAAGCGAAAAATCCCAAGAACCAACTGAAACCAGGCACCAGCGTGCAACTCTCGGTCACGGCTCGGACAGTGAAAGATGCTCTGGTCGTCCCCGCCGCTGCCGTAATTAGCGCTCAGGATGGGAGTCCTGCCGTAATGCTAGCTGGCGCGGATGGTAAAGCCCACCTGAAAGCCGTGAAGATCGGCATTCGCCAAGCTGACGATGTGCAGATTGTCGACGGCGTCACCGAGCACGACAAGGTGGTGGCAAGCGGCGCCTACGGCCTGCCTGACAACACCAAGATCAAAGTCGAGGCGGCGCCCAGCGAAGCCCCGGCAGGAGGCGCCAAAGGCCAAGGTGCCAAAGGTGAGGGCGCCAAAGCTCCGAGTGAGGACAAGAATGAGAAATAATTCTTGCGGAGCACAGGCGTGAACCACGCGAAGTCCGATCACTGGGTGGCCAGGCATTCCCGGCCAATGATCTTCCTGATCCTCACTCTGGCCCTGCTGGGTGGGTATCTCGCCTTCACTATTCCGGTGTCGGTGTTCCCTTCGACAAACTTCCCTCGTGTACTGATTGCCGTGGACAACGGAGTCATGCCCATCGACCAGATGATGGTCACAGTCACCCGGCCCATCGAGGAAGCAGTAAACAGTGTGCCCGGACTGTTGCAGGTGCGTTCCATCACCAGCCGCGGTTCGGCGGAGGTGGATCTTTACTTCCGCTGGGATCTGGACATGTTCCAGACCTTGCAGTACGTGAATGCCGCCATTTCACGGGTGCAGCCCGAGCTTCCCAACACCGCGAGGATCGAAGCGCATCGCATGACCTTCGCCAGCTTTCCGGTCATCGGTTACAGCATCACCTCCGACAGGATGCCGCAAACCAGGCTCTGGGAGATGGCGACGTATGAGATGAAGCCGCGGCTGAACCGGCTTGACGGTGTCTCCACCGTGATCGTGCAGGGCGGCCAGGAACCCGAATTCCAGATCACGCCGGACCCTGCGAAGCTGCTCACCGCCAGCGCGACCGTAAACGACATGCTGGACGCCATTCGGCGCACCAATCTGGTGGATTCGCCAGGCTTGCTGGAACGCAATCACCAGCTATTTCTCGGGCTCGTGAATGGGCAGGTGCGCAATCCCGAACAGATCGCAAACACCGTCATTAAGACCACGTCGGCGGGCATTCCGGTGCGTATCGGTGACGTGGCCACGGTCGCACCGAACGTTAAACCCGTGTATACGGTCGTAACCGCCAACGGGAAACCCGCTGTGCTGCTCAACATTAATCGGCAGCCCGACGGCAATACGGTCCAGGTCGCCGACGAGGTTCATAAGGAAGTCGAAAGCATTCGCACGACCCTGCCGCCGGGTGTGGAGATTCGTCCGTTCTATGACCAGTCGGTGATTGTGAACGAATCGATTAAGAGCGTGCGCGATGCCATCCTGCTGGGGTTGATTCTCGCTTCCATCATTCTGGTGGTGTTCCTGCGAGATTGGGGAACGTCGCTGGTGGCAGGTCTCGTGATCCCCGTCACAGTATTGGTGACCTTCATTGCTCTCAAGGTCATGGGACAAACCTTCGACCTGATGACACTGGGCGGATTGGCGGCCGCCGTAGGTCTGGTGATCGATGATGCGATTGTGGTAGTGGAAAATATTGTTCTGCATCGCGATGCCGGAGAGGACCGCCTCGAGGCCATTGAGAGCGCTTTGCGCGAAATTACGATGCCGTTGATTGGATCAACGATTACGCCCGTTGTGGTGTTCATTCCCCTGATAGCGATCACCGGTGTAACCGGCGTCTTTTTCCGCGCTCTGGCGGTTACCATGAGCGTGTCACTGCTGACCTCGCTTGGGCTCGCCGTTACCTGGACGCCCAATCTGAGCCAATACTTTATCCGAGGAAAACACGACAAAGGAGATCACGAATCCGATTTCAACGCCCCCGGGACGCAGCCGGCGATGGGAACTCCAAACGGCCCCGCGGTTCGGCCGGAGGAACAAACCGACGCCGACAACATTCAGCGCCTGCTGGCTGCCGAAGAAAAACATCTTAGCGGCTTTTTCCTTCGCGTGGTCAACTTCCACGAGCGATGGTTACGCCGGGCGCTGGAGCGCCCGCGCTTTCTGGTTCTGTTCAGTCTCGCGCTGGTTGTCGTTTCCTATGTGTGCTACCACTTCTCCGGCTCCGACTTGCTGCCGGCGATGGACGAAGGCGGATTTGTCATTGACTACATCATGCCTGCAGGCAGTTCTCTGGCAGAAACCAACCGCGTGGTGGGACACGTTGAGCAGATACTCCGCAAAACTCCCGAAGTGGAGAGCACTTCGCGACGCACCGGCCTGCAGCTCGGACTGGCCGCGGTGACCGAAGCAAACACAGGCGATGTTTTGGTAAAGCTAAAGGCCAAGCGAGACCGCGACGTGGAAGAAGTAATGGCGGAGGTGCGGGCCAAGATCAAGCAGGAGGAGCCTGCACTCGATCTCGACTTCATACAAGTTCTGCAGGACATGATTGGCGACCTTACCTCAGCGCCGGAACCGATCCAGATCAAACTATTTTCCCAGGATCCCAAGCAACTCGAGGAATGGGCGCCCAGGGTTGGCGAGGCCATTCAGAAGATTAAAGGTGTAGTCGATGTACTCAATGGAATCGAGAATACGGTTAGCGGACCGGCGGTTACATTCCAGGTTGATCCGGGAGTCGCCGCCCGTGCGGGATTCACGGCTGAAGAGGTGGCCGTAGATGCTGCCGCCATTCTGGAGGGAGAACCGGCGCCCACCCCTGTGGTCGCAAACGATCGCGCGTACACGCTAAGAGTGCGCTTTCCTGCCCAGAATCGGGCTACTCTGGAGGCCATGCGCGACACGCTCCTCGTAAGCAGCACTGGCCACACCGCCACGCTGGGTGCGCTCTCGACGATCATCGAAGTTCCCGGCCAAACCGAAATCCGGCGACAGAATCTGCAGCGTTACGTAGCGGTTACAGCCCGTTTGGAGGGCACCAATCTGGGCAGTGGAATGGCTGCCGTGCAAAAGACAGTCAGCGGTTTACATCTGCCTTCCAGCATCCGCGTCGAGTATGGTGGAACTTATCAGGAGCAGCAACGCTCATTCCACGATCTCGTGATCGTGCTGATCCTCGCGGTACTGCTGCTGTTCATTGTGCTGATGTTTGAGTTTGGGACGTTCTCCGCGCCGGTCGCGATTCTATCGTCCGCTCTGCTTTCCACATCGGGCGTTTTTATCGCGCTTCTGATCACGCGCACGACTTTCAATATTTCATCCTTCATGGGCATGATTATGGTGATCGGCATCGTGGCCAAAAACGGCATCCTTCTGCTTGACGCTGATCAGCGAATGCGCGCTCTCGGAGCCAGCCCCCGCGATGCTATCTTGCAGGCGGGACGCCGACGTCTGCGCCCCATCGTTATGACCGCATTGGCTACTGTCGCCGGCATGCTGCCCCTTGCCTTCGCCATCGGCGCAGGATCTCAAATGCTGCAGCCGCTGGCGATTGCGGTCATCGGTGGAGTCCTGATTTCGATGGTGCTTTCACTCATCATCACTCCGGCTGTGCATTTCTACCTGGGTAAAAAAACGCATCGCAACGAACGTGCGTCGGCCACTTGAGTCGCTCCCGCCCGCCGACTGTTCTGCAATGGTGGAATGACGATTTCGCCTGACGGGCCATTTCTGGGGATATGTGTGCAGTTTCTTGCATCTACTGTTCACGTCGAAATGGCTTTCCGCGAAACCGCACCGGAGCCCTACGATACAATCTCGACTCATTGAACTCCACCTCTAAGCTATTGAATATTAAGGGAATTGCAGATTCCTCGGTGAGTTCAAGGCAGGGGGGATGACATCTTACGCCGACGGCATCTGCGGCCGGAACTGAACTTGATGGTCGGTTTGCGGGAATTGCACTAAAATAGCTCCATCCCCCCGGGCCTCTATGAAGTCCCGTTCCGGGCCAGTCGCCGGGGCCGACACATGGCAGAACAAATCGTGGCCGATCAGAAGGAGAAACCAATTCTCGACGAGCAGACTCTTCAAAGACTGCTCGAGGCGGCCTTTGTGCTGCAAGAGCGCAGCGATGGGTTCGAGGATCAGGAGTCCGAAACCGATCAGCTGAGAGTGCAGGAATTGGTTGCTCACTCGCGGCGGGAAAAACAAACTGGGGACGATCTCGGTTCCCAGCACGATTACACTCTCACTCTCGCGCAGATCGTAGAAACTCAACGCCAGATCCAGACGCGCCATCTGAAATTCGAGAATGCGATGGCATTAGTAGCGGAGAGCATCGTCAAGATCACGAACGCGAGCGGCGCTGCGATCGCAATATTAGACGGGAAAAAAGTTCGATATCGTGCCGTGAGCGGTGCATGCGCATTGCGGTTGGATAGCGAAGTCGCTGTCGACAAGGCGATTTGTTCAGCATGCTTGCGCTCCGGTCAGGTGGTTCGCTCGACGGACATCAACTCGGAGTTCTTGGTCGATGGGGAAGAATGCCGGCGGCGCGGAATTCAATCCCTGATCGCAGTGCCCGTTTACCACGATGGCAGCGTCACCGGCGCGCTCGAGCTTTACTTCGGGAAAACACTGGCCTTCACTGCGCAGGATGTCCACAACTGCCAGCTCATGGCTGGTCTGGTGACCGAGGTATTCGCTCGTGATTCCGAACTGACGTGGATGAAATCCTTGGCGGTCGAGCGCGCCAATATGCTGGAGGCGCTGGAGAAGCTGAAACCGAATTTGACTACCTTGTCTGAGCAGGAGTCCGCGAAGGCATCAAAGCTAGGCGGAGCCGGTGTCCGTACTCGGGCAGAGGTACGTGAGGCTTCCGTTTGCCGGAAGTGTGGCCACGAATTGATGGGCGGGGAGCAGTTCTGTGGCAAATGTGGCCTTCCTCGCCGCAGTGCGACTCATCCGTCCAGCCCGCAACGCAGGCTCGCCACGTTGCGGCAAATGCAACCGGCAACCAAGGCAGCATCCCCGAACCGCAATTCAGTTCCTGGCGAGGACAGCGCGACTCTCGATGGGCAAAACAACGAAACGGATTCTGCACCAGTCGGGTTTCCGAAACCTAGGTCGGGTGAGGAAGTTGCCACGACGGGATCAGACGCGAAGACGGAAATTGTACCTTCGGCGGCGGTGACCCTCCCCGTCTTCCCGGTCTTGAGGGACAGTGACGCGGACTCGATTGAGGCCGACTCCGAGGAGTTCGAATCGCCGCGGCTCGAACTACAAGTTCCGCCGGGAGAAACAGCACTGGCAAAATCGCGGGAGGACATCACCTGGAATTCTGCGGCTAAAGCGAGGGAGGCTCTCGAGGCTCTCGCTGCATCGCGCACGCCAGGCGCCATGGGGCTGTTCTGGAATTCGCGCCGCGGAGACTTCTATCTCGCGGTTGCGGTGATTCTTATAGGCGTCGTCATTCGATGGGGAATCTGGTCGAACAACTCAGTTGGCGCTACGGCGGGCGGAAGTCCGTCTGCAATCCCCGGCGCGAGCCATCGCCGCAAAGCCGCCCCTGACGCCGATCTTTCGATGTTCGAAAAGCTGTTGGTCAGCCTGGGACTGGCGGAGGCGCCGGAGCAGCCAGAATACAAGGGCAATCCCGACACGCGGGTCTGGGTAGATTTGCGCACCGCTCTTTACTACTGCCCCGGTTCTGATCTGTACGGCAAGACGGATAAGGGAAAGCTTACCAGCCAGCGCAGTGCGCAACTCGATCAGTTCGAACCGGCATACCGTAAGGCATGTGATTGAAAACGCTCACCGTGGGCCGGCGGGTTAAATATTTCGCGTTGCTGATTTGACAACCTTCGCCCTGCGGAGTGGAATCTTAGTTAACCCCGCTCAGTGGAGGACATTGTTGCCAGACTCTATGAAGCCCGATTCCGGGACGGTTCCTGACCCTAATTTAAATCCTCTGTCGAATCCTGTGTTAGGCGAGCACATGGGCAGGTGGGCGGAAGTCTATTTCACTACTCCTCCTGAGAAGCGGCGGGAAGCAGTGCAGCAATTGCTGCACGAGCTAGCCGCAGATTCCAAGGCCGAAAGAGCAACAATTGAAAACCGCCCCGAACAGGTGGAAACTCCCGATCCAGTAATGGAATCGCGCTCATGGTCAGAGGTGCTGCCGCTGCCCGTTGTTTGTCGACAGTGCGGAGAAAAAAGTCTAGGGTCTCAAAAGTATTGTGGGAGCTGTGGTGCGGTTCTGCCGGAGGGCACTCCGTTGCCATCTTCGGTAGCACCAGCATGGGAGTTCCAAACTGCCCACAGCTCACCGAAAGAAGCGCCTTTTGCCCCGTTCGCGTCGTCAATCCGTAGCGCTAGCCTTAACACTGGCAATGATGACTTTCGTCCGGTGGCGGAGGACGCCCCCCGTTTTATTCCGGAGTATGAGCCGGTTCACTATCGATACCGGCTTTACGTTGGAGCTGCGCTCGCGGTACTGATCGGCCTCCTGGTCTTCGTAGCTTGGCGGAATAACGCAGTCTCATCAGACGGAACTGCGCCAGGAGTTCACCATCCGGGGTCACTTCCCGCGTTGCCACCCTCGACACAGCCAACGGCATCCAGCTCACCGCAGGCAAGCGGTATGAAAGCTCCCCCACCTCAAAGCCCGCCGGTCGCTGCGACGCCAAATCAAGTTCGAAATCGGGCCGCCGCGCCTGCGCCGCAGTCTCCAGCTGCATCGCAGGTAAGTGGTCCCCCTCCGGCTAAGAGCGCACAAGGCACTGCGCCGCCGGCTCAACTTCGAAATCGGACCGTGGCTCCTCCGCCGCGACCTCCCGCTGGGCCGCAGCTAGCAGCGAACCACGCACCCCTCGCGGAAAATACCTGGGTCCCCGGAACGGGAGGAGACGGCTCTGACGAATTGGCCGTGGCACAGAGCTATCTCAACGGCAGACACGGCGCGCCCCGCGACAGCACTGAGGCCGTAAGGTGGTTGTGGAGATCCGTCGCCAAACAGAATGCGACTGCGACGCTTTTGCTTTCTGACTCTTATCTCCGTGGGGACGGTGTTTCAAAAAGTTGTGACCAAGCCCGTCTGCTGTTAGATGCGGCCGCACGCAAGGGCAAGGCAGCCGCCGGTGAACGACTTCGCAACCTGCAGGCCTTCGGTTGCCAGTGATTGGGAAACTGGTTCCCCCCGAATTCATGACCATGCGGGGCCAAGACCAGCAGCAGCACTGAGTCCCCTCAAGATGCTGATGCCCCGAACGCCGCTGGATTCCTACGGGATTCATACCAAAGGGCGAGTTCAACCCGGTTCCAGAGACCGAGCTTATCGTAAATCACGCGTAAATAATTTTTCACCACGTGTTCGGTAGTCCCGATCTCGTCCGCCACTTCCTTGTTTTTTAAGCCTTGTGCGACAAGCTGGATGACTCTGCATTCACGTTCATTTGGGGTGCGTGTTCCGTAACGTTCGTTCCCGAACATAATTGCCTCCGATATAGTAGGGTCGCGAGTTTTACTCGCTTGATTCCGCCGGTGATTCCGAAACGCAGGAACAACCGATTGAAGTGTGCCTTCACGGTTCTACGCGCCATCTTCAGCTGCTGCGCGATTTCGGCGTTGTCACATCCTTGCAAAAGCAATTCAACAATTTGCTGTTCGCGCGGACCCAGCCGAACGGGCTGTTCCCTCATCGGTACCTCCTTTGGATCGGTTCCCGCCTTATCATGCGATAGCGTGCTCGTTACCATAGCATCCGCAATGCCATTTTGAGACGAAAACAGCTGTTGACGATAGAACAACAATTTCCACAGGTATCTGGACGCCGTAATTCTGCCTTCCAAAAACGCGGGTTGGCCGCAAGTCAGGACCGCCAATAGCCTATTCTGATGCGCAAGGCCTCTAGGTGCGCTCAAATCTGCGTGAACAGGAGGTACCCATTCCAGAGGCTCGCCGTCCGGCGGCTTAAACCAAATCCGACGTAGGGTAGCACCTGCTTCAGAATTTCCCCCGGTGCTTTTCGCAAATCGTACGGTCGGAGCCAACCCCTCGGGTAAACACCCTAGGCGAAAATTCCCCGTCCTACAGTTAAATGCTGAACAATTTACACGATTGAACTGATTGCAAATCGGGCGGCCCAGGAGGCCGCAGCATCCCTATCTATGAGCGCAGGCCAGAGGAAAAACGAAGTGTAAGAACGAGACTGACTCCCAGCCAAGGACCACGAGCCGGGTTCCCACACTTGGGCAAATCTCGGGTAATTATATATCAGCTCCCGCTGAGGGCGGAAGGGGGTTGCCGCAATGATTGCCAGCTCCGCTGCGGAGTAGCGTGTCCGTCGGAATGCGGACGCCGCGCTGAAAGGCTGGGGTGTAGACTTGTTGGTCGCTGGACATGACCCCCGACTTGCACATTGAGATTCATAAGTGGGATGGTTTCGCGGGAGACCGCTCGGCTCCAAACATTCCAGCAGGTGTGGCGCGAATCTGGCACTGGCCGCTGGATGTTTCCGCGCTGGAAGTTGCAGACTTAAAGAAAGTGCTCTCGCCGGACGAAATGGAGCGAGCCGAACGCTACCGTTTTGACCAGCACCGGAACGAATTCATTTTGACCCGTGCGGTCCTGCGCATTGTGCTTGCGTCGTATACGGCACAGTCGCCGGAAAGTCTGTCATTTGATTATTCCGCCCAGGGAAAGCCGGCTTTGAAGAATGGTCCCCCCGATCTGCGATTCAACGTTTCACACACCGAAGGCTTGGCTGTATTGGCGCTGGTAAGGGAGCGAGAGATCGGTGTTGACGCGGAAAAGATCCGTCCCCAACCTGACGCACAAAAATTGGCCAAGCGGTTTTTCTCAGCGCGGGAACAACTCTTTCTCGGAAAACTTTCAGGTGACGAGTTGCAACGAGCGTTTTTTCGTTGCTGGACCCGTAAAGAAGCCTACATCAAGGCGAAGGGCGAAGGCCTATCCATCCCCTTGCACGCTTTCGACGTGTCGCTCGAGGAGGATCAACCGGCAGCGTTGGTCGGGACCAGACCAGACCCCACCGAAGCCGGACGATGGACCTTGTACGACCTTTCTGTTGGACAGGGATACGCCGCAGCCCTAACCGTGGGCAATGTTCCAACCACGCAACCCCGTGCCTGACGGCCCACGTGCTGCTCCTGGCAAACAGTTCGGTTATTCAGCGGTTTTCGAAGCACCCCGAACTTCCATCCGGGGCCGATAGACACTCCTGGTAACTAGCCCCAGGGACACCGCTTTAGTTGTACCACCGTGTCTTTTCATTTCCTTTCACAACTGTAAAATCGGACCATCCTTTAAGGCGCTCCACTTCGTCGAGGTCGGAATTTCACCAAGATTTTGCAGATGGCTTCGCAGCCCAAGGCTGAAACCACGCCCTGCCTCAGGAGGATGTCAATGCGCATTTTCCTCGCCCCCGCCAAAAACGTGTTGCGTCGGATGGTTGTCACGACCTTGCTTTTTGTTGCGCCAACCATTTTCACCGCATGCGGTTCTCCGGGTTCGCCGATAGGGAACCCCAGCAAGCAGGTAGCACCCACAGTGGATGAGGTTCCAGCGCCGTCGAGTTCAGGCTCTGGGTCAACGAATACAGTCACTACGCCGCCTGTACTTCTTTTTAACGGGACAGGAACCGACACCTCAGTTGCCAGCGTCGAATCTGTCCTCAGTACGCTCAAGCTCCGCTACGCCACGGCGAACTCGAGCCAACTCAATGCCATGACCGAGACAAAGCTTAAGGCTTACAAGCTGCTCATCGTGCCTGGGGGAAACTCGACCACGATCGGGAACAATCTTTCGAAAGCAACGAAGGCCATGGTTCGGGCCACGGTGCAAAACGACGGGCTTCATTACTTGGGAATCTGTGCTGGAGGGTTCTTTGGCAGCTACCAATATGGCAATGGACTCGACCTTACATCGGGCGTGTGGTTTAACGTTTGGCCGAATAACGGCAAGGGAATTGGCATGGAAGCAGTTGAAATTTCTTTCCCCAAGAGCAGTAAGCTTGATATGTACTGGCATGATGGCCCAGAGACTTCCGGTTGGGGCTATATCGTTGCCAAGTACCCCGACGGAACGGCAGCCATCGCGGAGGGAGCTTACGGAAAAGGATTCGCCATCCTGTCAGGCGTACATCCGGAGGCACCCGCAAGCTGGAGAACCTGCTGCACCTTTACGACACCACTTGCGACCGACCTCGCCTATGCCGGTACCTTGGTGACGGCGGCCCTCAATGGGACGTTGTTACCTCACTACTAAAGTCGCTGTAACAATTGGGTGGCGAAGCGCGTGATCGTAAAGTGGCCCGGGACCGGAGACCCTCCGGTCCCGTAAATATTGGTGCGCGGCTGTACAAGACTGACGATCTCGGTGGTTTCCGATCCAATGGCGACATCGAGTGCCTGCGCCGAGTGGATGCTCAGGTCAAATTGCGTGGCATGCGCATCGAACTAGGCGAATCGAGGCAGTTCTAGCCTCGCATCCCGGGATACGCGGAGCCGTGGTGACCTTGCACGTCGAAAACGAGCAGCGCAAACTGAGCGCCTCTATCGTGGCGGCCAAGGAAGCTGTTCCTGCTGCCGAATGAAGTGCGTAAATGTCTCCGGGTCCAAGCTTCCCGAGCACATGGTTCCTGCCATTTACTGGCGGCTCGATCAGTTACCTTTACTTCCCAGTGGCAAGATCGATCGTAAAGCATTCTCGCCGGGTGTGGGAGAGCCACTCCAGGACGGGCAGGAATTGATACCGCCGCGCAATGCGGCAGAGAGCAAGTTAGCCGACATCTGGCGGGAATTGCTGGCAGTGGAACAGGCAGGAATTGGTCAGAATTTTTTTGAATTGGGAGGCCATTCCTGCTGGTGTTGCAGATGATTGACAGGATCCGGCATATTTTTCGAACTCGAACTTCCAGTGCGGCCTGTGTTTGACGAACCCACAATCGAAGGTTTAGCTGGCGAACTGCAAAAGGCGCAAGTGTTTAGCACTGAAGGCTCGGTTTCCGATTGTGCAACCGCTCGCCACTTCTGTGGTCATCGGTGCCAGCCGACTTTTGTCTCAGCTCAGCAAGTTATCTGCAGATGAGGCGCAAAATCTCATAAGACGCGCGCTGAACTCGAAGCACTCGGCTTAGGACTCCCCCACGGATTGAACCGCGCTCGGGCGATGCGATTCGGATTACCCAAGAGGCGCAAAAGCTTGCACTTTTCGGTCTTTCCGGTTCTGATGACCAATCGACGGCGAGCGAACAATAGACGAATAAAATGGTGGAAGCTGTTCAAGTTGCTAAGGTTCGCCGGGGTCTGGTAGCGCTAGGGGGGCTTGTTGGCTGCCGCGGACTGCCGTCTGCGCCAGACTTTGCATCCAATTGGCCCGTAAGATGCTTAAAATGGAAGGAATGCCAGTGAGCCAAACAGCCTATCCGGCGTCGTTCGGTCAGCGAAGACTCTGGTTTCTCGATCAGCTCGAGCCGGGAACAGCCGCCTACAACCTGGCGCGCGCCTTTCGGGTCACGGGCCCTTTGGACATCCCTGTCCTGACGCGTGCCTTCGAGGCGATCGTGCGACGTCACGAATCGCTGCGCACGGTTTTTGATTCCGTAGACGGCGAAGCCAGACAGATTGTGTTGTCGGATATGGAGGTACAGATCCCGGTTGTGGATCTGACCGATATTCCCCAGCATGACCGCGAGAAGCAAGCGTTGCGCATTGCCAGTGAAGAAGGCAAAAAAACCTTTGATTTGACGCGGGGACCTTTGCTGCGAGCGGTTCTGGTGCGGCTGGGTCCGAAGCAACACCTACTGATTCTGGTGATGCATCACATCGTCACCGACGGCTGGTCGATCGCTGTGCTTTTCCGCGAAGTGACGCGCTGCTACGAGGCTTTCAGCCGGGGTGAGGAAGTGAATCTTCCGTCCCTTCCCTTGCAGTATGCCGAATACGCACAATTGCAGCGCGAATACATGAGCGGGGAGATGCTGGAAAAGCAAATTGATTACTGGAAGGGCAAATTAGCGGGTGCCCAAACCATACTTGATTTACCCACGGATCGCCCCCGTCCAACGGGCCACAGTTGGCACGGGGCCAATGAAGAGCTGAGATTTGACGGCAACGTTTTGGCAGAACTGAAGGGCTTGGCGAAGAACGAAGGCGGGACGCTGTTCATGGTTGCCCTGGCCGCATTTCAGGCGCTGCTGCGGCGCTACACCATGCAAGAGAGCATTCTGGTGGGCACGCCGGTTGCAGCCCGCAACGAATTGGAAATTGAAAATGTGATTGGGTTGTTCGTGAATACCCTGGTGTTCAGGGCTGACTTTAGCGAAGACCTCAGCTTCCGCGATTTGGTTCGTCAAGTGCGCGCCTCTGCTCTCGAAGCCTACATGCACCAGGACCTTCCCTTTGAGAAGCTGGTGGAAGAGCTGGTTCCGCAGCGTCTGGTAGATACCAGTCCACTGTTCCAGGTGCTGTTCACATTCCAGAACGTGCCCAAGCAAGTATTTGAGATTGCCGGGCTGGCCATGGAGGAACTGGGATTCGAGACCGGAATCGCGAAGCTCGATCTGGCGGTCGAAGTATTCGAGACCGAGGAGTTTATCTGGCAGTTCGAATACAACACCGACCTGTTTGACAAGCAGACGATTCGCAGGATGCTCGGTCACTTCCGGAATCTGGTGAGTGCCGTGATCAGGAATCCGGACCTGCCACTGGCGCGGATACCGCTGATGAGCGCCCAGGAACGGCAGCGAATCGTAAAGGAATGGAACCGGACCGATTGTTCCTATCCGCAGGCGTGCATTCATGAACTGTTTGAGTTGCAAGCCGAGCGGACTCCTGATGCGACGGCACTGTTGTTCCAAGGCAAGGAATTCAGCTACGGGCAGATCGACGCGGATGCGAATCGCCTGGCCCACTACCTGATTAAGAAAGGCGTGCGACGCGGCGGGCTCGTGGGTGTCTCGGTCGCGCGCTCTCCGGAAATGGTAGTGGCCCTCCTGGGCGTACTCAAAGCTGGAGCTGCTTATGTGCCGCTTGATCCTTCTTATCCAGTCCAACGGCTCGAATTTATGCTGCGAGATGCTGGAGTGGGCTGTGTTATTTCGGGGAGCGGGAGAGAATTCTCAAGCGAAGGTTCGAGTTTCGTCGATATCGACAGAGAGAGAGAACTTATCAGAGGCGAGTCAGCCAGCACTCCCTCCTCGGCGCAATCGAATGATCAACCTGCTTACGTGATTTACACCTCGGGATCGAGCGGCAGCCCGAAAGGGGTAGAGGGAACCCATCGGGGCGCCGTCAATCGTTTTGCCTGGATGTGGCAAACCTATCCGTTCCAGCCCGGGGAAGTGTGCTGCCAGAAAACGAATTTGGGCTTTGTGGACTCGGTTTGGGAGATCTTCGGTCCACTGCTGGCAGGTGTTCCCAACGTGATCATTCCGCCGGAGGTTGTGCAGGATCCCGAGGAACTGTTGCGGACGCTGGCGCACGAAGAAGTCACGCGCATCGTGCTGGTGCCCTCGCTTTTGCGAAGCTTGTTGGACCATAGTCCAAACCTGGCGCAGAGAATTCCGCGAATGAAGCTTTGGTCGAGCAGTGGAGAGGTATTATCGGCGGAGTTAGCCAAGCGCTTTCTGGCTGCGTTCCCGGAAGCGACCTTGCTGAACATTTACGGCTCCTCCGAGGTGGGGGCAGATGTAACTTGTCATCTCGTGTGTGAGGCAGACCAGACGGCTGGTTTGGTTGCCATCGGCAAGCCCATCAGCAACACGCAAGTGTACTTGGTGGATGAATATTCCAATCCCGTACCCATTGGGGTTCGCGGGCAGATTTTGGTGGGCGGAGACGGATTGGCGCTTGGATATTGCAATCGGCCGGAGTTATCGCAAGAACGATTTGTGCCTAACCGCTTGGCACCTGCGCAATCGGCGCGGCTGTACAAGACCGGCGACCTGGGACGCTTCCGGGCCAATGGCGACATCGAGTATCTGGGCCGTGTGGATGGCCAGGTCAAATTGCGGGGAATGCGCATCGAACTGGGCGAAATCGAGACGATTCTAGCCTCGCATGATGAGATCAGGGAAGCCGTGGTTACGTTGCATGAGGAGGGAGGGCAGCAGATGCTTCGAGCGTACCTGGTCCCACGTGACGGAAAATGCCCGATGGCCGGAGAGTTGGGGCGTCTTCTCCGGTCTAAGCTTCCTGAACACATGGTTCCTGCCAGTTACTGCCGACTCCCTAAGCTACCTACCCTCCCCAGTGGCAAGATCGATCGCAAAGCGCTCTCGCCGGGGGTGGGAGTGCCAATCAGGGACGGGCAAGAACTGGTACCGCCGCGCAATGAGGCAGAGAGCAGGCTGGCCGAAATCTGGCGGGAACTGTTGGCAGTGGATCAGGTAGGAATCGATCAGAATTTTTTTGAGCTGGGAGGGCACTCTCTGCTGGTGTTGCAGATGATTGCCCGTATTGGTCGCATTTTCCAGGTTGAGCTTCCAGTACGGAGCGTGTTTGAAGAACCGACGATTGAAGGTTTGGCGGTTGAACTGGAAAAGGCGCAAGCGTTAGGACTGAAGGCACCTACCCCGATTGTGCCTCGCCATGCCGCTTCCGCAAACACGGGCGCCAGTCGAGAAGCTATCTTGTCGCAGCTCGATAATCTGTCGGCCGCCGAATTACAAAGTTTGTTAAACAGTATGATCGATGGCAAGCAGCCCGCGTAGCGGAACAACTGTAGGCGCGGAACGTATTTTTTTGTGTGCGCGTGATTGTGTATTTCGAGGGCGGAATGTTTCGGCCAGACGGTTTGATTTGGCCGTTTGGCGGCTCTTTATTTTAGTTTGGATTTTAACTTTGGGCACCTGTGAATTTCGATTTTGACTTCCCGACAGGCCGCGAACTTGGGTACCATCGGATCGAGGGGATGGACAGTTATTTTGGTTGGTTGCCCGCACCGTCCGGTGGGAGAATATAACCCCCTCAGGTGTTGAGGACAGCATGGCCGAGCAGCACTCCGAGGCAAAAAAGCATCTGCTTGAGCGGCGTCTTCGCGGCGAGTTGGGACTTCGCCCGTCGACTCAGGCGATTCCGCCGCGCGAGCCAGGTCAAACAATACCTCTCTCCTACGCTCAAGAGCAGGTGTGGTTGCATGCTCAGCTCGCGGGTGATTTTCCTCTCTACAACGAGCCGGTCACCATCCACTATTCCGGCGCGCTGAACGTTGCGGCCCTCGAGCAAAGCTTCAACGAGATTCTGCGCCGTCATGAAGCTTGGCGAACTCTCTTCTCGGTCGTGGACGGTCAAGCTACGCAAAAAGTAGTTCCGAATCTTTCGATTTCATTGCCCGTTTTGGATCTTCGGAACATCCCTCATGCGGAGCGCAATGCAGCGGCGTTGGCCATCGCCACCGAGGATGCTCGGAGGCCAATTGATCTAGGTCGGGTTCCGCTGTTTTGGGCAAGACTCATCCGCGTAGACAACGAGGAATATCGGCTGTACTTGACTCTTAGCCACATCATCTTCGATGGCGTGGGGTTTTATCGTGTGTTTCTTCCGGAACTGGCCACCCTCTACAAGGCGTATGAGGCGGGTAAGCCCTCACCCTTGCCAGAGCCGGTCATTCAGTATCCGGACTTCGCATGCTGGCAGCGTCAGACCATGACGACGGAAGCTCTAGCGAAAGATGTTGAATTTTGGAGCAAGCAGCTGAGCCGCAATTTGCCCGACTCTTACTTGCCGGTAGACCGGACACAGAAAACAGCGCTGACCTTTCGTGGTTCGATGTACCCGTTCAGGTTGAGCCAGAGCTTAACCTCGAAATTAGGAGCATTTTGCCGCACGGAAGACGTGTCGTTGTTTCACGTGTTGTTCGCGGCCTTTGCCGCCTTGCTGTATCGCTATTCAGGAGAGGAAGTAATTCCGATCGGTAGCATCACTGCGGGCCGCGATCGGCCGGAAACAGAGGCACTGCTCGGGTACTTTCTCAATACGGTGGTTTTTCCTTCCGACGTATCAGGGAATCCAAGCTTTCGAACATTGGTGCACAGGTTCCGAAATCTCACCCTTGACGTGCTCGAGCACGATGGTTTGCCCTTTGAGCATCTGGTCAAGGAGCTGAAAGTTCGACGCAATCCCGGGCGCAATCCATTGTTCCAGGCGATGTTTTCGCTCGATCCGCCTCTGCCGGAAATCGATCCCGCCTGGCGCCTCACCCAGATGGATGTTGATACGGGAACTTCGAAGTACGACCTATATCTGGAACTGGGTGAGCGGTCCGCCGAGGTCTTGGCTCGATTTCACTACAGCACTGACTTGTTTAGTTCTGCAATGATCGCTGCCATGGCGAATCATTGGCAGAGATTGCTGGAAGGGGCCATCGACAGCCCTGTGCAGTCGCTTTCCGAGTTACCAGTTTTGACTCTGGATGAGACTAATCAAATCTTGACGGAGTGGAACCGGACCGATTGTTCCTATCCGCAGGCGTGCATTCATGAACTGTTTGAGTTGCAGGTCGATCGATCGCCGGACGCCATCGCGGTCGAATGCGAAGATTCGCAACTCTCCTATCGGGAATTGAACGAGCGGGCAAACCAGGTGGCGTGGTATTTGCGTCAGCAGGGAGTTGGTCCGGATGTGCCTGTGGGCATATGTATGGACCGGGGATGGGAAATGGTGGTCGGTCTGCTCGGTATTTTGAAAGCAGGCGGAGCCTACGTCCCACTGGATTCGCGACTTCCGGAAGGGCGCCTGACCTTCATGCTCTCTGATGTGAATCCGCCTGTGGTGCTGACACAACAGCGATGGCAGGATAAGTTTCCCCGCGCACGAAAGGTTTTAATCGACACGGATCGGGATCGGATTGCGAGGGAGAGTAAAGCCAATCCGGGCAAAGGCGCCGATCCTCACACTCTGGCGTATGTGATGTATACATCCGGATCGACGGGAAGACCGAAAGGGGTACCGATCGAGCACCGGAGCGTAGTGAACTTTCTCTGTTCTATGCAACGGGAGCCGGGTCTGAGTCGGGAAGACGTGCTCTTGGCGGTGACCACATTATCCTTCGATATCGCCGGTCTTGAGATCTACCTGCCGCTGATCTCGGGGGCGCGTTTGGTGATAGCGGGTTTAGAAACCGCGGTGGACGGAACCAGGCTGCTTGAATTGTTGCTCGACAGCAAAGCGACCGTCATGCAAGCGACGCCGGTGACCTGGCGGCTGCTTATGGAAGCGGGATGGCAAGGATCGGGGGATCTTAAAATTCTGTGCGGAGGCGAAGCCCTGCCGCCCGAGCTGGCTAGGGAGTTGGTGAAACGGAGTGGCTCGGTCTGGAACATGTATGGCCCGACCGAAACCACAATCTGGTCCTCGTTGCGCCGCGTCACTGGCCGGGAAGAGAACGGCATACCTATCGGTCGGCCGATTGCGAACACACAAATTTACATCCTGGATCCTCATTTGAATCCTGTGCCCGCCAATATTGTAGGAGAGATCTATATCGGCGGCGACGGGGTGGCACGCGGGTACCTGAACCGAGCGGAGTTGACGGCGGAGCGATTCGTGGCCAATCCGCTGGCACCGAGCCAGTCGGCGCGGCTGTACAAGACTGGCGATCTCGGTCGCTTCGGGCCGGATGGAAATATCGAGTATCTAGGTCGGGTTGACGATCAGGTAAAGATTCGGGGGTTTCGCATCGAGTTGGGAGAGATTGAAGCTGCACTTATGGGCCATTCAGGGGTGCGGGAAGCGGTGGTAGCCGCGCGGGAGGACGTGACAGGGGAGAAGCGGCTTGTGGCCTACTACACGGCCTGCGATGCAAACGGACCGAGTATTGAAGCCGGGGAGTTGCGTTCTCATTTGTCGAGCCAGTTGCCCGACTACATGGTACCTACCGCATACGTGCGGATGCATCGGATGCCCTTGACCGCGAACGGGAAGCTCGACAGCAAGGCCTTGCCGATGCCGGCAGGTGATGCGCGCGCGGAGCGGGGGTATGAAGCGCCGAAAGGGGAGATTGAGAGGCGGCTGGTGGAGATTTGGGCGGACGTGCTGAAAGTGGAGAGGGTCGGACGGCAAGACAACTTCTTTGAGCTTGGCGGACACTCACTGCTGGCAATGCAAGTAATGGCCCGCATCCGTCACATTTTCGATCTGGAGCTACCGGTGCGACGACTGTTTGAAGAACCGACGGTTGCCGCCTTGGCGGACGAACTACAAAGGGCTCAAGCGCTCGGCCTGAAGGGGCGCAGCCTGTTCGCACGGCGGCGTGCTGGTTCTGTGCCTCCTGGCGCCAGCCGAGAAGCTATTTTGTCCCAGCTTGATAAGTTATCACCGGATGAAGCTGAGAACCTGCTGAAGAGTGTGCTCGATGAAAAGCATTCGGCTTAGAACCCAAGGTGGCGTGACAATCGCGCTAGAATTTCCGGAGCGCGTGGTTCGGGCTTCAACTGCAGAGCTTTTTAGCTCCGGGCCTCCCGGGGTGAATGATTCCCCCCATCTTCCAGAAAATCCTAAGTTCGCCGAATTCCTCGCCTTGCTGATCGGTGATGGAAGTTCGCAAGTACTGCACCTCGACCATTCGCTTGCGAACGAAAACCACCTAAGCGACTTCGGCAATTCCGCTGATCCAGCAGTAGCAGACCAGCCGCTTTTTGCCAGAACGAAGGATGGCTCTCCATGAAGGGATCTGATCCTGATTGCCCGGCTTCGATCCCCAGTCGACTGCTGAACTGGCAGCTGACATGACTCGTCTTTTCACCTTCGTGCCCGATCCGTCGCTGGAGGCCTCCGCGGAGTTCAGAATCGGCCTCCGTTCCCTGCCGTTTCTGGCCGATCACGCGTTTCAGGACGTGGTCGTGCTACCCGGTTCGTTCTACATCGAAATGGCGCTGTCTGTTCATCAGGAGCTTTCTAAACGCGCCCCGGCTGTCGTGCGAAACGTGACCTTTCAGAACCCAGTCATGCTTTCGCCGGAGGACACGATCATAAGAGTGGAGGTCCGGAACAGGGGCGCCACCACTGCTGAATACACCTTCTACGAAGGCGCTGTCGGAAATGGAGGCGCTTCCATCCGCCACCAGTATGCTGCCAGGCTGGAAGTGGATCGCAGTCCATCCGCCCTCCAAGAGTTGGTCGACGAATCATTTTCAATCGAAGCCTTTCAGGCGCTGGCAGATGACGTAATCGATTCGGAGCGTTTTTACCAAGAGCTTCGTAGCAACGGCAACCAGTACGGGCCCCGATTTCAATGTGTGTCCTCGATTTGGCGGGCGGGCAATCAGTCTCTGGGGAGGCTTTCCTCGGCGCGTGCGGAAAACGAGCCCCATAGTCTGCGCTCCACTCTGCTGGATTCGATGACACAATTGCTGGCGTCCTTCATGATGGCGCGGGGCAGGACTTTCATACTGCAGTCGATTGAACGTATCGAGATAGCAGACCTCAATTTTCCCAACCCGCTGTGGTGCCATGGCAGGTTGCTGCCGCAGGATGAGGGAGAGAACAATCGCCTGGTTGGCGATATTCGGGTCTTCGATCCATCGGGCAAGACATACCTCGAACTCTGGGGAGTCGCCTTTATCCTGCTGGACCGCCTGGAGGCGCCCGAAGAAAACAGGGGGCCGATGTTTGTGGTCGCCTCCAACTTTACCGCTGAGCCGGTCGAGGATTCCCTGAAGTTCTGGGCGGCGCATTTCAGCCTTCAGAGCAACATCGCATTTGCACCTTACGATCAGGTTTTTCAGCAGTTGCTGCAGGCGGACAGCGCGTTTCGCAGGAACCAGGCCGGGGTTAGCATAATCCTGCTGCAATTGGAGAGGTGGGCTGCTGCCGAACGAGACGCGGCCCCGGATTTCGACAAAACAAGAGCGGAGCGGTGCTTCGGGAAGCGCAAGAGATGCATTCTGCCGAACGGCCTCGAGATCGTCCATTTAAACCAGTATGAAACCGACTACTTGTACGAGGAGATTTTTGAGGATGAATGCTACCTAAAGCACGATATACGACTGCCCGAGGGAGCCACAGTGGTGGACATTGGGGCCAACATCGGCCTGTTTTCCCTTTTTGTGATGAGCCGCTGCCGGAACCCGAGAATCTACGCCTTCGAGCCCGCCCCGGTCGCGTATGACCTCCTGAAGGCGAACTGCGCCGCCTACGGCTCTTGTGCTCAAGCCTTTAATTTCGGCGTCTCGGACAGGCAGGGCACCGCGACCTTCACCTTTTATGAGAATTCCTCTGTCTTCTCCAGCTTTCATTCCGATGAGGCCGAGGACGGCAAGGCTATCCGGGCCGTTGTTCGCAACATGCTCAAGGCTGAATCGGTGGCCGACGAATCCGTGCAGGAATATGTGCATGAGCTTACCAGAGACAGGCTTCGCCGCAGTACGCACGAGTGCCGCCTGACAACCGTGTCGGACATCATCCGCGAAAATCAGATCGAGCGGATCGATCTACTCAAAATTGATGCTGAAAAAAGCGAACTCGAAATCATCCGAGGCATCGCGGATTGCGACTGGCCGAAGATCGATCAGATCGTCATCGAGATCCACGGCACCGGCGATGCGGTTCGTGGGATCAACGACCTGCTGATCCGGAAAGGATACCGATGCGCGATCGAACAGCAAAAACTGCTGGAGCATTCCGGATTATTCAACCTGTTCGCAACCCGTGATGCGACCGGCGACCGGCTGGGCTCGGATTCCGAGCGCTTCGAAACCACCGCTGCTCCCGGGCAAGTGCCGTGGCTGACCGGCAGCCTGCAACGCAATGTCCGGGATTTCTGCGCCGCGCTGCAGTCCTTCACAAGCCAGACGTCGGCGCCTCTTGTCCTCTGTGTCTGTCCGGCGAGCCCTGCCGCCGAAGCCAATGCGGAACTGAAGGCGGCGATCGTTGACGCCGAGCGGGAATTGCTCTTACGGACGAGTACTTGGGCGGGCGTTTCCACCATCGGTTCGGAGGCCCTGTTGCGGCGCTACCCAGTCGCCGAGTATTACGACATTCATAGCCATCAGTTGGGGGATATTCCTTACACACCGGAGTGCTTCGCCGCCATCGGCACCGCCCTGTTTCGAACCATCTTCAACCTGAAGCGAAAGCCCTTCAAAGTCATTGTGCTGGACTGTGATAACACTGTTTGGAAAGGCGTATGTGGCGAAGAGGGTTCGCAGGGAGTCGCAGTCACCGAGGCTCACCGCGCTCTGCAGCAGTTCATGGTTGATCAGATGAATTCTGGAATGCTGCTGTGCCTCTCGAGCAAGAACAGCGAACAGGATGTGCTGAACGTATTCGATCAGCGAGCTGATATGCTCCTGCGACGCGAGCATCTGGCTTCATGGCGGATCAACTGGAGCAGCAAGTCTGAGAACATCAAATCTCTCGCCAGCGAGCTGAATCTTGGGTTGGACAGTTTTATCTTCATCGATGACAATCCTGTGGATTGCGCGGATGTGGAGATCAACTGTCCCGAAGTGTTGACTCTGCGGTTGCCGCGAGACCCTGCATCATTTGCCTCGTTTTTCGAGCATATCTGGGCTTTCGATCAGACCGGAACGACCGAAGAAGATCGAAGCCGCGTCAGGATGTATCAGGATAACGCGCAAAGAGAGCGCTTCCGTGCGCAGACCCCTTCCCTGAATGACTTTGTCCTAGGCCTTATGGTTCGGGTCGAAATTGATGAAGCAACTGAGGATCAGCTCAGCCGTGTCTCGCAATTGACCTTTCGAACCAATCAATTCAACTTCACCACTATCCGGCGCTCGCCCAGCGAAATCAGAGAGTTTTTGAAGCGGGAAGACACTGGATGCCTGGCGGTTCGGGTGGCTGATCGATTCGGAGACTATGGTCTTGTCGGTGTCGTTTTGTACGAGGCCGAAGCCGTTCGGTTCAAGCTCGACACCTTTCTACTGAGCTGCCGGGTCTTGGGCAGAGGGGTGGAACACAGGGTGCTGTCCAGCATTGGCCAGAGGGCGCTACGTGCAGGGAAGAGGTTTGTGGAACTGAGCTGCCTGCCGACGGAAAGAAATTTGCCTGCCAGGGACTTCGTCAGCAGCCTGGGCGATCAGTACCGAAGTGAGGCAGGTGCGTCGTGGCTGTTTCCCGCGGAATACTTGGCGAGTCTCCAATACGATGCGGACGAAAAGACTCGACAATCGAACGACAAGCCGGCAACTCCCCCTGTGGAGAAGCCAACACCGGCATCAGGATTTGGCATGACTGCCCGATCGGAGCACCTGCAACGGATTGGGGAAGAATTGTACGACGTCAGCCGGGTTCGAAAAGCGATCGATGAGTTCCGGCTCCGCACACAAGGTCTTGAGGGCGTGGCGGAACCAGAGCCATCTGACAGTATTGAAACCACGATCGTAAATATATGGAGAAAGGTCCTGGGTCGGGCAGGAATCGGACTGAACGTCAATTTTTTTGAGGTGGGCGGAACTTCCCTGAAGGCGGTCCAGGTGATAACCATGATCCGGAAGCAACTGCATCAAAACCTGTCGATCGTCAGTCTCTTCGAGTGTCCGACTGTAACCCTTCTGGCTGCCAGATTGGGCGCAACCGGCAGAAGCCCTTCTAGCGAGCCCAGCACAAGTGGGGCTGCTGTGCGTGGCCAGCAAAGGCGATCCAGGGCTATGAGACGGACGAGGCAATGATCTTGGGAACAGTAGGGGTTCTGGGCGCGGGGAACATCGGGGTTGGCGTCGTCACCGACCTTGTGCTTCATGGCATCTCAGCGGTTGTCGTTGACCTCACAACAGACATTCTGGAACGCGCTCAAGCCGAGATTTTGAACAACATACGGTTCGCTCCTGTGTTATCAAAAACACTGCCGCGAGCCAGCCGGGATGAGGCCTTGCAGCGGATAACCCTGACGACCGATCTGCAGGATCTGACTTCCTGCGACTTCATTATCGAGAACGTTACCGAGGATTGGGGAATTAAAAAGCCCCTCTACGAAAGGTTGGGGGAACTGGCGCCGCCCGAAGTCTGTTTTGGAGCCAATACCTCGTGCATTTCCATTACGCAAATAGGCAACGCCTCCGGGCGTCCCGCGAATGTGATCGGGGTTCACTTCATGAATCCGGTCCATCTGAAACCAGCCGTCGAGGTGATCCGGGGATTCCATACCTCTGACCTGGCACTCAGTCGATTGCTGCAATTGCTCTCCCAACTGAACAAGGAAGCAATCCTAGTCGAGGACATGCCGGGCTTTGTTTCCAACCGCATCTCTCACTTGTTCATGAACGAGGCCGCGTTTGTCCTGCAGGACCATGTCTCGACGGCGGAGAAGATCGACATGATTTTCAAAAAGTGCTTCGGACATGCGATGGGTCCTCTGGAGACCGCCGATCTGATCGGATTGGACACGGTCGTGCATTCTCTCGACGTTCTTTTTGAAAGTTACAAGGACCCGAAGTACCGTTGTTGTCCGCTGCTTAGAAAGATGGTTCATGCCGGGCATTTAGGGCGCAAAACTGGACGGGGCTTCTATACTTATTTTGCCGGCTGATGGACCGATCCCGATTCCTCCGTTCGGACCGTTCGATGTTGCCTATTTCTGGAGGGAAACCTGTTGACCAATTCCTCGCATGCAGAAGAGGAAAAGAAGGTAAGGGAAACCGTTACCAACTTTCTGCTGAGCTCGATCAATATTGCGAATCTGAACGACGACGATAATCTTTTTGCATCGGGTATCGTGAATTCCCTATTCGCGGTTCAGTTGATGACGTTCCTCGAAAAGATCTTCGTCATCGAACTAGGCATGGACGATCTGGACATCGAAAATTTCAAATCCGTTAACGCGACTACGGCGTTTGTCATGAGAAAAAAGGGCTGGCAAAAGGCTGAGGCTGGGCCTTCATAGCCGCGTTCCTGTTTCTCTCAAGCCCGCCATGGTCATTTCGTGATTCGGCATTCTGATCCGCAGAGGACAGCCTCGTCCACAGGCAAGCGCTATGCAATATTTATTGACCGAACAGCAGAAAGCCAGGCACGGGGATTTCAAAACATTCGTGAACCAGAACGTCGAGCCGTTTGCCGAGAAATGGGATCGGGAGCAGCGACTTCCCGAGTCCGTAATCGCGCTGCTGGCGAAACTGGGTTATTTAGGCTGCAGCCTTCCGACCCAGAATGGAGGACACGGATGGGACACGGTCACCTTCGGCTTGCTGAATGAAGCTTTGGGAAGAGGGTCCTCCTCATTGAACGGCGTGCTGACCGTCCAGACCATGGTTTCCAAGGCTCTGCTGAAGTGGGGAAGTGTGGAGCAGATACGGAAATGGATTCCGATGCTTGCCCAAGGCGAGATTATCGGCGCTTTTGCCTTGACCGAGCCCGGTGGGGGAAGTGATATCCATTCCCTGGTGACCGAATTCACCGACTCGCGCGGTGACTCTCTGGTTCTGAACGGCGCCAAAAAATGGATCAGCTGTGGCCAGTTTGCATCGTTATTTCTGGTGTTTGGAAAACTGGGAGACCGCTCGCTGGCGTGTTTGGTGCCGCGGGAAACTCCCGGTCTCGAGGTGGAACCCATTCATGATCTGATGGGATTCCGTGCCGCCGGTCTGGCGAAGCTTACTTTCAATAATGTCGAAGTTCCCCCCGCAAATGTAGTCGGCAAACCTGGCTTTGCTCTGTCGCACATCGCGCCGGTTGGTCTGCACTACGGGAGGATCAGCACCGCGTGCTCGGCTTTAGGGCTTTTGCGGGGATGTTTTGAAGAGAGTGTCACCTGGGCGGCCACGCGAAAGATAGGGAATCAGCCCTTGGGAGACATCGGAATGATCCGTTCCTTGATCGCCGAAATGGGCACCGACTTAGAGGCCGGCAGCTTCCTCTGCCACAGCGCCTGCCGGGCGGCAGATGAAAATCTCCCGGAAGCGTTTGAAAAAGCCCTGATGGCCAAGTATTTCACCTCCAGAGCCGCCGTCAGGGCGGCCTCGGATGCAGTTCAGATCCAGGGAGCCGCTGGATGTCACGCATCTTCGTCGGTTTCGCGCTTCTATCGTGACGCCAAGATCATGGAGATCATTGAAGGCACCACCCAGATCCATGAGCACCTTCTCGGAGGGATATTTCTCGGACAGGTGCGCCGGTCGCTACAATAAACCCTTCGGTCAGCGTTATGGAGTCTCCTGCCCTACGTACCGCCAGCCAAGCAGACCTCGAGAAGATCGCTGAATTCAATCGCACAGAGGCGCCTTTCCCCGATCACGCCACTCTTCAGGAATTGATCGAAGCACAGTTTGTCGACTGTGCCTCCGCGACGGCTGTGATCTGTGACCACGCCAAGGCCGGCGGCGTGCCCTCACTTTCTTGTATGGAGCTCAATGAAAAGGCCAACCAACTCGCGCGCTCTTTGAGAGCCACGGGTATCGGACCCGGACACGTCGTTGCCCTGATGGTGGAACGATCCTTCGCCATGATGATTGGCATCCTGGGAATCATTAAGGCCGGAGCCGCTTATCTGCCTTTATCGCCCGATAATCCGCCGGCCCGCACCAACTACATGCTGAAGGATGCAGAGGTCAGAGTACTGATCGTGCACACCAAGACGGCCGGCAGAACACCCTTCGATGGAACGATCGTCAATATGGATGATCCCGGAATTTATCTGGGGCCGAAGGAAAATCCGATCATCGTCAATCAGGCGCGAGATCTCGCCTACCTGATGTATACCTCCGGCTCGACCGGCAAACCGAAGGGAGTCATGATTGAGCATCGCTCCGTGGTGAATCGCCTGCACTGGATGCAACACGCCTATCCGATCGAGGGAAACGATGTCATCCTGCAGAAGACCCCCTATTACTTCGACGTTTCGGTGTGGGAGCTTTTCTGGTGGGCGCTCGAGGGGGCAAAACTTTGCTTCCTGATGCCAGGAGGCGAAGGAAGTCCACTGGCCATTATCGAAGCCATCAGGAAGCACCGCGTCACCGTTCTGCACTTCGTTCCGTCCATGCTGAACGTGTTCCTCGAATATCTGGATGGCAAGGATGATCGCGTTCTGGAAGGTCTGGCATCGGTTCGACGAGTATTCGTCAGTGGTGAAGCCCTGACGCCTAGTCACGTTAAAAAGTTCAACAATATCGTGACAAACAGGATTGGGGCGCGGCTGACGAATCTCTACGGTCCCACCGAGGCGACGGTCGACGTCAGTTATTACGATTGCCCGTCCCACAATGATTTTGAAACGGTTCCGATCGGAAAGCCGATCCATAACATCAAGCTTTATGTCATACGAGACGGTCGGCAGATGGCTGTCGGCGAGGCCGGCGAGTTATGCATTGCCGGGGTGGGGCTTGCCCGAGGCTACCTGAATAACCAGACGTTGACGGATGAAAAGTTCGTCGATAATCCGTGCAATCGGGGCGAAAGAATTTATCGAACCGGCGATGTTGCCCGCTGGCTGCCTGACGGCAATATGGAGTACCTCGGGCGAGAGGATCAGCAGGTAAAGATTCGGGGCTTGCGGATCGAACTCGGTGAAATTGAGAATACGATCAGGGATTGCGCCGGTGTTGCCGACTGCGTTTGCGCGCTCCGGAAGTACTCCGAAAACGTAATTTTGATCATCGCTTATCTGGTATGCAGGTCGGAAGTGGACATCGGCGGTCTAAAGCAGTATCTCAAGAAGCATCTTCCCGATTACTCAATTCCCAACCACTTTGTTATACTCGATAAAATGCCCTTGACGCCGAACGGAAAAGCTGATCGCAAAGCGCTGCCAGAGCCGGTGATTCAAATGAAGCCCCTGTAGCCGATGCCAGCATTGCTCTCCCCCGGATTTGCCAGGCCAGCGCAGGGGCTTTATGAAAGCCGTCGAGCTGGGGGCTGGCGACTCAAAGCAGACCATACGTTCCGTTGCAAGGCAAGCCCCGCGCCCCGACTCTGGGGCGTCTCAACTTGAGCTCCCCCTGAGCGAGTATGCCAGACCCGCAGCCATTTCGTGAGAAGAATTACGAACTTGATATCGCGGTCGTCGGCATGGCCTGTCGCTTTCCCGGTGCGCGAAACCTCGAAGAGTTTTGGCACAACCTGGTCGAAGGCGTTGAGTCGATAACCAAGTTTTCCGATGAGGAATTGCTGCGATCAGGAGTGCCTGCTGCTTGGCTTAGCGATCCGAACTACGTGAAGGCCGCGCCAATCCTGGAAGACCCGGGCCAGTTTGATGCCGATTTCTTTGGCTTCCTGCCCAGCGAAGCCAGGACCATCGACCCCCAGCATCGCATTCTGCTGGAGCTGGCGCATGAGGCGATTGAGGATGCGGGCTATGACCCAAATCGCTATCCCGGACGCATTGGCGTTTTTACTGGAAGCGCTTTCAATACCTATTTCATGGATCGCGGGCTGAGCCGCCAGTTTGCTCAGGACTACATTCCTACTCTGATCGATTCGGACAAGGACTTTCTCAGTACCCGGATCTCTTACAAGCTGAATTTGAAGGGACCCAGCCTCACGATTCAGACAGCCTGCTCCACCTCCATGGTCGCGGTCCATGTGGCTCGCCAAAGCCTTTTGAATGGCGAGTCGGATATAGCGCTGGCGGGGGCTATATCCGTGCGGGTACCTCATCGGGCGGGTTACTTCTGTGACGGTGGCGGGGTGGTTTCGCCGGACGGGCATGTAAGAGCGTTTGACGCCAAGGCAAATGGAACTGTCTTTGGAAGCGGCGGCGGCATTCTGGTGCTGAAGCGCCTGGCGGACGCCATCGCGGAAGGCGACAACATCCATGCCGTTATCAAGGGTTCCGCCGTTAACAATGACGGCTCGGAAAAGGCCGGTTACACCACCCCCAGTGTCAACGGTCAGGCCGACGTAGTGGTGGAGGCGCTGGCCAATGCCGGGGTCGAGGCAGACAGCATCACCTATGTCGAGGCTCACGGTTCGGGAACGCCCGTCGGGGACCCAGTCGAGATCAGGGCGTTGACCAAAGGATTTCGCACCTTTACCCAGCATTCGGATTACTGCGCCATCGGTTCGGTAAAATCCAACGTGGGGCATCTCGATGCCGCGGCAGCGGTCGCCGGCATGATAAAAACCATCCTTGCCCTCAAGCATCGCAGCCTTCCACCCAGTCTCCACTTTAGCCAGGCCAATCCTGAAATCGATTTCAAACGCACTCCGTTCTATGTCAACACGCAATTGCGAAAATGGACAAGCGATCGCCCCAGAAGAGCGGGAGTTATGTCCACTGGCATGGGAGGGACGAACGCGCACATGGTGTTCGAGGAAGCACCCGAGTCGCGGCAAGGCTCCCGTATCGATCCATCTCACCTACTGATACTCTCGGCAAGGTCGGCAGCGGCGCTCGACCATAGCACTCACCGCTTGCGCGATTTCCTGGAACGCAACGATTCCGTAAACATGAACGACGTGACCCACACCCTGCGTGTCGGACGCCGGATGTTTTCGCACAGACGATACCTCGTCTGTGGCAGCCGAGAGGATGCCATGAGGGCGCTGGCCGAACAGAACTCGAAGCGGGTTTTCTCCAGCGTGAAAGACGAATCCGCAGAACGGCCGGTGGTTTTCATGTTTCCTGGTATCGGAGATCACTACGTCGGCATGGGCCACGGTCTCTATGAATCATGGGACGTATTCCGGCAGGAGGTTGATCGATGCGCGCAGATCCTCGATCCATACCTGGGGACTGATATTCGGAAAATTATTTATCCCGATGGCCAGGGATGGAAGAACGAGGGAAACAGCAGGGGCATCGATCTGAAGAAGATGCTGGGGCGAACAACGGATGCGCCGAAAGACGACCATGCCACGGATCTGAATAAGACACTGTTCGCCCAACCGGCACTATTCACCGTCGAATACGCTCTGGCTCGGCTTTGGCAGTCGTTTGGGATCACTCCCGCCGCTATGGTCGGCCATAGCATGGGGGAATATGTTGCGGCGTGCCTGGCAGGGGTGCTATCGCTCGAAGACGCGTTACGTCTGATCGCCACACGAGCCAGGCTGGTGAATGATCTGCCTCAGGGAGCCATGCTTTCCGTCACCCTTTCGGAGAAGGAAGTGCTCCCCCTGCTTACCGGAGATCTTTCCATTTCTCTGATAAACGGACCGGCATTATGCGTGGTCGCAGGTCCAACCGCCGCCGTGGTTGAGTTTGAGCGGCTGTTGAACGAAAGGCAGATCATATCTCGGCGTGTGCAGAATGCCCATGCCTTTCATTCGAGAATGCTCAGTCCTATTGTAAGCGCATTTGAAAACGAAGTAAGAAATGTGCGGCTTAACGAGCCAGGAATTCCATACATCTCAAACGTCACGGGCAGATGGATTACGGGGCGTGACGCGATCAGTCCATCCTATTGGGCCATGCATGCCGATCATACTTCCAGGTTCAACGACGCCCTCCAGGAGCTCTGGCGGTTGAAGAATCCCATTCTGCTGGAGGCCGGCCCCGGACGAACTCTTGGCGTATTGGCCATGCAGCACCCCGGCCGGCGAAACGCCGCCGACCCGATCACTATTTCCTCGATCCGCCCCCATTATGAAAACCAGTCTGACGTTGAATTCTTATTGCAGGGCATTGGCAGGCTCTGGCTCTCCGGCGTTGAGGTGGGGTGGGAAAGCATTTATCCCGGGCAAAGACGGCGCAGAATATCGCTGCCGACTTACCCTTTTGAGCGGCGCCATTACTGGATAGAGACTACGCCAGCCAATACAAACATCGCACAAGAACAGAAATCAGTGTCTGCAACATCCAGCCTGGACGATTGGTTCTATGCTCCAAGCTGGAAACGGACGCACTTGCCGAGTGACATTGTCCATGCCTCCCACCCTGCCTTCTGGCTGATTATTGCGGATCGATACGGCGGCGGCAGTCGTCTGAAATCCAAACTCGAAGCTCTGGGGATGTCGGTGGCCTTCGTTCGCTTCGGCGAAACATGTGTCCGTCACGCTGACGGCTCATTTGAGCTCAATCCAGCAGGTATTGAGGGTTATCGGGAATTGTTTCTGGAGCTGGAACGGCGAACAGTCGCCCCGATTCACATCGTCCATTTGGGAAGCCTGACGAGAGAAGATGAGGAGGCCGCGCAGGCCCGTCCCGCAAATCAGAATTTTGGGTTCTTCAGCCTGCTCCATATCGCTCAGGCCATCGGTGAGCTCCGGACTTCCATCCCTACCAAGATCGGCGTTATTTCCAACCGTCTGCATTCGGTTACGGGTGAAGAAGACGTCGCTCCGGCGATGGCAACCGTGCTGGGGCCTGGCGGCGTGATTCCCAGGGAATATCCGAACGTCAAGTGCTTCAATATTGATTTGCCGGACAGTCAGCCGTTTGAGAGCCTCCCGGAGGAATGGCTCGACCGGATCATTTCTGAGTATGCCGAAGAACCTGCCAGCCGAGTGATTGCCTATCGCGGGAAGTATCGCTGGGAACGACACTTCGAACGAGTCAAGTTGAATGAGCCTCTCCCTTCTCGAGCGCCGAGCGCGGCGCCTGTCATCAGACGTTTAAGGCCGGGCGGAGTGTACCTGATCACAGGAGGAACCGGTGGACTCGGACTGGCCATCGCCGGCTATCTTGCCAGGGCGTGCCGGCCCAGACTGGTGCTGACCAAGAAGTCTCCGTTTCCGAAAAAGTCCAGTTGGCCGGAATTGGTGACGGCGGCAGATACTCCGGCCCCCGTTCTCAAGACGCTCACGGCCCTCATGGAGATTGAAAGGATGGGCGCTGAGATCGATGTCTTGGTTGCGGACGTCTCCGACAGAGCACAAATGCAGACGGCTGTCGACGACGTATTGGCGAGGTACGGAACCATCAACGGGGTTATCCACGCCGCAGGTGTTGTCCAAGCGGGAATGATTCAGAGCAAAACAAGGGAGAGCGCGGATGCGGTGTTAGCTCCCAAAGTTTACGGCACCATGATTCTGTTTGACCTTTTGAAGCGGATCAAACTGGATTTCATGGTTTTGTTCTCCTCCGTCAGCGCGGTTCTTACACCGTACGCGCTGTCCGACTACACTGCTGCCAACTCATTTCTTGATGCTTTTGCGTTCTTTGCCAATGCAAAAGGATACTTTCATGCCCTCAGTATCAATTGGTCGAGCTGGAGAGAAGTGGGCATGTTAGCCGAGTTGGAGACCCTGCAGGGTGTGGAGGGTTGGAAGCCGGGTGCCCTCGAAAGCGCAATCACCACCAAAGACGGGTTGGAGGCCTTCCGTCGAGCCCTAAATTCAAATCTCATTCAGGTTGTTGTCAGCCCACAGAATCTTGACCATCTACTGAGAGCATCCGAAGAAACATTTGATCCGACAAAGTACCTCTCGCGAGTGCAGCCGCAAGACGGAGCCCTTCGGCCGCCTGCAAGTCAGCCGCATGAAGCAGACCAGGTGACCAATCCCGTGCAGGCGGCGCTCCTCAAAATATGGAGCAGTGTATTCGGCTTCGAGTGCATTGGCATTGACGATAATTTCATCGATTTAGGCGGGCACTCCCTTCTCGCCATGCAGATCGTTTCCAGAATCCGCTCCTTGTATCAGATACCCTTCACGTTGAGAGACTTCTTTGAGGGTTCCACCATTGGTCAATTAAGTTCGGTGATTCAGGCAAGAATACTCGCGGAAATCGAAGGTCTCTCCGACGAACAGGTACGTCGGCTGATTTCAAATAATTAGATACATAGGGGGGCGGTGGGCAGTAAGACGGCTCGGGGTCGATGCCGAGGATGGTGTCCTCGCATCAGCCGCGTGCGAACCTGTCTCGATTGCCTGCTCGACCGGAACCTGAGTCTCTCGTACAGTTCGAAACCGATTCCCTTACCGCTGCCTTCGAATTCCAAGGAAGCTAGGTTAGCAAGTCTCTGACCGGCCGGCTGCAATCGCAACTCCCTCGCCCCTTGACTGGCTCTCATTTCGGGGATAACAGGAACCCGTGATTGTAGCCCTTGAAGGTGCCGTAACCGGTTATCTGTCCGAGCCGGTTAATTGCGTTGGCATTGATCAACACCCACCCGGAGTTCGCCGGGATCAGGGAATTCAGGTCCCGCATTCCGGCCGCCTGGGTCCACAAAAAAGCGTGGGGCGCGTTATTGGAAATGTTGCCGTAGCCCACCACCTCATCGGAATCGTTGACGCCAAACGCCACGCTGTAGGTACCACCGGGCAGGGTTCCGAGGTCCCGTATTTTCCGCGCCGCGTTCCACATCACGGCGTGCCACGCATTCGGGAAACCAGACGCATTGGACTGACCCACCATCACGCCTGAGGAGTTAATCGCATTGGCCATGCTTGTCGTCCCCCCTGAAAGAGTTCCGAGATCTTTCAGGCCCAGGGCGGCAGACCATTCGAAGGCGTGCGATCGGAATGGGGGACCGTAGGAGAAAATGGATTCTCCAACAATCTGGTTGTTGTCGTTGATGTCGAGCGCCGCAGTAAAAATGCTTTTCGGCAGACCACCTAAATTCCTAATTTTATTGTTCGTCCAGCTCGCTGCATTGACTTTTCCGTTGCTGATGAAGGAATCCCCGGCGATTACGCCAGCGGAATTTATTGCGAATGCACAACTCGAGTTCCCCCCAGACAAAGTTCCCAGATTGGTCACGCCTCGGCCGGGGGTCCAGAGAAAAGCAAAAAAGTCGGACGCCGAACTTGCTTTGACATTGGAGTAACCCACAACCTGTCCGACATCGTTGATGCCAATCGCGCCACTAATCGTGCCGCCCGACATTGTTCCCAGATCTTTCAAGCCCGCGCTTTTGCTCCAAAGAAAGGCATGCTGCCCCGCCGTCGTGCCGGTACAGGGATAACCATTCGAAGTCGCGGTATCGGAGCAACCCACAACCTGTCCGGCGGAGTTCAGCCAAAAACCGCTGCTCTCGTTATCTCCCTTCAACACGCCGATCTCAGTGATCGTATAAGTTTGGGCAAGCGCCGAGAAAGTTCCAGCCAGAACCAACCATGCACAAAATGCAATTCGGCTCGGCCCAGCGATCATTCGTTTCTCCTGGCCACGGGTTATTCGCTTTTGCGCTCGAAATCGGCAAAACCTGCAGGGTTGAGCTTTGCTCGATGGAATTAACAGCACCCGGCTTAAGGCCCCATTCCGGCATTATGCCAGAGAATTCGAGGACCTGCGTCAGTTCAGGGAAGCCAGCGTGAGGGAGCAACCAGGAGGAACGGGAAGAAATAGAAAGGGCCGTGACTTTGGTTATGCTCTAACTGCCAGCTCTTGCGAGGGAACTAACAGCGTGGATGCATGTACCGTCACAGCCCCTTGATGCGATCACTGCTTTCGCAGTCCCATACCCCAACTGCTCCTCGCAGAGCCGTCGGTTTTTTCAGGTCTGGCTGCTCAGCGGGTCGCCCCGCCGAGCTGATCACTCAGCCTACTTCGGACTGGCAAAATATTATTTAGCCAACCCTTTCAGCCATCGACGCGTGCAACCCTAAACATCTGATGCGAAGATGTCAACGACATTTTTTGGTGCAATTGCGCGACGCAATAACCTAGATGGTGAAAAACGTAACTCATTCTGCCACCGCCACTTCACAGAGCACATTTCCAATTTGCCTTATTTTTCCACAAATGGTTACACAGCCCGGTAGAATTGAACGACGCTTGAGAGGGAATCAAATAATAATCTTGACGACAGAAAGCCTGTGGGCGCATGTTGTAGACAGAGACGAGCCCTGATGCCAGATCTGGTGGCCTACGTGGACGGCGGCTCCTTGGGAAATCCAGGGCCGTCCGGTATTGGGGTGATTATCGACGGTTCCGACAACGGCGAAATCCGAATCGCTAAGTGGATCGGCCGTCAGGACAACAATGTCGCGGAATACGTTGCGCTGCTCGAAGCTCTGCAATGTGCATTGGCTTTGAAGGCCAGAACGCTGCATGTCTACTCCGATTCAGAGGTCGTGGTCAGGCAGATGAAAGGCGAGTATAGGTGCCGCAGCGCTCGCCTCTATTCCCTCAATTTTATTTGCCGCAAGTTGGCTCGCTCTATCAAATTCTCCATCTCCCATGTCCGCCGCGAGAATAACGCCGAGGCCAACGGCTTGGCCAACGCCGCAGTCCGCCACCAGACTTCGTAGGACGAGCCCGTCAGTTGCGGCACGGCCAACAAGGTCAGCCGTAAGCTTCCACTTTTGATCCTGATAAGCCGGTTTTCAACGCGGTTCGTGCTCATACTCCACACTGACCAGATAGAGTCCGCCGGCTGGCGCTGTCGCTCCCGCGGCTGATCGGTCGCGCGCCTCCAGAATGCGCGCGATGTCTCCGACCTCGAACGTTCCCTTTCCGACCAGAATGAATGTCCCCACCAAATTTCTCACCATGTGGTGCAGGAACCCGGAGCCGCGCACTGTATAGACCAGCTCTTCATCCTGACGCTCCCAGGTCGAAGAAAAAATTCGCCGCACATTCGAAGCCGGCTGATCCTCGCGGCCGCGCTCGGGATCGACGGCCGCGAACGAGGTGAAGTCATGCTCTCCAATTACGTTGTTCGCAGCCTGTCCCATCGCTTCTTCATCGAGACGATAGGGATAGTGCCACACATACCGCGCCAGAAACGGCGGACAAATTGAGGGGCGGTATATCCGATAGCGGTACGTCTTGGCGCGGGCCGACTTGCGCACGTGAAAATCCGCTGGAGCCTCGTCCGCCTCCAACACGCGCACCGTGGACGGTAAGATATCGTTCAACGCGGTCAAGAAATTTGCGGTGGGAACGGAAGACTCGGTTGCAAACGTCAACACCTGGGCCAGCGCGTGCACCCCTGCGTCGGTCCGGCCCGACCCTTGGGGTAATACCTTTTCTCCGGTGATGCGTCCAATGGCTGAAGCTAGTGTGCCCTGCACAGTCGCTCGATCAGGCTGCACTTGCCATCCTGAGAAATCAGACCCGTCATAAGAAACGATCAGTTTTAGATGGCGCATGTTGCGATCTTTCGAGTCCTGCCACGACATCGGTTCATCTAAGTGTTTTCGTGTGCCAAGCCGGATTACAACCGGCAACGCTATGCAGGTTTTTGCTGACGGTGGCGCTGGTTCTGGAGTCGATCAGTCACAAGTCCGGTTTGTCTCTGCCAGAGGTTCTGAGCGCGTCGGATATACTAGTTCACTTCGCAGGATTTCGCAGTTTGACATGCCAGTTCTTCGAATTGGGACTATCACATCCTTAGAGTGGCGCAAGCGTTTCGCGAGAAGGGAACCGCCATTTCGCCGAAGCTTGCAGGAACCATCAGCGCGTTGTATGCGTATCAAGGCATGAACCAGAGCTAATTCCCCGGACTGTTTTCGAATGAGTCCGGCTGTCCCAGGTAAAAACGAAGTCTTTTAGCTACAAGCTCTTATGAACGGAGACAAGTAGATGCCATTGCCTCGTTTCGCTTCGACCCTGCAGCTTGCCATTCGCTTGATTTTTTGCGGAAGTCTAGCAATCTCCTGCTGGGGACAAGACGTTCCCTCCGCTCCGACCCCTCAAACCTCGGCTGCAGCAGAGACCGAGCGCGTGGGAGCGCTGAACTATGCCAAACCGGTATCACACTTTCCGAATCCGATTGGTCCCTACCGGCCCAGGCGTCTGCCACCGCCGGATTTGAGCAATACCGGACGAATCGAACAGTTTCTGCACGATGGCAAGCTCTATCTTGCGCTCGACGACGCCATCGCTCTGGCGCTCGAGAACAACCTCGACATTGCCATTGCCCGCTACACGATGAATATTGCCGACACCGACATCTTGCGCGCCAGGGCGGGAGCCACTATCCTCGGCACGCCCGTGGGTCTGGTGCTCAACACACCGGGCGGTGGCGTGGGGGGCATCGGAGCGCAGTCGGGCGCGGCCACAGGCGGCACCAGCCTGGGAGCGGGAGGTCTTGGCGCCGGCACCAATGGATTGGTCAGTTCGACACTTGGCTTCGGGCCGCCGATTGGCAGCTTCGATCCGGTTCTCACCGGCACGCTTCAGGAAGACCACTTCAGTCAACAGACAAGTAGTTCCTTCTCTGTGCCGTTGCTGATACAAAATACCGGCACGGTTGATTTCGCTTACAACCAGGCTTTCCAGTGGGGCACAAACCTGTCGGTGGGCTTCAACAACACCCGCGCCACTACCAACAACATCTTCACCAGCCTGAGCCCTCAGCTCAACTCGAATTTCAGGGCCACGGTTACCCAACATCTATTGCAAGGTTTGGGCTTCGCTCCCAACCAGCGCTTCATCCGGATCGCGAGGAACAATCGTGAACTTTCTGATGTCGCGTTCCGCTTGCAGGTTACCGATTCGGTTGACCAGACCGAGAACATTTACTGGGATCTGGTATTTGCCTACGAAAATGTGCGGGTGCAAAACGAGTCGCTCGCCTTTGCGCAAAAGACGCTTTCGGACACGAAAAAGCAGGTGGAGATTGGCAGCCTAGCTCCGATTGAAGTGGTGCGCGCACAGAGCACGGTAGCTACCGATCAACAGGCAGTGACTACGGCGATGACCAATCTCCAGTTGCAGCAGTTGCTCATGAAAAACGCGATTAGCCGCACATTGAAAGATCCGACTCTGGCTACGGCGGAGGTGATTCCGACGTCAACCATGGACGTTCCGGCGCAGGAGCCTATCGTTCCCGCTGAAGATCTGATCAACGAATCGCTCCGCCATCGCCCGGAATTGGTCGAGTCGCGAATAGATTTGAATAGCCGCGAATTAAGCAACAAAGCCGTGCGGAGCTTACTGTTACCGACTTTAGATCTTTTCGCGTATTACGGGGGATCGGGCCTGGGCGGAGCACAGAACTCGGCAAGTCTGTGCGCGGACCAGAACCCGCAACAGTTTGGCTGCGCCCCCACGCCCGTCTCTTCAACCGGCTACGGCAGCACGCTAAACCAGTTGCTAAATTCCAGCGCACCCGACAAGGGCGTCGGCCTCCAGCTCAACATCCCGCTGCGCAATCGTGCCGCGCAAGCGGTGCAGATCCGCTCGCAGTTGGAATTTCGTCAAGCGCAGTTACGTCTACAACAGATTGAGAATCAAGTCGCCGTCGAAGTTCGCAACGCGCAATTCGACGTCCAGCTAAACCGCGCCAGTGTGGATTCGGCTAGAGCCGCGGTGGAGCTGGGGCGGCAGTCGCTTGACGCGGAACAGAAAAAGTATCAGTTCGGCACATCGACCACCACGCTGGTCTTGCAAAATCAGAGCCAGCTGGCCACAGCGGAGTCGACGCTGGTGAATGCGATGGTCGCCTACGAAAAATCGAAGGTCGAGCTGGACCGTGCCACCGGTCAACTTCTGGATCACTATGGCATCAGTATTGAGGATGCCGCCCGCGGCCAAGTGACGCGCCAGCCCAAGGTGCCCTACGTGGCGCCGCGCAAAGACCTTCCATCATCGACCACGCCGTCACAACCCTCGTCGCCGGAACCACCGGCTCCGCCGTCACAACCGCAACCGTAGCGTCCCGGCAATCGGCTGCGGCGCCCTCGAACCGGATTCACCAGGAACCAGGGAGCGCGTTAAAACCGCGCTCCCTCGATATCCTCTGCAACAATTCTTTACAAATCCATTCTCTTTCACCCGCTCCCCTGCCCCAAGATGGAATCGAGTGACGCCTTGCTCCCATCCCTGGCATCAGAATTTCGAATTGGAACGCTCTGTTAACTTAAAGAAGGAAATTCTCATGCCAGGAGACCATGCCATGTTGTTGCCCCGTCTGACCTCTGCCCCCGCGCGTGCAACCCACTGGATCGTGGCGTGCGCCCTCTTGACGTGCGCGCTATCGCTCTGCGGGTTGGCTCAGAACGCCTCGCCCGCAGCTTCTCCGGCACCGCCGCATACTTCTTCCCCGGCAGTTCCTTCCACACCCCAGCCGGAGCAGAAAACCGCGCAGCCGCAGCAGGTCCACCTTGTGGATTACTCCAAGCCGCGGTCGGCGTTCCCCAACCTGTTGCAGCCTTACCTGCCGCGGCCTCTGGCTGAAGTGAATCTGAGCAACTCTGCGCGCATCGATTCGCTGCTGCAAGATGGCAAGATTTATCTCTCCATCGACGATGCCATCGCGCTGGCACTTGAAAACAACCTCGATCTGGAGATCGCCCGCTACAACCTCAATATCGCCGACGCCGATATCCTGCGTGCAAAATCAGGAGCGAATATTCTCGGCGTGAACACAGGCGTCGTGCAGAATACGCCGGGAGGCGGCGTTGGAGGGCTAGGTGGAACAGTGGGCTCCGGCGCGGGAGGCACGACCGTGGCCCCGGGGGGAGCGGGAACCGGCACGAACGGCTTGGTCAGCTCTACGCTCGGTATCGGCTCGCCCATTGTCAGCTTTGATCCTGCCTTGACTGGCACCTTGCAATTAGACAAGAACAATACGGAGTCGACGAGCATTTTCAGTCCCGTACCCATCGTAGCGCAAAATACTTACACAGCTGACTTCGGTTACACCCAAGGTTTCCAATGGGGCACAACGCTAAACGGGGGATTCAACAACACGCACGTCACTACCAACAATCCAACAACGCTGTTGAGTCCCGACCTGACTGCCAACTTCCAGTTCAGGCTTACCCAGAACTTGTTGCAGGGCTTCGGAATTCTTCCCAACACACGATTCATTCGCATAGCCCAGAACAATCGCAAGATCTCCAACGTCGCCTTCCGGCTGCAGGTGATCACTACTGTCGATCAGATCGAAAATATGTACTGGGATCTGGTTTACGCCTACGAAAACGTGAAGGTGCAGGAGGAAGCCCTGACCTACGCGCAGAAGGCCTACACCGACACCCAAACGCAGGCACAGGTGGGCACCGTTCCTCCGATCCAAGTAGTTAGCGCGCAAAGCACCGTCGCCACCGACCAGCAGAACCTGATCGTGGCCCAGAACAACCTGGAACTGCAGCAACTGCTGATGAAAAATGCGCTTAGCCGCAGCATCGAAGATCCGGTATTGGCGGACGCGGACGTAATTCCGACATCCACGATGCTCGTACCGCAACAGGAACCGGCCACTTCGACGCTGGAATTGATTGCGGAAGCGCTCCAGCAACGCGCAGAGTTGGCAGAGTCACGCATTGATCTGGATACTCGCAACCTGAACAACAAGACGGTGCGGAATGCCATGCTGCCCACGCTGGATGCTTTTGCTTACTACGGCGGATCTGGCCTGGGTGGGGATGTGGCTCGCCCCACATGCTCGAGCACCATTACCTCAGATTGCTTTAATCCCAAGAACGCGGCACCTCCTTTCGTCACTGGAGGTCCGGTCAGTTACCCTGGCACTCTGAAACAACTGGTTAACGGAACCGCCCCCGATAAGGGCGTCGGTCTGACCCTGAATATACCGTTGCGCAACCGCCAGGCTCAGGCTAACCAGGTGCGCGCCCAGTTGGAATATCGCCAGGCTCAGGTGCGCCAGCACCAGCTCGAAAACCAAGTTCGCATTGAAGTGCGGAACGCGCAGTTCGATGTGAAGCAGAATCGCGCGGCTGTCCAAGCCGCTCAGTCTGCGGCTGAGTTCGCGAGAGAGAGTCTGAACTCCGAGGAAGAGAAGCTTAAAGTTGGGTTGTCTACGCAAACCGCGGTGTTGCAGCAGGCTTCGGTTTTGACAAGCACGGAGTCAAATCTGGTTTCAGCCAAGGCCGCCTATGAGAAATCGCGCATTGAGCTCGAGCGTGCCACCGGTGCGTTGCTGGAACATTCCGGCATCGATGTCGCTGGGGCCACCCGCGGCCAGGTCACCAAGCTACCCAGCGTGCCTTACGTCGCACCCCGTCAGGACGTGCCGCCTGCAGCCCCTCAGCAGCCCGCACCGCCTCAGTCAGCGCCCGCCCAGCCGGGGGGACAGATGTAACCGCCAGCGGGCAGTCGCGAAAACAGGGCGGGGAACGCGGCTCAGCTTGAACTCCATGCCATGTTCCCATTCCGTTGCTCGGCAAGGTATCCTCTCCCCGTGACCCTCTCGGTCGTCATCATCACTTACAACGAAGAAGCCAACATCGGCCGTGCGCTTGAAAGCGTGATGCCGCTGCTCAGTGGGGGCAAAGGAGAAATAATCGTCGTCGACTCGGGCTCGACCGACCGCACCGTGGAGATCGCGAAGTCGTTTGGCGCGAAGGTTTACGTTGAGGAATGGAAGGGCTATGCCGGACAGAAAAACTCGGCTATTGATAAAGCCACGGGCGAGTACATTCTCTCCCTCGACGCAGACGAGGAGGTCAATAGTGAGCTCGCCGACGAGATCGAGAGTACGGTGCGACGGCGGCCCGCGATGCATAAGGTCGCGCAGAAGACACCAGACGGACATCTCGCGCCGCTCTATGTGAACGGCTTTTGGATATCACGTAGCAATTACTTTCTCAGGCGGTGGATTAAGCATGGAGGCTTCTGGCCGGATCGCAAGCTAAGGCTATTCCGGCGCGGCGCGGCGAGGTTCAAGGACGCTCTGGTTCACGAAACATTGGAGCTTCAACAATCGCTTGGAGCCGGAATCACGGCCACGCCACGACATCTGCGCGGCGCGCTTATTCACCACTCCTACCCGACGCTCTCCGACTACATCGACCACATGAACCGCTACTCGTCCCTAGGCGCTGAAATGGTGGCAGCAAAAGGCAAGGTCGGTTTCAGCGTGCACAACATCGTGCTGCGTCCCATGGCGACGTTTATTTACAACTATTTCTTTCGTCTTGGATTCTTAGATGGCCGCGAAGGCCTGTTGCTGCACCTTCACCATGCTGTCTACGTGTACTGGAAATACGCCAAAGCATGGGAACTCTCACGCCTCTCAGGTGAAAAGTCATGATGGTTCCTGTGACGTTGCCAGCAGGTTGCGAGTTCACCGACCAATCGGTCGCTCCGGCGCCCGGTGTAATGTTGCCCGTCGGCCGCCGTCCCCATATCATCAAAGGGATCGAGGTTGCTTGAGCATGTCGGGAAAGAAATCGTCGAAACCCCAAGTTGTTGAAAGTCCGATCGCCGACGTCCTAGAGGGACGCCACCCCTCCGTTGCGGAGAAGGCATGGGCGGAGAAGACTTTGGCTCCGACTCTGGAGAAAGCTCCGGAGAAGCCGATTGGCGCCCCTACCGGCATCAATCGCGACGAGCAAGGCCGCGCTCGCTTTACTACCATTTCCGGAGTTCCAATACGCTGTCTCTACACCGAAGCCGATCTTCCCGAAGACTGGAGCGCGGAAAAGTATCTTGGCTATCCCGGCGAGCCGCCATACACGCGTGGCATTCACGCCACCGGATATCGCGGCAAGCTTTTCACCATGCGGCAGTTTTCCGGCTTTGCCTCGCCGGAGGAGACCAACCAGCGCTACAAATACCTGCTCGAGCACGGCGGCGGCGGGCTGTCGGTCGCGTTCGACTTGCCTACGCTGATGGGTTATGACTCGGACCACCCGGCCAGCGAGGGTGAGGTGGGCAAGTGCGGTGTGGCGATTGATTCGCTCGAGGACATGGAAATTCTCTTCCGTGGGATCGATCTGGAGAAAACCACGGTGTCGATGACGATTAACTCACCCGCGTCAGTGCTGTGGGCCATGTATCTGGTGGTCGCGGAAAAACAGGGCGCGGATTGGAACAAGATTTCCGGCACTATCCAGAACGACATTCTCAAGGAGTACATCGCGCAGAAGGAATACATTTATCCGCCGGCGCCCTCCATGCGGTTAGTAATCGACACGTTCGAGTTCGGATCGAAATTCGCTCCACGCTTTAACACTATTTCCATCAGCGGATATCACATCCGCGAAGCCGGCTCGACCGCCTTGCAGGAATTAGCCTTCACTTTGTATGACGGCGTGGAGTATGTCGAATGGGCGCGTCGCCGAGGCCTTGACTTGGACGACTTCGGTCCCCGCCTCAGCTTTTTCTTCAATGCACACAATGATTTCTTCGAAGAGATCGCCAAGTATCGCGCTGCCCGCAAGATTTGGGGGCAAGTTATGAAAGACCGCTTCGGCGCGAAGAACCAGCGCACCTGGCTGATGCGCTTCCACACTCAGACTGCGGGGGTTTCCCTGCCGGCACAGCAACCCATGAACAATATTGCGCGCGTGGCTTTGCAGGCTCTGGCAGCGGTGCTAGGCGGAACACAATCGCTGCATACAGACTCCTACGATGAGGCTCTGGCGTTGCCTACAGAAGAAGCGGCGCGTATCGCACTGCGCACGCAACAAATCATCGCTTATGAATCTGGCGTAACCCATACAGTGGATCCGCTGGGCGGATCTTACTTTGTCGAAAACCTTACGCTGCAAATGGAGAAGGGTGCATTCGACTACTTCGGCACCCTCGACGCCATGGGTGGCATGGTGAAGGCCATCGAGCGCGGCTATCCGCAAAAGGAGATTGCCGAGGCCTCGTATCAATACCAGCGTGCGGCGGAGGCCAAAGAAAAGATCACTGTGGGCGTCAACGAGTTCACCATCGAAGAAGAACCGCCGCATATTCTCTATATTGACGAGACCGTCGCTCGCCAGCAATCGACGAAGCTGAAGGCGCTGCGTGGACGACGATCCAATGAAGAGGTTCGCCGGGCTCTGGACGCGCTCAAGAAAGCTGCTGCCCAGGAACCAAGAGCCGGGGCTGGGGCATCCGGTTCGAATGGGAAGATTTCGTCCGCCAACACCATGCCGTACATCGTCAGCGCGGTCCGCGCATACACCACCGTGGGAGAAATTTGCGAGGCGTTGCGGCAAGTTTACGGAACTTATACTGAAGTCAGCATCACGTAAATATTTCAGTATTTCCGAGCGGGTCACCGGTATGGAAAACCGCTCTCCGGAGTCATACGCCGAGGCTTCAACGGAAGATTCGGGTTGAGTTTCCACAGGTCTGCGCGAAAACACAATCTCATGTAATCCCAATCTTTTTTCCAAATTGGGAGATTGGGCGAATATCTGCGGTTACAAATTGAAAATCCGATCTTGCTTCAGATTATGATTTTGACCTCACAATTTGTGACCTCAAAGTGAAGGAACCAAAAAAGGCAAAACTGCTCTCTATGCCAAAGCGTCGAGGATCTGTCTTTTCCGTCGAGTCGCGAATCTTGTTCCTGCGTCGTCACAGGGTCATCCTTGACGCTGACCTGGCTGAGCTATATGGCGTGGCGGTCAAGCATCTTAACCAGCAGATTAAGCGCAACCAGGAAAGGTTCCCTTCCGACTTCATGTTCCAACTCCCGGCCAAGGAGCACAAGTTTTTGAGGTCACAATCTGTGACCTCAAAAAAGGGGAGTGGCGGACGGCGATATCCACCGTACGCGTTCATCGAGCACGGCGCGATCATGGCAGCGACGGTGCTAAATTCCTCGCGGCCGTGCAGATGAGCGTCTTCGTAGTACGTGCCTTCGTGCGCCTGCGCGAAATGCTCGCCACTAACAGGAGTCTCGCCGCAAAGATCGATGAACTGGAGAACCGACTCGACTCGCATGATTCCACGATTCAGGAACTCATTGAGGCTATCAGGGAGCTTATGATTCCGGAAGACGTTCCTCGCAGCCAGATCGGATTCCAGCTGCCGGCGGGTAAACTCAAGGCCTGATCAGTAAGGGGGCGGAGGGCGCGCGTCGGACTTGTCGAAGACCGAGCGGAGTCGAGCACAAGTCGGAGCGGCAATGCGCCAGCCGAACCAATTCTGTTACACTGTCGCCGTTTGAGTGGGACGACTCGAAGACGATTCCTGGGACAGTGCGCGAGCGCGACTGCCGGAGCGTGGCTGCTGCCGACCTTATCACGCGCCACGGAAAGCGCCATTCAACCTTCCATCAAGTTTCCTTCCAAGCCGCGGAAACGTGTTGCGGTGGCATCTTATCCGTTTCGCCAGTTCATCGCGGGATCGGATCACAAGAGCGGCAATCCGACCATCGAACTGAAAGACTTCGCGGCTCACGTCGTAGAAAAGTTCAACGTCCTAAAGATCGAGCCTTGGACCGGACACTTTTCCTCGACGGATCCGAAATATCTGGCGGAATTTCGCGCGGCGGTCGACAAGGCTCACGCGGGCGTAGCGAATATCGCCGTGGATGGCGAGAACAGCCCGTACGCCGCTGACCACACCGAACGTGAAAAGGCCATTGCCTATAGCAAACAGTGGATCGATGTAGCGGTGGCTATCGGATCCCCCAGTGTTCGTACCAACATTCCGCGAGCCAAAGATACAGAGCCCAACGTCCAGCGGCTGGCGGAAAGCCTTCGGCAAGTCGTCGAGCACGCAGCCTCAAGGAACATCGTGGTGCATCTCGAGAATGACAATCCCGTGAGTGAAGATCCGTTCTTTCTGGTGCAGGTCATCGATAAGGTGAACAGCCCGTGGCTGCGCGCGCTGGTGGACTTTGGCAACACTTTGAATGCGCATGACGAAGACTATGCCTACCGCGCGATGGACGCCATGTTTGCGCACGCCTATGGCATCTGCCACGTAAAGGATGGCGAAGTCAACGAACAGGGCAAAGCCACGCACGTGGATCTTGCCCGTACGTTTGCTATTTTGAAGCGGCACAAATACAAGGGATATTGCTCGATCGAGTACGACGCGCCGGGAGACCCCTACAAGCCTACTGCGGACTTGATTGAGCAAACGGTAAGATATCTTTCGTAGGGAAACCCGAAAGAAGATCAGGGCAGGACAGGCATCCGACGGGGTGACGTGTGGCGCATTTCTGGCGACCGCAGCCGCTGCCGCGCAGTTTCCTGGCTCAGCAAATGGGGGGTTCGCTTGCGGGAATGTATGGAGGGGGAGGGGAAGTTCGTTTTTTATTCGCCTCAGGTCAGCGCTTGTGATAACTTTGTGAACCATGCGAAGAGCGGTCATGCACCTTAAGAAATCCGACCCTGTCCTCCGCGCCATTATCGAGCGGGTGGGGCCCTGCCGTATGGAGTTTGGTCCGCCCGAGTTCTCCAGCGTGGCCGAGGCGATCGTGTATCAGCAGTTGAATGGCAAGGCCGCGGTCACGATCTTCAAACGATTCGCCGCGTTGGCCGGTGATCCGCTGACGCCGGAAGGAATTCTGAAACTGACAGACCAGCAGATGCGCGGGGTCGGGCTATCCAAGCAGAAATCAGCGTATTTGAAAGATCTGGCGGCGAAAACGCACGGTGGGTTACTTGATTTCGCACGGCTGGCCGATGCGTCCGATGAGGAAGTAATCGAACATCTTACGCAGGTGAAAGGCATCGGCGTGTGGACGGCGCACATGTTTCTCATGTTTTCGTTACGCCGCCCCAACGTGCTGCCTACAGGCGACTACGGCGTCCAGGTGGCGGTCAAGAAGCACTACAAAAAGCGCAAACTGCCCAAACCGAAAGACATGGAGAAGGTCGCCAAATGCTGGGAGCCGTACCGCTCCATCGCGTGCTGGTATTTGTGGCGGAGTCTGGACATCAAGACGGTTTGAATCCAACCAAAGCCTGCGATCAAATGCGGGTGACGTCACCCTGTGCGCCTCCGTGCCCACTGTGGTTAAATGAAAGCCGATGTCAGATCCCAAAATCCGCGTCCTGGTGGCCAAACCCGGCCTCGACGGCCACGACCGCGGGGCTAAAGTAATTGCGCGCGCGCTGCGGGACGCCGGCATGGAAGTGATTTATACCGGCCTGCGACAGACACCGGAAATGATTGTGAACGCATCCCTGCAAGAAGACGTGCAGGTGATTGGACTCTCGATTCTTTCCGGAGCTCACAACGCCATCGTGCCGCGCGTTCTAGACCTGCTCAAGCAAAACAAGATGGACGATGTTCTTGTACTCGTCGGGGGCATTATCCCCGACCAGGATATTGGGGCGCTCAAGCAAGCCGGCGTGGCCGCGGTTTTCCAGCCCGGCACGGCCATGGACGATATCGTCAAATTCATCCGCGCCAACGTGAAGGGACACGCGGTTCCGCAGGCCTGAATCGCTGTGCGCAAGATCAGCTTTTGCATTCTTCCATGCCAGCTCCCAACCTCACTACTCTCCGGCAGCAACTTGAACGCACCATCGGTCCTACCCCGTGGTACTGGAAGAGCTTTCCAGCCTTCCGTTCGCTTCGCGGACAACGTTTCGTCTGGACCCATCACGGCGATCAAGGTCCGGTCGCCTATCTGATCACGCTGGCGCTGGAGCAGGAACCGGACCAGCCGCGCCTCGCCTTCAATACCTATTGCCGACCGTTTCCGGTGCCGCCCCACCATCTCGGGATCTGGTGTCCTGAAGCAAGCAGCATTCGCCTAACCTGTTTCGACCTTGATCAATTAAAGTCATTTTCGCTCGCGGAGATTGCAGGGTGGTTCAAGCAATCCACCGACCGCATTTATTCCGCGTCCGCCCCTTTGGCAGATTTTGAAGTGCCCTGCACGCAGCCGCCGGGCATGCACCAGATCGAAGTGCCGCCGGAACTCGCCACCGTGGATGAGCTGATTGTACCCACCAGTTACAAGGCGTTGAGCAGTGACCATCCTGCTTTCGCGTTGTTCGTTTTTTACCTGCAGGCGGGGTTGGTGCAAGTGCTGCCGCAGAAGTGGTTCACCGCGGCCCAATATCAAGTTGGCAAGCAATGGATTCCTCGCGCCGCCCGCGACAGGGAATCAAACCGCCTCTTCGGCGAATGTTTCGGCGTGGGAACGTTCTTACTGGAGGAAGACGGCTGTACTCTCGCAGAATGGATCGAGAAGGGGGTCTAGCCAGCCTCGTCGCCGCTGGCTCACCAATTTTAAAACTTCAACCTCCTCAAATCATTGTCTCGCCCGTTCAAAATCGAGCCGCTCAACGGTGGACGCCTGCTGCGCCTGACCTCGGCCGACGGCATGAACCGGTTAACCCACTCGTGCATGCTGGCATTGACCGAGACGGTTCGCGAACTGGCAAGCCGAGATCAGCCATTGATCATTGCGGGAAATTCAAACTTTTTCTCCGTGGGTGCGGACTTGAATGAGATTTCACGCCTGTCCGGTCCCGAAGCCTACGAGTTTTCAAAAATAGGGCAGACATTGATGAATGAAATCGAGCACTTCCCTGCCCCGGTGTACGCCGTCGTCTCCGGGCACTGCATGGGCGGCGGACTTGACCTGGCGCTCGCGTGCCACCGTCGCTTCGCCGCACCCCATGCGCTATTCGGACACCGCGGAGCGGCACTCGGCCTGGTCACCGGATGGGGCGGCACGCAAAGGCTGCCAAGATTGATCGGAAGGGCCCGCGCCCTCGAAATGTTCGTAGCCGCGGAAAGAATCACGGCGAAACAGGCATTACGCATGGGGGTGGTAGACGTTGTCTGTCCACTCCCGGAAAAGCAAGCCGTTGCACGACTAGGAATTTCGTAAGATGGAAAAGACGTTTAACGGACTGAATGCTCAGTGCTGAAGGCTCGCGCTTCTGGTTTGCGCCCTTCCTCTCCGCTGGTATACCGTAATCACTCCGCTCCTTCCACCATGGCTGACCGTCACGAAACCCCTGTTGTGAAATCGGACACCACGTCTAACGTCTTGCGGACAAAGATCGACCCCACTTCCGCCCGCTTCGAAGCCAACATGCGTTTTCTGGCTGATTTGATGTCGCAGGTGCGCAACGAGGGGGAAAAAATCGGCGAAGGGGGTGGCGCCAAAGCTGTCGAAAGCCAGCACGACAAGGGGCGCAAGACAGCGCGCGAGCGTATTGACCTGCTCGTCGATGCAGGGAGCTTCTTCGAATTAGGACTGTTCGCGGCCCACGGCATGTACGAAGAATGGGGTGGTGCACCCGCCGCGGGAGTCATCACTGGCCTTGCTCGAATCGAAACCCGCCTGGTAATGATCATCGCCAATGACGCCACTGTAAAGGCCGGAGCGTTCTTCCCGATGACTTCTAAAAAGGTCATCCGCGCTCAAAACATTGCGCTCGAAAACCGAATTCCAACCATCTACCTAGTCGATTCTGCCGGAGTTTTTCTCCCGCTTCAGGAAGACGTTTTCCCTGACACGGATGATTTTGGCCGCGTCTTTCGCAATAACGCCGTCATGTCGGCCATGGGTATTCCCCAGATTGCGGCCATCATGGGTATGTGCGTTGCCGGCGGCGGCTATCTGCCCGTGATGTGTGATCACGTACTCATGACGGACGGCAGCGGACTGTTTCTTGCCGGCCCCGCGCTGGTGCAGGCGGCCATCGGACAAAAAGTTTCCGCCGAGGAGTTAGGCGGCGCGGCCATGCATTCCGCCATCAGCGGCACCGTGGACTTCCGCGAGCCCAACGATGAAGCCTGCCTGGCGCGCATCCGCTCCATCATTGAAAAATGGGGCTATCGCCGGCAGTCGCCGTGGGACCGCAGGAAGCCGGTCGACCCGCTGTTGCCAGCTGAAGAAATGTATGGCATCTATGATTCGTCGCCGGCGCGCCCCTATGACATGAAGGAAATTCTGGCCCGCGTGCTTGATGGCAGCCAGTTCGACGAATACAAAGCGGAGTACGGCAAGACGCTGGTCTGCGGCTATGGGCGCATCGGAGGCTTTGCTGTGGGCATCGTCGCCAATCAAAAGCTGCATGCCCAAGCCATCGACCATGAAGGCCACAAACGCGTGGAGTTTGGTGGGGTCATCTATACCGAATCGGCCGAAAAAGCCGCCCGCTTCATTATGGATTGCAATCAGAATCTCATCCCCCTGATTTTTTTTCATGACGTGAACGGATTCATGGTGGGCCGCGACGCGGAGTGGAGCGGCATCATCAAGGCGGGCGCGAAGATGGTGAATGCCGTATCGAATTCTGTTGTCCCAAAAATTACGGTGATCGTCGGCGGATCGTTCGGCGCCGGCCACTATGCGATGTGCGGCAAAGCCTATGACCCGCGCTTCCTCTTTGCCTGGCCGACGGCGCGCTACGCCGTGATGAGCGGGGACGCGGCGGCGGACACATTGGTCGAAATCAAGATCAAGCAACTGCGGCGCAGTGGTAAGACCCTCAGCGACGATGAATGCAAAGAGCTACTCGAATCAACCAAGCGCACCTACGAGGAGCAGACCGACCCACGATACGGCGCGGCTCGCCTGTGGATTGACAAGATTATTGATCCGGTGGAGACTCGCGAGGCCATCACGCAAGCGCTCGAAGCCGCGGCCTTGAATCCGGACGTGGCCGAGTTCAAAGTGGGAGTGTTGCAGACATGATTCAGCAGGGTAGACGGAGTGGTTGATTTTCGATTTGCAATCGGCAATCGACGACTTGATCAAGGGCTGTGCATCCGCCGGCGGCGGGACTGTAGTCCGATCGATCATGTTTCCGTTGCCGATTTTGGCTGAAAGCCAAGAACTGAATGCTAAGAGCGGATTCCATAAAACTGATCGAATGTCCACGCGACGCCTGGCAGGGGCTGAAAGGACAAATTCCGTCTGACATTAAGCGGACGTATTTGCAGGCGCTGATTAGCGCGGGATTCAAGCACATCGATGCCGTCTCATTCGTATCCCCGAAAGCTGTGCCCCAAATGTCAGATTCGGAAGAAGTATTGAAGGAACTCGATCCCCCGGATGACGTCGAGATCATTGGGATCGTGGTCAATGAAAAGGGCGCACAACGGGCCATCGAGACGCAGGCCGTGAAGACGCTGGGATTTCCGTATTCCATCTCCGAGACATTTCTGCGGAAGAATCAGAAACAATCCGCCGAAGACGCTTTGGAAGAACTGGAGAAGATTCAGAACCAAGCCGATGCTGCCGGACTCGGCGTGGTGGTTTATATTTCCATGGCATTCGGCAATCCCTATGGTGATCCCTGGAGCGTCGACGAGGTCATCGACGCCATTGCGCTGTTGGAAGTGGATAATCTCCACATGATTTCTCTTGCCGACACAATCGGCCTGGCTATTCCGCAGCAGATCAGTGACCTGGTCGGCGCGGTGATGGCAATCTACGATTACCTCGAGATTGGCGTGCACCTGCACAGCCGTCCCGAGCACGCCGCCGAAAGGATTCTTGCGGCCTACGACGCCGGCTGCCGCCGCTTTGATTCCGCTTTGGGCGGCCTCGGCGGGTGTCCCTTCGCCCAGGACGCGCTGGTAGGAAATATCGCCACCGAAAAAGTCATTGAAGCCTTGCATCAACGTGGCGCACCATTACCGCCGCTGAAGCCGCTGGAAACCCTGTTGCGAGCCACGGCGGAAATAGAAAAGCGGTACACCACTTCGGTGGCTGCGGATTGAGGAGCCATGGAGAATGTGCAGAGACGTCGAGTCCATTTGATGGAGTGTCGCCGTGCTCTCGTTCATCGGTGATCTGCTGATCTTGAAATGTCCTACACCACAATCCAACTCGCGCACGACGCTGCTGTGGCCACGATCACGCTGAACCGGCCTGACAAGCGCAACGCCATCAGTTTCGAGTTGATGGACGACTTGCTTCGAGGCTTCGATCAGGTCGCCAAGTCGCGGGCTCAGGTGCTCATTATCACCGGCGCCGGCAAAGCCTTCTGTTCGGGCATGGACCTGGACGACCTGAAGGCGCTGATTGGCCGCTCTGCGGAGCAGAATCTGACGGATTCGGAGACCATGGTTCGCCTCTTCCGCTCGCTCTATGAGTTTCCTAAGGTGACCATTGCAGCGGTGAATGGAGCGGCGATCGCAGGTGGCACAGGGCTTGCTCTGCTGTGCGACTTCACCCTTGCCGTACCGGAGGCTAAGTTTGGCTATACCGAAGTGCGCATTGGATTTGTACCAGCGATCGTGTCCACCTTTCTGCTTCGGCAGGTCGGCGAAAAACAGGCGCGCGATCTACTGCTTACAGGCCGCATTGTGGGAGCAGAGGAAGCGGCACGCATCGGGCTGATCAACGAAATCGTGGCTCCGGAAACCTTGATGGCGAAGGCTCGCGAATTGGCTGCGCTGCTCATCGAGAACAGTCCGGCTTCTTTGCACGCCACCAAGCGCCTGCTTACCGATCACGCCCGTGCTGAACTCGACGCTCAGATCGAGGCTGCCGTCCGGGAGAATGCCGCCATACGGAATACGGCGGATTTCCGTGAAGGCGTCTCATCATTTCTCGAAAAGCGCAAGCCGCGCTGGAGTGGAAAATGAGTGGTGACAATCACCCCGCCGTTAATGAAACCCGCATACGCGTGCGTTACGCCGAGACCGACCAGATGGGCGTGGTCTATCACTCGAATCATTTCATCTGGTTCGAAGTGGGCCGGGTCGAATTGCTGCGGCAGATGGGCTTCTCCTACCGCGATATGGAAAGCAAAGACAACCGTTTCATCGCCGTCGCGGAGGCCACCTGCCGCTATCGCGCCCCGGTGCGTTATGACGAAGAGGTGCTGGTGCGCACGCGGCTGAAGAGCGCTCGCGATTCAGTGGTTCATTTTGGCTACGAACTGGTTCGCCTGTCCGATGGCACACTGCTGGCCGAGGGGGAGACCACACACATCGTCACCGACCCGCAAATGAAGATCGCCGTTTTGCCCGACAAATATTTGAACGCATTTCGCGCCGCGCTGCGAGAGTAGATTGCAATTCGAGGCAGAAGCGAAAGCGGAAGATAGAAATTAGGGAACTCTTTTGAAAGCCCTTCACATCAACGGGAATGATCTCACTCTGGAAGCGGTGCGCGAAGTCGCGCTGATTGGTGACCGGCGTCCTGTGCTCCTCGCGCCCGACGCGCGCGAAGCGGTCGAGAGCGCACGTGCCGTGGTGAATGCCGTGGTAGCGAACAATAAGCTCGCCTACGCCATCACCACCGGCGTGGGCCAGCTCAGCGACGTCCGCATTGCCGGCGACCAGATTCGCCAACTGCAAGTCAATCTGGTGCGCTCGCACGCCGCCGGAGTGGGCGAGCCGCTGTCCGTTGCTGAGACCCGCGCCATGATGCTGTTGCGCGCCAACTCTCTCGCGAAGGGCTGCTCGGGCGTGCGCCCGGTGGTGATTGATACGCTCTGTGAATTCCTCAATCGCGGCGTCACTCCCATGGTGCCTTCGCAGGGCAGCGTGGGGGCAAGCGGAGATCTCGCGCCGCTGGCGCATCTGGCCCTCGCGCTGATTGGCGAAGGCGAATGTATCGACGATAAGGGCGCGCGCATCGCCGCGGCTGACGCGCTGAAGCAGGCACAGATAAAGCCGCTGGTACTCGAGGCAAAAGAAACCATCTCTCTCATCAATGGCACACAGGGCATGCTGGCGGTGGGGACGCTGGCTCTGCTGGCCGCAGAAATTCTGGTGGACACGGCCGATGTTCTCGGCGCCCTGTGTTGTGATGCGCTCAAGGGCACTGACGTCGCTTTCGATGAGCGCATTCACAAGGCCCGTCCGCACAGCGGGCAGTTGAAGAGTGCGGAAAACCTGCGCCGCGTGCTGGAAGGCAGCCAGATTCGCGAATCACATCGCGACTGCGGCAAGGTTCAGGACGCATATTCGCTGCGCTGCATCCCGCAAGTCCACGGCGCAACCCGCGACACGCTGGCGCATTGCCGCGACGTCTTCGAAGTCGAAGTGAACTCTGCCGTCGACAATCCGCTGGTCTTCGTCACAGACGCCAGGCAGGCTGAAGGCGACATTATTTCGGGCGGAAACTTTCACGGCCAGCCTTTGGCGTTCGCGCTCGACTTTCTTGCCATCGCTCTCACCGCGCTAGCCGGCATCAGCGAGCGGCGCCTGGAACGGCTGGTGAATCCTGCGCTGAACGAAGGCCTGCCGCCATTCCTCGCGGCTGGTGCGGGGCTGAACTCCGGTTTCATGCTGCCGCAGGTCACCGCCGCTTCGCTGGTGAGCGAGAACAAAGTGCTGGCGCATCCCGCATCAGCAGACTCGATCACGACCTCAGGCAATAAGGAAGATTACGTCTCGATGGGCATGACGGCGGCGATGAAGCTCACCCGCATCGTCGCTAACACGCGTAACGTGCTTGCCATTGAGGCCATGGCCGTAGCGCAAGCGCTCGACTTTCTCGCGCCGCTCAAGACGTCTAAGCGAGGACAGGCTGCGCACGCGGCAATCCGTGCGGTATGCCCGACGATGGTGAAGGACCGCGTGATGTATCAAGACTTCACCCGGCTGGCGGAGTTGATTGCGAGCGGTAAGGTGGCTGCAGTGGTGCGGTAGGCTGGAAGCCGTGCCCTCCCGTGGTTTCGTGCCCGGCACACAAGTGGGAGGCGATCGTCCTTGGGCCGGATGCAATCCGCTAGCGCTGCCCCTACGAGGCTGTTTTCACGGCGCTGCCGTCCAACCCAAGCTCCCCGGCAATTCCCTTCAACGCCTCAATACAGAACCCGATGTGCTCGTCCAGATCCACGCCCAGTCCAAGCGCGCCGTTAATGATGTCCTCGCGATTGACTTTGCGGGCGAAGGCTTTGTCTTTCATTCTTTTTCTGACTGATTTGGTGTCGACCTCGGCGAGGGACTTGCCGGGCTTGATGAGGGCGACGGCGGTGATGAATCCGGCTAGCTCGTCGCAGGCGAACAGGGCCTTCTCCATCATCGAATCCCGACTGACTCCTGTGTATTCGGCGTGCGACATCACAGCACGACGGATTACCTCTGGCCAGCCTCGCTCTTTCAGAACGGCGTTGCCCTTGTAAGGATGATCATCGAGGCTGGGATATTCTTCATAATCGAAGTCGTGAATGAGTCCGACGATGCCCCAGAGTTCTTCGTCGTTGGTTGAAGCCGATGCCGAACCCGCAGCGAATTTTCGACCGTAGGCGCGCATGCACGCTTCGACGGCGAGCGCGTGCTTGCGCAAACTTTCGGACTGGGTGAACTCAGTTAGTAAACACCACGCGGCGTTCCGATCCATCATGTTTTTCCTGGTTTTCTCCGGTTTCCCACTGGGTTATTTCGGTCTTTGAACGAAGCACTTCGTGTTTCATTTCATTTTATACTTGACATCCACAGGGGCTGTACCTCAGATTACGCTTGAGGTTTTGGAACCTCTCCCCCAGATACGGTTCCAGGAGTAGCCCGCTCTGGCACTCCCACAACCCGATGTCGACGACTCTTGCCCCGGTGAACGCACGGGAGGTCGTACGTTGCGATCACTGCCTGTTGGTGCAATTCCGCACCGCCAATAACAACTGCCGCCGTTGCCACTTGTCCATGGACGAGGAAGAACCGGAACCGGTCGAAGTCGCGCCTGAGCTGGTGATGATGCCAAGCCACTGCAACGGCCGCGGACACTTGAACCTGGCCACCTCGATTCGCTCACTGCGCCTGCGTAACGGTCTCAGCCAGCGGCAACTGGCTGGACGGATGTCGGTGCCCCGAACCTACGTGTCGAAAATCGAAAACGAGAAGGCCACGCCCACGCTGTCTTCCCTGGAGCGGCTGGCGCGAGCACTGGAGGTAACCGTGCCGGAACTGCTCACTGGCGGTGAAAAGAGCCGTCAGCATGAAATCAGCGAACTGGTGAAAGACCAGTTTGTAGCTGAGATTCTGCCGTTTGTTTCGCAGCTCAACGGAATGCAGATGTCCAGCATTCTGACCCAGTTGCGGGATTTGACGGTGAGGCCGCGGCGAACCGCGTAACCCGCGAGACTGTAGATGCTTCGCCGGAAACAGCGCGGCTCAGGATTTCGCCACGCGGCTCCCGCTTCGCTCAGGCCGCGTAAGCGCCCCAATTTTTATCCGGGCAACCAGCCAACTCAAAACCGGGACCATCGCTTGGTCCCGGTTTTTTTTGCGGAGTGAAGATATCGATCGGGCCGCTCTGAATCCGAAACAGATCTATTGACATCTATCGAGCATGAGTCTCGAAGAGAGCGACACGGTCTCCACTTCGGTTAGCTCCGCTGCCGCCTTTCTCAGCCAATCTGGCGGATCAGACCGACGGAGCAGCGAATCCTCTCTGCCAGGATCGGTCGGGGAAGCCGACGCCGCATTGCTCGATGCCTACTCGCGCGCAGTAACTGGAGCAGTGGAGCAGGTCAGCCCGTCGGTGGTGAACATCGAAGTGCATCAGTCGCGCGGCCGCACCCGCACCGGCGAGCGCAGGGAGGGAAGCGGTGGCGGCTCTGGATTCGTGTTCACGCCCGATGGATTAATCCTGACCAACAGCCACGTGGTTCACGACGCCCGACGCATTGGCGTCAAATTGCCCGACGGGCGCCGCATGTCTGCCAGCGCCATCGGTGACGATCCGGCGAGCGACCTTGCCGTAATTCGCGTGGACGAACCTGGCCTAACGGCCGCCATACTCGGCGATTCCCAGCAGCTTCGCGTGGGACAGGTCGTCATCGCGATCGGCGCGCCGTATGGATTTCAGTCCACCGTAACGGCGGGAGTAGTAAGCGCTCTGGGCCGGTCGCTGCGCTCGTACTCGGGGCGGCTTATCGACGATGTGGTTCAGACCGACGCCTCGCTCAATCCTGGGAACTCCGGCGGCCCGCTGGTGGATTCGGCAGGCCGCGTGGTCGGGGTGAACACGGCCACCATTCTCCCCGCACAAGGTATATGCTTCGCCATCGGCATCAACACGGCGAAGTTCGTGGCCAGCCGCCTGCTGCGCGATGGAAGAATCCGCCGCAGCTACATTGGCGTATCAGCCCAGACCGTCCCCGTGCACCGCCGGGTGGTGCGCTTCTACGATCTGCCCAAGGAAACTGGAGTGATTGTGTTGTCGAGCGAAAGCGGCAGCCCGGCACAACGAGCTGGATTACGGGAGGGCGATGTCATCGTCGCGCTGGAAGGCCAGCCAGTGGCTGGCGTGGATGATCTGCATCGCTTGCTGACCGATGTGCGGGTCGGGGTGAGCTGCTCGCTGCTGGTGCTGCGGCACACAGAAAAGCTGGAGCTGTTGGTAGTTCCCGAGGAAGCAAAGTAACACTTGCGGACTGCTGCTCGCAGACGGCCTGCTTCCGACTTGGCTCCTCTGCATTGCAACAACTCCTCCCCTATGTTAGCTTCATGATTCGGAAGGGGATACTCGTTGCAGGCAAGAATTCCCGCCGGACTGGATCGAAAAGAGACCGAAGTCTACCGACAGCTTGATCCGGATCGGCTCCCTAGACACATCGCCATCATCATGGACGGCAACGGACGCTGGGCCAAGCGGCGACATCTCCCGCGCGTGGCCGGGCATCGCGCCGGCGTCACGGCAGTGCGCTCCACTATCGAGACCGCCGCTCGCATCCATATACCAGCGCTGACCCTCTATGCCTTCTCGGAGGAGAACTGGAAGAAGCGTCCCAGGAGCGAAGTTGGGTTTCTTATGGGACTCCTCGGCCGCTATCTGAAGGCGGAAGTGCCCGCGCTCAATAAAAACAACATCCGCCTGGAATACATTGGGCGGCAGCACGAGCTCCCCGAAGACGTGCAGGAACGCATGGCATGGGCGCGGGAGAGCACGGCGCGCAACACCGGCATGGCGCTCACCTTGGCGCTAAATTACAGCGCACGCAGCGAACTGGTGGACGCATTTCGCTCGATGGTTGAAAAAGCCACCAGCAATGGTGGCATTGAGCATCTCGAAATCAACGAAGATGAGGTCGCACGCCATCTCTACACGCGTGCGCTGCCTGATCCGGATCTTGTGGTGCGCACCAGCGGCGAGATGCGGCTTAGCAACTTCTTGCTGTGGCAACTGGCATATGCCGAGATTTACGTGACGCCGACATTGTGGCCGGATTTTCGGGGAGTGCATCTGCTTGAAGGCATCGCCGAATACCAGAAGCGGGAGCGGCGCTATGGCGGGCTGAATCACGGGGAAGCGCATACCAATTCGGAGCATGCCAAGAACCACAAGTAGCGGAAGCCGGGCTTTTCAGAACGAAACTTACTCCTCTTGCTAAAGCGCATCGCGACCGCAGCCGTCCTTATCCCGATTGTTCTCCTCCTGGTGCTGCGGGCGCCGGTTGCGGTGGTGGCATTGGTCGCCGCTCTGGTCGCTCTTCTCACGGTTCATGAATTTCTACAGCTTACCGAATCGTACGGCGTACGGCCCTTGCGCATTCCCACCTATGCCTTCGTGTCAGGTTTTTTTTTGCTGCTGGCGATCAACGTGGGCGCTGAAACGCCGCTGTTTTCAATGGGAAAATTCCTCATCAGTCTGGCCTTCGCCGCGGCCATCGCGCCCTTTCTTTTTCTGACCATCACCATGCGGCGCGACAACCTGAGCGGTGCTTATCCTGCTGCGGCGGCGGCGGTGTTTGCATTCACTTACATCGCCCTGCCGCTAGGCATGTTGGTACAGCTTCGCCAGCAGTGGGCAGGAGGTTTTCTGTTGCTATATCTGCTGCTGGTCGTTTGGGCGGGAGATATTTTCGCTTACTTCGTCGGCAAATCGATGGGCCGACATCTCATGGCGCCGCGCATTAGTCCCAAGAAAACCTGGGAGGGTGCGGCGGCCTCGTTGGCAGCGAGTCTGGCGGTTGGAGCTCTTCTGTTCCACTACGCCCTGCCGCTGAGTTCCGCCCTGTTGAATGCGGGCCTGATCGAGCGGCGCGACGGCTTGTTCGGACTGGAGAAGCCGGCTCTGTGGCCGATCATCCTGCTGACCATCGCGATCAATATCGCGGCGCAGCTTGGCGATTTGGTCGAATCACTGATCAAGCGCGGCGCGAACGTCAAGGACTCGGGCACGATTCTGCCCGGCCACGGCGGCATGCTTGACCGAATTGATGCACTGCTCTTTGCTGCTCCGCTACTGTGGTACTATGCAGCTTGGCGCGTGATGCAGTAGCCCCCCCCCAGCCGCCTGCCCCGGAAACACGAGCCAGGAATCGCGTAACATTAAACTGCTGTCATGAGACGCATTGCCATCCTGGGGTCGACAGGGTCGATCGGTTGCAGCACGCTGCGTGTCGCTGAATCCTATCCCGACCGCTTTCAGATTGTGGCGCTCGCCGCCGGCGGAAATCTGGAGACCACGTTCGAGCAGGCGATGCGCTGGCAGCCACTGGTTGTGTCCATGGCGTCAGAAAACGACGCCGCTACCCTGCGCGGGCGTTTGAAGAAAGAAGGTCGTGGGGGAATTGAGATCGTCCACGGACCAGCAGGAGCGGTGCGCGTTGCGACCCATGCGGATGTGGATTTCGTGGTAAGCGCCATCGTCGGCGTGGCCGGTCTGGAAGCGACTTACGAGGCGGTGAGGTGCGGCAAGATTGTGGGCCTCGCCAATAAAGAGTGCCTGGTTGCGGCAGGGGAGCTCATCACTGCCGAGGCCCGCAAGCAGGGCAAGCCGCTGCTACCCATTGACAGTGAACACAACGCGGTGCATCAGTGCCTGCGCGGCGGTCGCATCGAAGAAGTCGAGCGCATCTGGCTTACGGCTTCGGGCGGGCCGTTTCTGAATACGCCGCGCTCGCAGTTTGCGTCCATTAGCGTGGAGCAGGCCCTGAACCATCCGACTTGGAAAATGGGCAAGCGTATCACCATCGACTCAGCCACATTGATGAATAAGGGCTTTGAGGTAATCGAAGCTTGCAGGTTGTTTCCCATTGGGGTAAGAAAAGTGGAAGTGATCGTCCACCCCCAGTCGACCATTCATTCCATGGTCGAGTTCGTCGATGGCAGCATACTTGCCCAGTTTTCGGTGACCGATATGCGCCTGCCCATCCTCTACGCTCTAACCTACCCCGAACGTATCCCATCGGATATGCGTTTTCCTGTCGGTGACCTGCGTCATCTCGACTTCTGCCCCCCGGACATGAGTAAATTCCCTTGTCTTCGTCTCGCCTATGAGGCCGCGGAGGCAGGAGGAGCGAAGACTGTGGCGCTCAATGCGGCCGATGAAGTGGCTGTAGCCGGATTTCTCGAAGGCCGCATTCGCTTCGATCAGATTCCGCAGGTCATCGAAGAGGTGCTTTCTGCAACTGAATCTGGACATTTGGAATCTATACAAAAGGTGCTTGAAGCGGATGGCAACGCCCGCCGATGCGCTCTGGAGCGGGTCAGGGGGAAGGCCGTTCAACGGGCAACATCGGTGGTCTAGCCAAGTGGTGCAGTGAGCTGAATCTAATAAGGGGGCTGTTTTTCGTATCTCTATATTTATGTCTGATTTCCTGATCTCAATCGTTGCCGTCGTAGCCGTCCTGGGCTTCATGATTCTGGTCCACGAGTTCGGCCACTATGCCGTGGCGAAGTGGCTGGGTGTGCGAGTTGAAGTATTCTCCATTGGCTTCGGCAAGCGTCTATTCGGTTTTCGCAAGGGCGACACCGACTACCGTGTCAGCGCCATCCCGCTCGGGGGCTACGTCAAGATGAGCGGCGAGAATCCGATGGACGAGCGCACCGGGGATCCTGCCGAGTTCCTCTCGCACTCCCGCTGGCATCGCTTCCTGATCGCGATTGCCGGCCCGTTGATGAATATCTTTCTCGCCGTGTTCCTGCTGACAACGGTTTACATGGTGCATTACGAATATCCGGTTTATCTCGACACCCCAGCGGTCATCGAAGGCGTGAAGCACGATTCGGCTGCTGCCCAAGCCGGGTTGCAGGCGGGCGACCGGATCGTGAGAGTCGATGGCATTGAAAATCCAACCTGGGAACAATTACAGCCCCGCGTGTGGCTTAGTCCCAACCAACCCCTGACCATCAGCATCCAGCGCGGAGATCAGGTCTTCGAGAAGACCATTGTGCCTAAGGCCGTGACTACCTCTGAGGTGGGTTCTGCTGGCTGGTTTCCGAAACAACCCGTCATCGTGGGTCGGCTCGAGGCAGAAATGCCAGCTGCCAAAGCTGGCATCAAGGAAAACGACAGAATTGTTGCCATGGATGGAAGCCCGATGGGTTCCATCGAAACCATGATTGAGCGCCTTCAACAAACCAAGGAAAAGCCCGTCGAGCTCACCGTGATCCGTGGCGGCCAAACCTTGAGTTTTCGCATGCAACCGGTGCTCTCGAAGACCGAGGACCCCAAGGAACAGAGATATCGGCTAGGATTCCTCAACAAAGGCGAGACGGCGGTTACCAAGTTACCCTTCACCCGTGCACTGAGTCTTTCTTTGCAGGAGAACAAGAAATACTCACTGCTGATTCTGGAGCTGGCTAAAAAGATCGCGCAACGGAAGGTCTCGCTCCGTGCCGTCTCTGGGCCAATTGGCATTGCTCAGGATGCCGGATACGCAGCGCAGCAAAAAGGTTGGACACCTTTAATGGAGCTGATGGCCGGGATCAGCCTGAATCTCGGCATCTTCAACCTGCTACCGATTCCTATTCTGGACGGTGGCGTGATCCTGTTCCTTTTGATCGAAGGCCTTATGCGCCATGACATTAGCTTGCGTATTAAGGAGCGCGTCTACCAGGCCGCCTTCGTCTTCTTGGTGCTGTTCGCGGTGATGGTCATCTATAACGATCTGATGAAGACCATTCCAGGACTGGCTGGCCGGCTACCGTAAGACGCTATATCCTTCGAAGCTCAGCCCTCGGCGTTAACCCGCCTCAACCCGCGTCGGTGCGGCAGGCGCCATTTTCGTCGTGTTAAACTAGATATTCCTCATGGCGACAATCGAACGCAGAAAGACCATTACGGCCGTGGTGGGCGGAGTGCGAGTGGGCTCCGATGCACCAGTTGTGGTGCAGTCGATGACCAACACGGACACGGCCGATGTGGCTTCGACCGTCCAGCAAGTGGCCGCACTGGCTCGTGCTGGCTCCGAGCTTGTGCGGGTCACGGTCAACAACGATGAAGCGGCGGCAGCAGTGCCGCACATTGTCGAGGAACTCGACAAGCAGGGCGTGCGCGTGCCCATCATCGGCGACTTCCACTATAACGGTCACCAGTTGCTCACTAAGTATCCCGAGTGCGCTCGCGATCTCGCCAAGTACCGTATCAATCCCGGCAACGTAGGGATCGGTCGCAAGGATGATGGTAATTTCCGCACCATGATCGAAGTCGCGGTCAAGCATCAGAAACCGGTGCGTATCGGGGTGAACTGGGGATCGCTTGACCAGGCTTTGCTGACGCGCATGATGGACGAAAATTCTCGCCGCGACGAGCCTAAAGATGCCCGCGAAGTAACCATGGAAGCCATGGTAGTCAGCGCGCTTAATTCCGCTGAGCTGGCGCAAAAATGCGGTCTGCGCGCCGACCAGATCATCCTGAGCGCGAAAGTCAGCGGGGTGCAGGATTTGATCGACGTGTATCGCGCTCTCGCAGCCCGGTGCGATTACCCTCTGCACCTCGGCCTGACGGAAGCTGGCATGGGCGCAAAGGGGGTTGTCGCTTCCAGCGCAGCCATGGGGGTCCTGCTCCAGGAAGGCATCGGCGACACGATTCGTGTCTCGCTCACTCCTGCTCCCGGCGGCGATCGCACAGAAGAGGTTCGTGTCGGACAGCAGATTCTGCAATCCATGGGCATTCGCAGCTTCACTCCGCAGGTCACAGCCTGCCCCGGCTGCGGACGCACCACCAGCACTTTCTTCCAGGAGATGGCACAACAGATTCAAACCTATTTACGCGAGCAGATGCCAGTATGGAAGGGCAGTTACACCGGAGTCGAAGAGATGAAGGTGGCGGTCATGGGCTGCGTGGTCAATGGCCCCGGCGAATCGAAGCACGCCAGTCTTGGTATTTCCCTGCCCGGAACGTTCGAGGAACCCAAAGCTCCTGTCTATGTGGATGGCCGCCTGTTCACCACGCTGAAGGGCGACCGCATTGTCGCCGAGTTCATTGAGATTCTCGACAACTACGTTGAATCTCACTACGCACAGAAAGAAGCGGCCACCGAAGAAGTCACCAGCAAAGCCTGAGTCCCTCCTCACTGTGTGCCTTCCATCTCCGAACCTGCGATTTTACTGACCGGTAAGAAGAAACACTGGGCTCTGAGGTGGCGGCTCGCCGCCCGTCGAGCTGGAAGCCGCGCTGAAAGGCGCAGCCAGGTCCCTAACCAGCGTATCCGGCATGTTTCCCCCGGGGCTGATAGAACTCGTGGTGGTCGTGACGATGGCAATCGAGCCAGCATCGCACATGCTCACGTAGACGCGACTGCTGTCTACTGAAGCCGTCGTGAACACCCGGAAACGAGTGGTACCAGGGGCATAGAGAGCCGCCGGAGCGCAGGAAGCGACCGGCGGCACGGCATACTGAGACTGATGGGTACTTGGATTCGATGCGAACGGTGGCGAACTGAGCAAGGTCAGAGCGGTCTTTACCGCGAAACTGTTGGCGTCGAACACCGTGAGGCGAGGGATCACGCAGGCAGAAGACGAGCCGATAACTGGGTCAGGACAAGATGTCGCTATCTCGTAGCTGGCAACGTAAAACCGGCTGCCATCGCCTAGAGCCGTCACCGAAGAGGGCGTGCACGCGCTGGGGCACGGCGGGTTGGGGCCCGCAGTCATGGAGATGGCCGAGAGCTGAATCGGTGTGTCGTTAGCTCCTCCGGTGGTGGAAAAGACGTGGACCATGCTGGTCGAAGGGTTAGTCACATAGAGACGGTTCAGGTGCGGATCATAAAAAACGAAGTTGGCCCCGGCACCGACCGGAAGATTACTGACAACTGTGTCCGTGGCGGTGTCAATCGTCACCAGCTGCCCGTCGCCTTGGGTGAGCACGTACACCTTCTGGCTGTCACTCCGGGACACCAACCAGACTGGCGTGATCCCGACGCTCCCGGAGAAGCCGGTCACGGTGTTCTGCGACATATCGACCGTATTCAAGCTGCTGACCGCGTTGCTCCCTTGGTTGGCCACGTAGAGCTTGTTGCCGTTTGGAGTCTCCGCTAAAGCCACCGGGTGCTGCCCCACGAGCGCGCTATTGGTGACGGCATTCAGTCTCGTATTGATAACCGCAACTGAGCTGGAGTTATAGTTTGCGACGTACATAGCATCGTTCTGGGTGCTGGCAAGGAAGACGGGCTGCGCGGGCACCGATGCGGTTCCACCCAAAGATGGCGCGAGCCCGGTGACCGAGTTCACGTATTGGATGGTTGTCCCGCTGATCGGGAAGACAGTAAAAGTGCCGTTGTACCCGGCAATGCCTGCACCTGCGATGACGATCACATCGCCGAGCCCGATGTTGTTGAGCGGAGCATTGAGCGTGGCCGTGACCAGGTTGCCGGACTCGCTTATAGCGGTGATGCTAGATGTCTGACCGGGCAAACTGATTGTGACCCCGGCGCTTAATCCAGTCCCGATGGCAGCCTGGAACGCCGGAATGAACGATGTAACGATGTCGGACTGACCGACGACACTACCAGCGCTCGCCACAAATACTCGTGTGTTATTGGGAAGAATCGCGGCGTGCGTGGGATTGAGCCCAATATTGATCACACCCACGTTTGTGTCCCCGGAGACATCAACCTGCATCCCGGTGCCCGGGTTGAAGGGCACATTGGCATTGATGGCGAACACTTCGTGAAAATTACTTGGATTCGGCGGAGTTATCGTGATGGGGATTACCACCGGACGGTACACCTGCCCGCAAGACACGCATACCACTGTGCAAGCCAACACAACGACCAATTGAGCTAAGTGTCGCAACCTCATCTGCACCCCAAAGGAGTTCTGGTTCAAGTGATTCACAAGCGGAAGCCAATTCTACTGGTTACGGATAATCCGCGCCAGAGTGCGGGTTATCCGCGCGCGAGGAAAAGTCTCGGTCTTCAGACCTGAGACTTTGTCTGTGTCAACATAAATCGTTCTAGATTGCCAGCAAGCACATGTGATGCCCGGAGGGAAGTTCAAGTTGGACCGCAAGCCGGAAATGTTGACGGTGTCAGCCGACACGAAATAAGCTGGGGCACATCCAAGACAGTTGACAAGCGGCGATAGCTGCGAGATTGAGAACCGAGGACTCAAGCAGTCCTAACGATTCCCGTGGCTCGAAGCCGATAGCGGTAGCCCGAAGTCTGAGCTTAACGTCCGCGCCGCGACTTGCCCCCCGCGGCGACGGCCCGCGGCTCCGCCCTGGCAGTAGCTGCTGGTTTTTTCTTGCCTTCCATCTGCGCCAGGCTTTGCTTGAGAGCCGCCATGAGGTCTACGACCGGGGCGAGTTTCTTGGGCTTCTCGACCGCCGCTACCTCTCCGCCTTCGAGTTTTGCCTGGATCAGCTTCTTCAGGTTCTCCTGAAAACTGTCAGTATATTTCTCCGGGTTCCACTCATCAGCGAGCGCTTCGATCAATTGGTGCGCAACTTTCAATTCGGCTTCCTTCAACTCAACATCGGGAGCGCCGAAACCGTCCACCTTCCGCACTTCATCGGCGTAGTACATGGTGTGCAACATCAATCCGCCCTCGTGAGGCCGCAGAAACACCGTGTACTCGCGGTTGTGCATGGTGACTTTTGCAATCGCAACAAAATCGCTCTCGTCCAGCGCCCTGGTGAGCAAGGCATACGGACGGCGTCCCGCCTCTTCCGGCAGCATGTAATATGACGACTCAAAATAAACCGGATCTACATCGCTGGACTTCACGAATTCGAGGATCTCCATCGTCTTGGCGGTTGCTGGCTCAATCTTCTTGATCTCTTCGGGTTCGATGACGATGTATTCGTCCTTGCGGAACTCGTAGCCCTTGACTATTTCGTTGCGCTCAACGACCTTGTTTTCGAGGGGACAAATATATTGCTGCTTCACTCGCTGTTTGTCGGGCCGATGCAGCATGTTGAACGAAATTCCCGAACTACGCGCACCGGAAAACAGTCGCACCGGCATGGAAATAAGTCCAAAGGTTAGGTGACCCGACCAGACCGAAGCTGCCATGGTTCCTCTTTCGCAAACGAACGCGCGCCTGAGGGCGCGAGTCCGAACTTGACGCCACAACAAGGCTAATTCACTTAGAATTGTGAGTTTAGCCTAGAACCCATTTTTGATGCACAAAACCAGAAGCCCGGGAATCGAAACTTGAAGCCCGAGATCATGGGGTCAGCGCACAGTAAACCCCTAGGGATTGTAGTTTACTTAGCGACTTCCCGCATCCTTGGATTAAGACGCCTGGTCGCTAACATTAATGCTAGCGCGTTGACGTATGCTGATGCTGTGGGTTCCTACCCTTGCAGGAGCTATGCATGAGAAAGAACTTGGTGTCGAGATCGTCCGTTGTGCAGATGACCACCACCAGCCCGGCTGGGTGGAGGCAGAGATCGTGGATGTGGAAGTCACGATCAGAGAGGTCCATGACGCACCAAGCCAAAGAGTAAGAAAACGCTAAGCACAGTGCAGCTTCAGTTTTGAACCACTTTAAAACGTCCGACCCTTTATGGACAAAGCCTCTTGGAGACCAAATGCCCGACCTGCGTTATCCCATCGGCAAGTTTACTTTCAAAGAGCCTGTTACCGAAGAGCAGAAGGAAAAGTGCCTGTACGACGTTGACCACGCGCCAGCCAACCTTCGTGCCGCCGTCTCAGGACTTTCCGATCAACAACTGGACACAGAATACCGCCCCGGCGGATGGACGGTGCGTCAGGTTGTGCACCATGTGCCGGACAGCCACCTCAATGCTTACATCCGCTTCAAGCTCGCACTGACCGAGGAAGTGCCTACGATCAAGCCCTACGCGGAAGACCGCTGGGCCCTTCTGCCCGATGTTCAGGCCACGCCCATAGAGGTTTCGATGATGCTGTTGGAATGCCTGCACACCCGCTGGATACGGCTCCTCCGCTCGCTCGAACCCAGTGACTGGAAGCGGACTTTCCGCCATCCCGAACTGGGAGTTATGGCTCTGGAGAAAACACTTGCCCTTTACGCTTGGCATGGACGCCATCACGTAGCCCACATCACCTCGCTGCGGGAGAAAAATGGCTGGTAGCAAAGCAAGGAACGCGAACCCTGATTTCAAGTAATTCCCAGCCGCCACAACAGATAGCTGGCAGACTCCCGCACGCTCGACCACAAGCGTTGCCATAAGCTTCTTGGCCGCGAATCCGGACGGGGTGCAACATAAACCTGGCTGATGCCCTCGTGTTCCAACAGTTTCTTGATGCGGAAAACATGGTAAGCGTCGCTCACCGCCACGCAACTATGCAGTCCGTTGGCTCGCATGATGACGGCGACTCGCACGGCTGATTGGGCCGTATCATTGCCCTGGGTCTCGGCGATGAGATCACGTTCCGGGATCCCGCGATGCATCAAGTAATCGCGGCCAACGCCACCCTCGCTGAATCTAGGGTCGGCAGCAGCACCTCCGGTCGTGATGACAACCGGTGCGATACCCTGCGCAAAAAGCTCGAAGGCGTGATCGAGGCGAGCGCGGAGCACAGGGGAAGGGTGTCCGGAGTATTCCGCCGCACCAAACACCACAATGGCATCTGCCGGCTTCGCCTCTTCAAGCCGCGACTCGCGAACAATCCTGATGCTCGTCACAGCGAGAAAGGCTGCCACGGCAGCTGCCATCAGGGCCACTAGCCAAAGGAACCAGTGGCCTCGCCGACGCCGGTTGGCGCTATCGTCGTCCATGCTCAGGCGAAGAACCCGGAGATATCGTCAGCCGGGATCGCGCCTGCGCGGATGATCCGCCAACGCGCGTCTTCGTCCGACAGGTCGACGATGGTAGAGGCCACGTCGCGAGGCGAAGGTCCTCCATCCACAATAATGCTGATGCGCCCGTGGAGTTGATCGCGTACCTGGTTGGCGCTGGTGCATTCGGAAGCCCCACTGAGATTTGCAGAAGTCGCCGTGATCGGGATGGCCGCGGCCGTCACCACGGCCAGCGGTATCCGGGCGTTAGGCACGCGTAAAGCCACATTTCCTGTATTCGCCGTAACCTTCAGCGGCAATCGCGAACCCGCCTTGACGATGATCGTCAACGGCCCTGGCCAGAATCTCCGCGCCAAAAGATAAAACTCCTCCGGCAATGGCTTGGCCAATTCCTCGGCTTGGTCGACACTCTCAATCAACAGTGACAGTGGCTTGTGGCGCGACCGGGTCTTGATGTCGTACACACGATCGACTGCGCGCAGGTTAAAGGGATCGGCTGCCAGCCCGTAGAAAGTATCTGTGGGCATGCCCAGCACCTCGCCGGCGCGAATCTGATCGGCCGCGTACTTGACTAACGACATTTCGGGGTCGTCACAGTTTATTTTGACTATCTCGGCGCGCACGGCGTTTCCCTTCGGGTTTCTTCTGCCTCTATTTGATTAGACCGCGAAACCTACCATAATACGGCAAAGCGCCGCAAGCCGAGTTGGCAGCCGAGTCCGAGTTTACAGCGTATCACTCGGGCGCGTAACTTCAGAACAGTCTGAACAGCGTATGAAGAAGCTCTCAGAAACCGCCAGCGCTGCGCGAGGCCGATTGCGGCGTATCGAGGGTCGGCACAACCCGCTGGTTAAATTGTTGCGTCAAGCCTTCGCCGGCGCCGACTGCACCCGCGATGGAGACTGCGCGGTCGAAGGTCTCCGCATCGTGGAAGAAGCCATCCGCAGCGGACTGCGCTTTCGTGCTGTCTTCTTCCGCGAGTCTGAGCAAGACCTCGCGGAGCGCCTGTTACCTCAGATTGGCGCCCACGTGGAAACCTTATTGCTGCCCAGCAAGATTTTCGACAACGCGGTGCCGTCTGAAACGCCGCAGGGTGTCGCGGCACTGGTTCATCTCAAGGAATTTTCCCTCGAAGAGATTCTGGAGAGATTGCAGCTTGGTCCCTTAGTGGTCATCGCGGGGCTGCAGGACCCTGGTAACCTGGGCACCATCCTCCGTTCCGCCGAGGCTTTCGGTGGCGCCGGAGTCGTACTGGGCGAGGGCACAGTGAGCCTGTTCAATGCCAAAGTGGTGCGCGCCTCCGCCGGTTCTATTTTCCGCGTACCCGTGATTCGCAGAAAGCTTGATGCCGTCTCTTCCCAGCTGCGTGCCCAGGAAATTCGTTTAGTCGCAACTTCCTCACACAAGGGCACACCCCTAGGCGAAGCGAGGCTGACCGGAGCACTGGCCATGTTCATCGGCAACGAAGGCTCCGGCCTGCCCCGCGATCTGATGACGAGGATGGACGAAGTGGTCGTAATCCCGCACGCGCCGCAGGTGGAATCATTAAACGCCGGAGTGGCCACCAGCATCCTACTGTACGAAGCCGCGAGGCAAAGGAAATAAGAAGGCTCAAGACGGAATCGGCGTCAATATGGAGAAAGCGAAAAGGCACCCGTAAGGTGATTCGAAGGCTCTAAGCCAAAAGCGAAAGCCAAGAGCTATTTCCCCCATGGGCCTCTTCCCACCCATTCCGAACGCGAATGCCCCCGCGGACCGTACACGGCCACTGGCGGACCGCATGCGCCCGCGGACGCTCGACGAATTCGTCGGCCAGGAGCACCTGATCGGTTCAGGCAAGCCTCTGCGGACGCAGATCGATCGCGATGATGCCGGCTCCCTAATCTTCTGGGGACCGCCGGGGACGGGGAAGACGACGTTGGCAAAGATCATTGCGGGCATGACCAAAGCCGAGTTCCTGGAATTTTCCGCTGTGCTGGCAGGAATCAAAGAGATCAAGCAGGTCATGGCCGACGCTGAGCGGGCCCGCCAGTACGGCACGCGAACCATCGTTTTCATCGACGAAATTCACCGCTTCAATAAGGCGCAGCAAGACGCTTTTCTCCCGCACGTGGAGAAAGGCAACATTCGCCTGATTGGCGCCACGACCGAAAATCCCTCTTTCGAAATCAACTCGGCCTTGCTATCTCGCTGTCGCGTATATGTACTGAAGCCCCTGACTGAAGACCAGATCGTGCCTCTCCTGCGCCGGGCTCTATTCGAGGAGGAACGCGGCCTGGGCGGAATGAAAGTGAAGGCATCGGACGACGTCCTAAGAAAGATCGCCAGTTACACCAGTGGCGATGCTCGCAGCGCCTACAATGTCCTGGAAGTAGCCGCTGCCCTCGCCCAAGAGAAAACTTCGGACCAGTCGCCCGCCGAAATTACTGACGACATCGTCCGCGACGCGCTGCAGAAGCGCACCCTGCTCTATGACAAGAGTGGCGAAGAGCACTACAATCTCATCTCCGCGCTGCACAAATCAGTTCGCAACAGCGATCCCGATGCCGCTCTGTACTGGCTCGGCCGCATGCTTGAAGCTGGCGAAGATCCGCTTTACATTGCGCGTCGCGTCGTGCGCATGGCGGTCGAGGACATCGGTCTCGCTGACCCTAACGCACTCGCACTGTGTATGGCAGCCCGCGATGCGGTTGATTTCATTGGCATGCCGGAAGGCAATTTGGCGCTGGCGCAGGCGGTCGTCTATCTGTCCGCCGCTCCCAAATCCAATGCCCTCTACACTGCTTACAGCGAAGTGCAGCAAGACGTAGAACAGACCGCCGCGGACGCCGTCCCGTTACATCTGCGCAATGCTCCGACAGGGCTCATGAAAGGTTTGGGCTACGGTGATGGATACCAGTATGCTCATGATCTCAAAGAGAAAGTCGCCAACATGCAATGCCTGCCCGACAATCTGCGCGACCGGGTTTATTACAGGCCCACTCTCGAAGGTGTGGAAAAACGGATTCGCGAGCGATTGGAGGAAATCAAGCGTTTACGCTCGCTCGCCCCGCCACAGAAACCGCCCCGTCCCAAGAAAGAATCCTGACCCAGCAACCGTGCATCTCATAGGGCAGAAGTTTCTCGCTCGAAAAGGGCTGAATCTATGGCTTCAGGCTCGATAGCCACGGGATCGGACGCTGTCGCCGTCCGTGCCCTGCAAGGTGCGTGGGTTGAAGACCTGCATCGGCTACAAAAAGCCGCTCAGAACATCTCCTCTATTCTTGACCTCGATCCGCTCATCGACACTATCGTGAATGAGGTTGCACGCTCGTTCGGTTGCGTCGAGGCTAACGTTTACCTGCACGACGAGGAGCACGGCGAGCTGGTTTTGGCCGGAGTGCATGGCTGCAGCCTTCATGGCAAAGGGCAGCGTCTTAAGATTGGCAAAGAAGGCATGGTCGGCTACGTGGCCTCGACCGGGCAGATGCGTTACGCCCCCGACGTGCGCATGGATCAGTACTACATCCGCTGCGAAGATTCCACACTTTCCGAAGTGGCGATTCCGCTCCATTCCGGGGACGGGGGTTTGGTCGGAGTGTTTACCGTATCTCACCCCGAGCTGAATGCTTTTCCCGCAGAGCGGCTGCGCCTTCTCCAAGCCTTCTGCAATCAGGTATCGGCTGCAGTGCACAACGCGCGCCGATTCCAGCGCGAGCGCGACGAGCGGGAAACCATGAATCGCGAAGCGGAAGAAGCTCGCGCTATCCAGCAGGCGCTCTTGCCTAAGAGCTCTCCGTACATCCCTGGGTTCGCGGTCTCAGGCTTGAGCGTCCCCGCCCGCGCAGTGGGTGGCGACTGGTACGATTTCATCCCCTTCGAAGATGGCTCCTGGGGACTGGTTCTCGCCGATGTGTCCGGGAAAGGTGCTGCCGCGGCCTTGTTGATGTCTGCAACTCGCGGCATTCTGCGCTCTTTAGCAGAAACCTGCTCCCATCCAGCCGATGTGCTGAACCGGCTCAATCGTGCCCTGGCTAATGATTTCCCTGCCGGGCGATTCGTCACCATGGTTTACGGGATACTCGATCCGGCAGCTCGCACCGTAACCTTTGCCAATGCCGGACATCTGCAACCGTTGTTCATCGATGACGCCGGCCCTCGTTTTCTGGATACCGAGCAAGGAATGCCTCTGGGCCTTGGCTTCGGCGAGTATTCGGAGACACGGGTTCTTCTGTCTCCTGGCTCGCGGCTGCTTTTTTACAGTGATGGCATCACCGAGGCCGTGAATGCCGAGCAAAATGAGTACGGTCCTTCCCGGCTCGTGACCCACGCGCTCAGCCCGGACGCATCTGCGCTGAGCATTGTTGATGATGTCCGCGCCTTCTCTAACAGCGCTGGCCTGAACGACGACGCCACGGTTGTGTTGATTAGTGTGGGGCGATGATTCGTGTGGGGCGATGATCGGACCGCAATTTTACCCAAACCGCGCCCGGTGCTCTTTGAGGATGCACTGATCCATCACCACGAAGATGCCCGCCCGGCGCCCCTTCTCCGCAGCTCTCTCATCAATCACGCCTTCCTGCGCCCAGACGGCAGCCACCTTGAGTTGGATAGCTTGCTCCACGATCTCCTCGAGAAACTCTGACCGCCGAAAGACATTCACGATGTCAACTTTCTCCGGCAGATCAAGCAGCGAAGCATAGGCCTTCTCGCCCAGACTGGATCCGATGTGGGGATTCACCGGAATGATGTGGTATCCCTGGCTCTGCATGTAGGCTGACACGCCGTGGCTGGCGCGGAATGGATTGTCGGAAAGCCCCACTACCGCAATGGTTTTCGCACCTTTCAGTAATTCAGCGATGGCGTCCGATTCCGGCAAGGTGCGCATGACTCTCCGCGTTCCTCCCCTGCAATTATTTTTTGGGCGAAGCCGCCAGCTTCTGCTTGTACATCTTCTGAGCCAGCTTGCGGATCGTCTCTGAGACTTCCTTGTTGGCGGAGAGGTTTTTCAAATCCTGGGTCAGCAGGTGCTTCATCAATCCCAAGCCAAGATCCAGCGGAGTACGGGGATTGCCCACCAGGTTCCGCACCACGCCATAGATTTTCATGAACCGTCGCTTCAAAGGAATCGCCCGCAGCACTGACTCCAGCACATTCTTCTGGCTCGCGAACTTCTCGACCTCGCCGTCCGACAATTTCGGGGCCTCCAACACCGCCAATGCCACCACCTTGGTGCCGTCACGGATCAGCAGTGAACGCTCTTCTTTGTTGCCTTTCAACGCCAGTTGAATGCGCCCCTTGATGTCGAGGCGATTGATTTTTTGAACGGCGTTGTCACGCTTGGCTGCGACCGGAAGCGCCGTTTTACCGGGAGCGGCCCTCGCTGGAACTGCGGCCGCGCCGGCCGCCGCATCGTTGGTTCCGGCAACCAGAGTGGGCGTATTGCCGCCGCCCTCTGCCGTGGAAGACACCGGAAAATAGTCCTTTCCCAGCAAATCCAGAACGCCACCGATCGCCTGAAACGGCTTCTCTCCTTCGGCGGCAATTTCGCTGGCGTGTTCGGAGAGATAGGCGGCTACCGCTTCGTCGGGAACTTCTCCGCCTGCATCGTCTGCCGCTGCACTCTGGAGTTGTTCGTCCTCGTGGCCAACCCCGGGATGGTTAACGCCGGCGATGGAAGTGCCGCCTTCGTCTTCATTTTCATTGCTTGCGGAAGAAATCAGCGCATTGATCTCCTCGGATTCACCCTCGTTCAAGTAAGGATTTGACCGCAGACAGTCTAGGATCGCTTCCGAGCGTCGCACTCGTGAACTCTTAAGCATTGTCTCAATGCTTTCGCGGGAGGCAGAAATTGCGAATTTGACTAGTGTCTCCTGGGCCATCGCAGGGTTCTCCAGCAAGGCTGGCAGCAATTGTGGCCGCAAGTTTTCCACGAAGTAGTCCAGCACTTGGCCGGGAGTTTGTGGGTTGGAAGCGGCATCGAGGGATGCTTTCGCGTCCCAGCCGGCCAGCGTCATCCGCGCCACATCGCCAAAAATCTTGTTGTATTTGGCGAGATAGACCAGAATCTCTATGTTCTCCGCGGGCGGCACCGACAACGCGCCTCGGGCCGCAAACTGCATCATGTTGGAGGGCAACTTGGATGCGCGGATTTGATCAATTATGCGCGGCATAGGTTCATGCGTCCAGCAGACTTTGAATGCTTCAGGCGTCTGAAGCTCAGGCCTATTATCGGCGAGAGCCTCGACCAGCGAAAGTTACTAAAGCGAAAGCACCCCATGAATCGAGAACCCTCTCGAACCTCATCGGAAGCTCCCCGTAGCCCGGATGCGACAGACGAACCCCAACCCGACAGAACTTCAATCCATGTTGCTTTCCGTTTTCTCCACCGCCTCCAATTCCCTTACGGCTAGTGCGAATTCACGAGTCAACCGGTTAGGCTTGCGGCGAAGAAATTGATCGCACAAGGCGCGATAGTACCAAAGTGTACCGTCGCGACCTCCCTGGAAACGCGCCCACACCGATTGTCCGATTTCGCGGTAGTCCGTCAGGATGGAACGCAAGTTATTCAGCTTGTCGGCAGCGGAAACCAGCCTGGCATCGGCGTCGGCGCTTCTCAGACGCCGGATATAACCTTCCTTACGCTTCCGCCATGGCGGCTTCGGATCACGATCGGCATCGGTGCAACCTTCTACTGCGCTAGCCACACGCTTGCCAAAACGGCGGCGCACTTCATTGAGCATCGGCGCGCCTCCGCAGTCTTCGACAACGTCGTGCAGCAGCGCCGCGATGGCGAGGTCTTCGTCGCCTCCAGCCTCCAGCACGAGTGAAGCCACTCCTATCAGATGCGCAATATAAGGGATGGTCGAAGCCTTGCGAGTCTGGCCGGCATGCTTGTCCGCTGCGAATTGAAAAGCCCGCAGAAAGCGTGGCCCCAGCTTAATCGCTGCTCTGTGCTTGCGTCCCACCATCGCTGCTCCCCGGTTTCGCCCGTGCCTCGCTTACTTCTCGCCGCGGCGCATCAGCAAGTACGCCCGGATGAACGGCTGCAAGTCTCCGTCCAGTACGCGGTCCACATCGCCTACTTCCAGTTTCGTGCGGTGGTCCTTAATCAGCCGGTAGGGCTGCAGCACGTAAGATCGAATCTGGGATCCAAACTCGATGTCGAGCTTGGAGTCCTCAATTTTCTTGGTGGCTGCGCGTTTCTTCTCCATCTCGAATTCATAGAGTTTCGACCGCAGCATGCTCATGGCTCGTTCGCGATTCTTGTGCTGCGAACGCTCGTTTTGGCAGCTGGCCACCAATCCCGTTGCGATGTGCGTAATGCGCACAGCTGAATCCGTCGTATTGACATGCTGTCCGCCTTTTCCGCTGGAGCGGTAAGTATCCGTGCGGATATCTTCTGGCCTGATGATCACTTCTATCGTTTCGTCGATTTCCGGCGAGACGTAAACGCTGGCAAATGAAGTATGCCGCCGCTTGGCTTGGTCGAAGGGGGAAATCCGCACCAGCCGGTGAACCCCAATTTCACTGGTCAAAAGGCCAAAGGCATACTCGCCGTTTACCACGAACGTGGCCGACTTCAGGCCCGCTTCTTCGCCGGCTTGGTAATCATAGAGCACAGTCTCGAATCCCTGGCGCTCCGCCCAACGTAAATACATGCGCAGCAGCATGTCGGCCCAGTCCTGAGATTCAGTGCCGCCAGCGCCCGGATGGATGGTCACGATAGCGTTGCGCGCATCATTTTCGCCGGAGAGAAGGGTTGCCGTTTCCAGCTTATCCACCAAGCTGCGCAGCGAATCAATCTCACGGCGCAGGTCGGCGTCAACATTCTCGCCTTCACCGGACAAATCCGAATATGCCTGGATGTCGTCCATTCGCCGCGCCAGATCAGTGTCTGTGGCCAAGGCGCCCTCCAGACGCTTCTTCTCGCGCATTACCTGCTGAGATTTTTGAGGATTCGACCACAGATTCGGATCGGCGGCCTGCCGGTCAATTTCGGCTAGCTGCGGACGGATCTTGCCCGCGTCAAAGGTACTCCCGGAGTTCGTGAGCCTTCGATTTCAATGCTGTATATTCCTGTTCCAACTCTTGATTCATGACGATCAATCAACCTTCTTAGGGGATGCGAAGCGCGCGAGCAGCGCCCCAACCGAAATTATCGCACACAGATACGCGAACCAGTCGCCATGACGGGTGTAGAACGTCGATACGGCGGTAAGGGCATAGGGCGCCACCCGTGCCGTGCGTTCCTTGCGCGGAATACGAGCCACAATGCGCCCGAAAGGGTCAATCGGGGCTGTCACTCCCGTGTTGGTTGCGCTCAGAAGCCAGCGGTTGTTCTCAATGGCTCGCATGCGCGTCTGATTCAAATGCTGTGCATAAGCACCGCTGTCGCCGTACCATCCGTCGTTCGAAAGATTCACCAGCACCTCTGCACCCCGCTCTGCAAACTGCCGCACTTCGTCGGGAAATACCGACTCGTAGCAGATGAACACTCCCAGCTTGGTGCCCCCTGCGTCGAGCGGAATCCGTGATGTACCTCGCTCAAACTCCCCTACCTGTTTGGTCAGCCCTCCGGCAAAGGCAAAAAGTCGCGGAAACGGGAGATACTCCCCGAAGGGCACCAGATGAGTCTTGTCGTAGCGCGCGCTCCAATCGCCCTCGGGACTGATCAGAGCGGCAGAGTTAAAGATTTGCGCGCCTTGCCCATCCTTGTTCGTGGCGGCCTTCGTCCCCATCGCTCCGGTCAGCACCCACGTCCGTGACTGCCGCGCCATTTCGCTCACCGCGCTGCGAAACATAGGATCGTTGGTGTAAAACGGCGCCGGCGATTCCGGCCACACGATCAAGTCGACCTTGGTTGGAGCCGGGTTAGCAGAAGTCGCGCTGCCCAAGGTGTCCGGTGACGACTCATGCCTCGCCGCCTTTAGGCTGATCGCAGTTAGACTCTGCAGCGTGCTTTCAAAATCGTCTCGAGTCCATTCCGTTTCCACCGAAGCCGGAATATTCGGTTGCACCAGCAGTGCGGCATGGTCGCCGAGCACTCCGGGGGCGCTGATCCACCGGCCCGCCTGTAACACCGCGGCCGCAGCCACGGCGGCTAGGAGAAGCGTGCCGCGTTTCTTCCGATGGACCAGAAAAGATGCAGCCAGTGCAACGTTTACCAACATGATCTCAAACGAAATTCCGTAAACCCCCGTCCGATTCGCTATCCGGCAGAGTGCAACGTTGTCCACCTGCGCAATGCCCAGCAAGTTCCATGGAAAACCCGTCACCCGCGTGCGCGCCAGCTCTACCGTTACCCAGAGAAATGGAGCGGCCACCAGAACCCGCCGGTGGTCCTGCTCTGGCCCTAGCAGAAAGGTCAGCAGCAATCCGTATAGCCCGTGATAAAGCCCAAGGTAAAAACAGAACAGAAGCAACGCTAGCAAGGCCACCGCGGGGTTCAGCCCGCCATACTGATGCATGGTGTCGTAAATCCAATAACAGGTGCCCGCATACCAGAGAATCCCGCACACGTAGGCCAGCAAGAACGCCTGCCCGGGACTCGCCGCTCGAAGTCTCACCGAGTCGTCGATCTCGAGCGCTCCGACTGGCTGCGCCCGCAGCAGCGCCACCAGCAGCGGCGCGAAAGCAATCCAGCTTAGAAGGTATAAACCGGGAAGAGGAAAGATCAGAACCTGCAGAAGCGATGACAAGCCCACTAACCACCACGCGCTGAAGTGTATCTGCCGCACGCCGCCAGAATAGCAGAGGCCCTTCTCGGTTCTCAGCTTTCCGTTTTCAGGGCGCGGTGCGCTTGATTCCGGAATTCATCATTCCGAAAAAGCTCTGGTCTGTGGGGGAATCTGTTTTCTGTTCGAGCGCCAATGAATTTCGTACGAACTCCACAATCTCAGGGGTGACATAATTGGGGGGACGAATGCGGAAGATCGGCCTTTGGGCCACAGGCTTCAGCGAAACTCTCTCCCAGGCTGCTCCATCACCGCTTGTGGAGTCATGCAGAATGACAGCGCTCGCGCGATCCAGAACCTCGCGCGCCGAATCCTTGAAATCGGCAGTCGCCGGATCAAGCACGGTTAGATATAAATCCGGCCGCAGAAATTTCAAGACACTATTCGATTCCACGATCACGTTGTCCGCCGCCGCCATCCTCTGACGTAAAGCCGGCATCGCCTCCGCCAGCCGTCCCTGCTCAGTGCGAACCCACAACGCGCGGGTTGCCCCTGCCACCAAAAATCGCGATGTGTCCGACTCTCCGGATCGATCTTTCTCTTCCGAAATGGCCCAGTTGTGGTCTGCGGTCGCGCAGTCACATGCTGCGCCGTCGGCCGAGCAAATGCCGTGGCCGTACTGGGTGATTTTCACTGCCGTCCAGGGCCACTCCTGCAACCCAGAAATCAAACCTTCGACCACACTGGTCTTTCCCACGCTTCGCGAATGTCCGCCAATCACCACAATTGCCATGGATCGACTTTGACCTGAAGCTGATGACCCGGGTCGAGGTCTGAACTCGGAGATCCTGCTCTCAGGCCTTCCTCCCTAACTTCGCCAGCATCGCAAGCTGTTTCAGGTACTGCCGAACAGGTTGCGCCGGGGTTCCCCAGAAGGCCACTCCTTTGCCGCGCAGCACTTTATTCGGTAGGACCCCGCCCTGCCCTCCCAGCATCACTCCTTCTTCGATGTGCGCATGCTCACCAATGCCTACTTGTCCGCCCAGCACGACGTTGTTCTCGATCACGATACTTCCCGAAAGTCCGGTCTGCGCGGCGATCACCACGTTTTCGCCGATCCGGCAGTTGTGTCCGATGTGGACCAGATTATCGATCTTCGTCCCGCGCCCGATGCGAGTCTCGTCCAGGGCACCGCGGTCAATCGTCGTGTTGGCGCCAATCTCGACGTCGTCTTCAATCACTAACTTCCCCACCTGGGGAAACTTTTCATAGGCACCAGTTTTCGGATCGCAGACATACCCAAAGCCATCGCTCCCCAGCACTGCACCCGCATGCACGATCACACGGTCACCGAGAGTCGTACCGGAATAGATCGTGACGTTGGGATAAATCTCGCAGTTCCTCCCAATCGTCACCCTCGCGCCGATCGCGCTGCCCACCCCAATATGTGTGTTCTCGCCCATCTCCGCATCCTCGGCGATCACAGCGTAAACGTCCACCATCACATCCCGACTTAGCCGCGCCGAAGGATGCACGACCGCCGTAGCGCCCACACTGTGCCGCACCGCACCGTCACAGTTCTTATCGCGAAGAAAACGCTCCGCCCGGGCGAAAGCGAGTTTGGGATGAGCGCTCATAAGAAGAGGCTTGCTGGACGGAGTCGCGGCCGCGGCGAATTCCCCCGCGATCACCGCACCCGCGGCGGATTTCAAGGCTTGAGCAAGATACTTCTCGTCCTCGACAAAAACCAAGTCGTCCTGCTTGGCAGATACAACGCTCGCCACGGCGCTTATTTGAATACTCCCATCGCCGCGCAGCCGCGCCTGCACAGCGTCAGCAATCTGCTGCAGTGAGTACTTCATGCCTCTCACTGTATAGCAGCAGCAACAAAGGAGGGAAGCCTATCTGCCTCCGCCTCCCCCGATCCACCTTCATTCTTGGCCATCGCAGTCATGACACCCGAGAGAGCCCGCGCCGCCGGAACAACGAGCGAGTCAGGAAGGCTCGAAGCGAGATCGCGTCGTACCAATCCTCGATCTTTCGCCCCAGGTTTAGAATGAAAGTCGTGGAACGCAAAGTATTCTGGATGCTCTTCGTTGGGCTCGGCCTGATTGCCGACTTCGTCCTGCCGCTCTGGTGGGGCGTAGCCGCGACTATTCCCATCCTGTTCGTCTCCTGGTGGATAGCCTACCGCAGCGATTGGTTCTAGCTCTCCAGGAACATTACGCTGCCAGCGAGCTGTGGATTTCAAAACATTAAGGTTAGCGCCTCATGATTCCGCGACGGGTCAGGTGATCACTGTATTTTCCGACGGCCTAACCAAGTTCTACTCTGAAATCAGGGAATTCCTAGGAGGAGGATCACACCATGAATTGGGACCGAGTGCAGGGTCAGTGGAAACAACTAAAAGGCAAGATCAAGACCAAGTGGGGCAAGTTGACTGACGATGACCTCGATGTCATTGCAGGCCAGAAAGATCAACTAATCGGCAAAATTCAGGAGCGTTACGGACTCAAGAAAGACGAAGCCCAGAAGCAAGTGGAGGAGTGGAATGCCACGCTGGCTGACGAAAACGCGGCCCAAACCGAAGCCGAGCGCAACCGAGGCATGCGTCGCGCTGGCTAAGTCGCTCGCGGGTTGAATCAGAGTCACCTGCGAATCTACTGGACAGGGGGAGCCCATTGGAGGCTCCTTCCGTCGTTTAGTAAAACCGCGTATTTTGGCGGTTAAGCCACCCCAGACGCTCCCGCAGCTACGTCGTCCGTTCCGCTCCTTTCTTCGTCTTCAGCTCCGCCAGCAACTGCTCGATGCGATCTTCCTTTTCCAGTGCAGCCAGGCGGTCCTCCATGTTGTCTCCCGCAATTTCCGACTTCGCCTGGCTCACCGCCTCGGAATGTATTACTTTGCGCTTCATGCGGTCGAAAGCCGCGGCTTTCGAGCCGTCGCCCATGGCCATGCGCGCGTCGCTGGCTTTGCCCACGGCGCGGGCACGGCGATGTTGCGCGACCAGCAGATCGGCCTTAGCTTGCGCTTCCGTTAACTTCTGCTCCAGTTTGCGCAACGCCGATTTGAGATTTTCCGCCTGCGCCTTCTGGTCGGTCACCTGCTGCATGAAGTTCTCGCTCACCTCGCGATAGCTCTCCACGCGCTGCAGCGAGGCACGGGCCAAGTCGTCTTCTTTCTTGTCGACAGCCAATTCGGCCTTACGCATCCATTCGGCGACTTTGTCTTCATTTTCTTTCTGCTTCCGCTGCAACAAGTGTTGGTCGGCGATGGCGATCGCCACCTGCGTCTTCACCTGCAGAAGCTGGTTCTGCATGTCGAGGATGACTTGCTTGATCATCTTCTCTGGCTCTTCCGCCTTGTCGATCAGATCGTTAAGGTTGGCCCGAACTAACGTTGCGACTCGCTCTAGTAGTGCCATGGTGGACTCCTTTTGCTCAGCTGCTAGCTCTTCAATGCCAGGTTTTCGCTTCATGGGATCCATGTACTGCCGCGCACTCGGGACACTGGTTTCCCTTCCGCCGGAATGACGCGCCAATCGCTACTCCGATCGCAATTCCGATGGAGAGCCAGAGGGCGATGTGTCCGGCGAGAACACCGGCGACTGTTCCCAATCCCGCCCCCAACGCAATTCCTAGACCGGTGTGCTTGGACTTGTTCATTGCTCCACTCCTCGCCGCGCTCGGCTGGACAGCCGAGGCGGCCGTCCCTAGGCGAGCTCTTGGAGACTTACTTGCCATCTACTGGCAGCTTCGGTGGCTTGTCGCCGATCTGCCGCACCTTGCCCAGCAACTCCGCCAGCGGCATGCCCGAAAGTGTCTCGAACAGTGCCGGCACTTGCGCCGCCATTTTGGTGATGTCGCCAGTGATTTTGTTCATCCCGGAGGCATCGCCGTTTCCGGTGGAAACGATGGTGATCTTGTCGATGTTGGCCAGCGGACTGGCCAGCGCCCTGACAACCTCAGGCATGCTGGTGAACAGCCTGTCGATCACCGCTGCCTGGTTGTATTCCTGATAGGCTTCGGCCTTTACGTTCATGGCCTTGGCTTCGGATTCGCCTTTCTTGAAAATGATTTCGGCTTCGGCCTCACCCTGCGCGCGTATCGCCGACGCGTGCCCTTCGGCCTCCGCAATCAGGCGCTGCTTTTCGGCCGCGGCGAGGGTCTCAATGCGCTGACGCTCGATTTCTGCCTGCTTCAACACGGTTGCAATCAGTTCTTTCTCGCGGCGGTTGATCTCCGCTTCCTGCACCTTGACCTGTTGCTCTTTCTCGACTTGCTGCACCTTCACCTGCTCGGCCACAACCTGTTGCTGCATGATATTGGTTTGGATGTCGTACGCCTTGTCGGCTTGCGCTTGCTGGCGTTTTGTGACTTCGAGAAACTGCGCCTTCTTGACCTCAAGATCGCGCTGCGATTCGGCTTGTTTGGCCAACGACAAGGTTTCCGCCAGCACCCGCTCCTGGTCAGCTTGCGCTTTGGCTACAGCCGCTTCCCGCTGCGCCAGCGCGCGCTTGATGGCAGTGTCGCGGTCGGCTTCCGCCGTGGCAACATCGGCATCGCGCTTAATCCGCGCCACATCGGGTTTTCCCATGTTGGTGATGTATTCGTTCTTGTCACGGACTTCTTTGATCGTGAACGAGATCACCTCGAGGCCCATCTTGTTCATGTCCTCAGCGCAGGTGGACCGCATGCGGTCAGAAACCATCTCTGGCTGCTTCACGATTTCTTCCACCGTGAGCTGCCCGATGATGCCGCGTAGATGGCCTTCCATCACCAACCGGATCAGGCCTTCGCGCTCTTGGTCAGTCTTGGTCAGGAACTGCTCGGCTGCCGTCAGGACGGACTCCCGGTCGGACTTCACTTTGATTTGCGCGACAGCCTCGACAGTCACCGCTACGCCTTGTTTGGTGTACAGATCCTGCTGCGGCGCCACGTCGAACGACATCAATTCCAGCGAAAGGTCCCGGCAAACCTGCACCATAGGAAACACCAGCGTGCCGTGCCCTTGCACGACACGCGTCCCGCCGAATCCATACACGATGAGTGCTTCGTGCGGTCCAGCTTTGCGATAGAGCCTGGCCAACATGCTGGTCAGGAACAGAACGGCCATCACTCCCAGCCCGGCGACAATCCCAATCTCCAATGTCCTCGACATCTCGAACATAACGCCTCCTCTTACAAATGCGGTGGTTCTCAATCTTGGGTTGGCTCACCTACCGGTCTCGCCCGCAGATGGCGACTCGCGAACCTCGCCCGATAACTCGCTCCACAAACGTACGTAGGCAATTCCCTTCTCGTAGCGCGTGACGACCACTTCGCTGCCTTTGGCAATTGCGCTACTATCTTCGCTGCGCGCCCCGCAGACCCGGCGTGATCCCACCTGCGAGTAGATAACCTCGCCGGTTCCGCCGGTTCGGATGGAACTGCAAACACGCCCCAAAACTCCAACCATTTCGTAGTCGGCCTGATCCATGTTCTCTTCGTGCGAGATCAGCACCTTGGTCAAGAACAGAAACACAATGCCGCCCCCAATGAGACCGCTGCTCACCGACACCATGAGCGCAAACCCCACCCAGAGGCCGGAATAGCGGGTCAGCAAGTAGCCAGTTCCTCCGAACCAGGCCAGGAATGCCGTCACCGTGACCAAGTTAAACGGGGACACAGCGCTCCCCTGCGCCGCATGCCCACCGGCCTGATGTGCGGCTCCGGCCATCGCACCGGACGCGACATGCGTTGTGAGGGCGGCTGCAGGATTCTGTGCTGGCGTCACTGCTCCGGGCATAGGCCGACCATGAGCCGGGGGAAAGTGTGCGCCACCGGCGTGCCCGTGAAAATGCCACAGATGGAATCGTCCGCTGCGTGAGCCTCCCAGCACGAATGAAAGAAAACTAAAGCCAAAGCCCGTGGCGAAACAGATCAGATAAAAATCTGCCCAGGTCATAGGATTCGCCTCTCTTCCGCGCTGACACCGGGGCGGCGGTTAGCATGCGCTGGTTCTGGACGCAACGCCTCGAGCAGACGCTCTGCCAACCCTGGAGTGTCGAGAATCGCTCCCAACAGCAGAAAGCAGCGGCGGGTGTCTCTTTCGCGGGCGGCCTTGATCATGACATTGCTGACCTCAGGGTCGCTGGCAAAGCGTTCCGAGCCTTGCAACAGCCACACATCGAGCTTGCCTTCCGTGGTTCGCAGGTCCGAGGTCAGCTCAGTGTGATAGCCCTCCGGGTCGTCCACTAGAAAACCGGGATGCACTTTGAAGAACCTCGCCAACAAGGCTCGCGAAGACTGCGTCATGTGAGGACGGGCGCCGTTTTCAATCTGTGACAAATAGGACTGGCTCATAGTCTTCCCGCGCCCCAGCTCCTCACCGATGGCGCGGACGATTTCCTGCTGCGTCATCGGTCGTCCCAATCCACGCAGCGAGCCTTCGACTTCGCGCAGATAACGAATTTTCTCGCCTAGTCGCATATTTCAAATCGACATATTTATATTGCATATTGCAATTACAGTCAAGCGCTCGATTTGCCGTATTTTCGCGGGGTTACACCGGATGTGACAAAGGACAACAGCCAGGCAAAGAGAAAACGCCTCCGGTGCGAACCCGGAGGCGCTGGCTTCTCTCTTCTACGAGACGGTCTCGCCGCTCGCTGCCTTGTGGTGTTGGCCCAGCTTATTGGTGCCGGGTATTGTGCTTGTCGCGATAGATCTGGCGCGACTGGCGATTTTGCCGGCGATTGACCCGGGCTTTTTCTTGCGCAGTCAGCTTGCCACCGTTGGCTTGACGGTCGGCATGCACTTCCTGATTGATCTTCGCCTGATTGTGTTCCAGGTGGGCCGCTTGGCCGGCGGTCAACTGGCCGCTCTGGATGCCCTGCGCGATGCGGTCCTGCTGGTTCTCCTGGCGCTTGCCGACTTCACTCTTTGGGTTGGTATTTTGCACCGCCGAATTGTGCTTGTCCTGGTCGATCTGCTTGGATAACTTTCTGTTGCTGCGTTAGCGTCTTTTTGTCGGCTGCAGTCAGTTTGCCGTTGTCCAGTTTGCGCATGTTGCGCTCTTCCTGGTTAAGGACGGCTTGCTTCTTCTCCAGATTGGCGTTTTCGCCGGCCGTCAGCTGTCCGCTCTTGACGCCATTGGCGATGCGGTCCTGCTGGTTTTCTTTGCGATCCTGGATCGACTCGCCGGTTACAGGGGTAGACGCCGCGGTCGAGCTCTGTGCAGTTGTACTGCTGCTCTGCGCAACAACTGGCAACGCAAAGACCGCCAGTGCTGAATCCGCCGAGCAGTTATTCCCCTGAGCGCAGACACCTCTACATCCCAGCTTCGATGCGAGAGCGAGGATCGAGATAGTCGCGCAATGCGTCCCCTATAAAGTTGAATGACAACACTGCCAACATCACGGCGAGCGCGGGAAACAGGACGAGTTGGGGTGCATCAAAAAGATGGGCGCGGCCGTCGTTGAGCATCGTGCCCCAACTGGCCGTGGGCGGAGGAACTCCCAGTCCGAGAAAGCTCATCGTTGCTTCGGCGAGGATTGCCCCGGCCATGCCGATGGCAGATTGCACGATCACGGGCTGAATAATATTGGGCAGAATGTGGCGGACGATGACGCGCACATCGCTCGCGCCGAGGGCGCGGGCAGCTTCGACGAATTCTTTTTCTCGGGCGGCAAGCACCTGACCGCGGACCAGACGTGCGTAGCCAACCCATCCGCCAAGTGAGAGAGCAAGAACCAGGTTCACGATGCCAGGTCCGCGGAAGGCGACGAAGGCGATAGCAAGAAGAATTCCGGGAAACGAGAGGAATGCATTCATGAGCACGACATTGACGAAGCGGTCGACGCGTCCGCCATAGTAACCAGCGATGGAGCCGATCACAAGTCCGAGCGCGAGCGACGTCAGAACAACGCAACTGCCCACCAGCATCGAGATGCGCGCGCCGTAGATGATGCGCGAGAGGATGTCGCGGCCGAGTTCGTCACTTCCGAACCAGTGCGCCGCTGAAGGCGGTTCAAGACGGGTGGGAAGATTGATAGAGGCGGGATCTTGCGGGGCGATCCAAGGGGCGAAGATCGCGAATAGTACGAAGATAGATACCAACACAACGCCGGTCGCGGCCAGAGGATTGTGGCGGGCAGCGCGGCGGAACGAAATGGCGGCGGTGGACATAAGAACAAAATCCCAGAAAACGCCGAGAAGCCTTCACCCGTGGAGCTCGCGCACCGCTGCCAAAGTTGTTTCTACCTCGGCTGGTGAATTTAACAAGCCGGGGGACAAGCGCGCGTAAAGCGTTTTGTAGGGCGTGACGCTGGCGACGATTTTTTTCTTTCTCAACGCGTCCACCACCTGTTGGGCGTGGATTCCGTGTAGATCAAAGCAGACGATGCCTGCGGATAACTCGTCCTCCGTAGGACTGCTTGCCAGCAACCGCCTCAGCCGTCCGCAAGGCGGATGTCAGTGCAACCGCACCGATGACCTGTCCGGTGCGTACCAGAAAATCTCTGCGATACATGACGGAGTCCTCATGCGGTCAGTGACCAACGTCGACCCCAGTTGATTCCTGCGAGGTCCAGTTTAATCCCTCATCATTGGTTTCGGAACCTGAGTTTCGAAATCTGGGGCGCGTGTGTTGTTTGATGACGGTTGCTCCAGAGGACTGCCGTTCTAGTTCCCCCTGCGCCAAGAACGAGAAGGATGGGCACTCGGCGGTGGTGAGATGAGCGAATAGTAAACTGCGCCCTCCGCTCTCGAGCTGGCTCACGAATTGTGTTTTCATAACTCACGAATTGTGTTTTCATAAAATAGACTGCACGAACCGGATCGCCGGTCCGCATGCGCGCCGTAAACCTCCACCTCTAGCCTACGTTCTGAGGAGAAAAATCATGAGCAAAGTCTCGTACATTCCCAAGGACTACAACTCGGTCACGCCCTACTTGGTCATCAGGGGTGCTGCCCAAGCCATTGAGTACTACAAGAAAGTTTTCGGCGCGACCGAAATCTTTCGCATGAATAGCCCGGACGGCAAGGTCGGTCACGCGGAGTTGAAGATCGGCAACTCGCACATCATGCTGGCCGACGAAAATCCCAGCATGGGGCAGGGACACACCAGCGCCGCCACCATCGGCGCCAGCCCGGTGAGCCTGTATGTATACCTTCCCGACGTCGATCGCGTAGTCGAACGCGCGGCGGCCGAGGGCGCGAAAATCCTAAAGCCGGTTCAGGACCAGTTCTACGGAGACCGCTCTGGCTTCATACAGGATCCGTTCGGACATCTGTGGGGCGTTGCCACTCACGTGGAAGACGTGTCGCCCAAGGATATGGACGAACGGATGAAGAAGGTAACGGAGGCAGCGTAGTTTGATTTGGACAGGAGGCGGGACACCCGCCTCCTGCATTTTCGATTGCTCCCACAAATCGCAAGACCCCACCTTGCCGCAAATAACGACAAGAGCGCGGAACGCGGCGGCTCCCACCAGCAGGCTCTTCGAGTTCGCATCGCGATCTATGAAACCAGTCGCTGATGACAGTTTTTAGAATGTTTTAACGACGGTCGCCGCCCGGTTCTGGATAATTGAAGCGATCTGTCATCCCGACCGATGTCAGCTGATCTGCGAAACAGTCCACTGGCGAGTGGAGGGACCTGCTTGTCTGGCTGGTACATGTGACGCGTGAACCAGTCGGTCGCCGCTATTCCGCCTACCTGGGATTTCGGCGTTCCAGCGGCCCTCGGGATGACAGATAGATTTAAATGGCGATTGATAAATCCAATCGCAAACGTCCGCTCGAGATGACGGGTCTCGCGATGTGATTGAAAAATGCACCAAAGAATGCTGCCTCAACGACGCCCATTTTGGCATTGCGAACGACCCAGCCAAGCCCAGTGTGTTTTCTTTACTGCCTGATCCTCGGGTTCGCCACCGAATACAGCACGTCGGTCAGGAAGTTCACCGCGACATACGTCAAGCCAATCGCCAGAATGCAGCCTTGCACCAGATAGTAATCGCGATTCGAAATTGCCTGAATCGTGAGGCGGCCGATGCCGGGCCAGGAGAAGATTGTTTCGGTGACGATGGCGCCGGCCAGCAGCGCGCCGAATTGCAGGCCGAGTACGGTGATCACGGGAATCATGGCGTTGCGTAGGGCATGGCGGTAGACGACGGTGCGCTCGGACAGGCCTTTGGCGCGGGCGGTGCGGACGTAGTCCTGGCTCAACTCTTCGAGCATGGACGTGCGCACCATGCGGGTGAGGATGGCGGCCATAGATCCGCCCATGGTGATGGCGGGCAGCACCAGATACTCGACGCCGCCAGAACCGGAAACCGGCAACCAACCCAGCTTAATGGCACAAAGAATTATGAGGATCGGGCCCAGTGCGATGTTGGGAAACGACAACCCAAAAAGGCTGACGACAGAAATCAGACGGTCCTCCCAACGATTGGGATGCTGTGCGGAATATACGCCGGCTGGAAACGAAAGAATGATTGCGATGAACAGTGACGCCAGCGTCAGTTCCATGGTATAGGGGTAACGCTCGGCCATGAGGTGCGTGACCGTCTGGTTGTAGCGGAACGACGGTCCAAGGTCACCGTGAAGGACGCCCTTCCAGTAACGGATGTATTGCTCGCCTAGTGGCCTGTCGAGGCCATAGGCGTGGCGAGTGGCCTGGATATCGGCGGGTGGCGCTCCTTCGCCGAGCATCTGCTGGATGGGGTCTCCGGGGACGAGGTGGATTAGAAGGAAGACGAGGGAGACGACTAACCAGATGACGGGCAGGGTGTAGAGGACGCGTTGGAGGAGCTGGCGAAGCATGAGGTCAGTGACTCGTGTTTAGTGGCTAGGGGCGAGTTCTCAGTCAAATCTCCGAACCTCAGCGGCTGAAACCGCTGGTTAAAAAGGCTCCTTTTCGGCACGACTGAAGTCGTGTCCTGATCCGAATCGTAAGTTTGTGCCTCCCGACTCTCCCGCACAATCAGCTCGCAGTCGATGCGCGCCTTCGGCGGCTAAAGCTGAACTCAAGCAAGGCGGTTACCGCAGCTCTGAAGCGCTGCGCTACTCAAAGGCAAGCGATGAAATTTTTCCTTTCGCGGAGTTATCTGTCAGTCTCCCGCGTGCTTTGCGGACTCAGCCCCGGCCTCGATGTTTCCTGTTTTCTCAATCTTCACTCTGGCGATGCGGTGGCCTTCCATTTCTGCGACGGTATAACGGTGGCCTTCGTATTCGAACGTATCACCCAGGCTGGGAATCCTTTGCAGATGGGCGAGAATGAATCCACCCAGAGTTTCAAAGCCAGCATCCCGAGGAAGAGTCACGCCGTACTGGGCTTCGAGGTCTCGAATGTTGACTGAGCCTTCGAGCACCATCACTGATTCGTCTTCCAGCGCTGGCTCGGGCGGGGCAAGGTCAAACTCGTCTTCGATATTGCCTACCAATTGCTCGAGAATGTCTTCGACGGTGACGACGCCGGCGGTCGAGCCGAACTCGTCGACCACCACCGCAAGGTGGCGACGCCGTTGCTTAAACTCGGCCAATAATTCAGCGAGCACCTTGGTTTCGGGAACGACCAGGACATCGTGCACAATCTGGCCGATTGTCATGCGCGAGATGCGTTGGGCTACAGGCAGGCCCACGTTGGTGAGCCGCAGCCGCACCCACCGCATTAAGTCTTTGTAGTAGAGAACGCCGACAATGTGCTCCGGCCCGCGCTGCGGGTCGTAAATCGGGATGCGGGAGTGTTGGCCTTCGATAACACGGGTCAGCGCCTCATCGAGGCTGAGGTCAGCGGGCAAAGAGAAAATGTCAGGGCGGGCGACCATGACTTCGCGAACCGTAATGCTGTCCAGTTCAATGGCGTTGTGAATCATCTCTTCCTGAAATTCAGGAATCTGTCCGAACTGGCGGCTGGCGGTAACAATCAGCTTGAGTTCGTCGGGTGAGTGTACGGCGCCGCGACGGCGGGACTCCTGAGCGCCAAAAAGCCGCAGAACCAGGCCGCCGGACTTCCGCATGAAGAAAAGAAAAGGACGAGTGATAGTAAGAAAAGCTTCCATGGGCGCGGCGACAGCAAGAGCGACCTGCTCGGAGCGCTGCAAAGCTAGCGTTTTTGGCACGAGCTCGCCGAGGAGCACGTGCAGGTAGGTGATTAAACTGAAGGCGATCGCGATGGCAATGCTGTGTGCGTAGACGGCCGCGTGCGGAACCTTGTGGACAAACTGAAAACCTTCCACCAGCCGGGCCACCATGGGTTCGCCGATCCAGCCCAGGGTCAAGCTGACCATCGTGATGCCAACCTGGACGCCGTTTACGACCTCATCCAGCTTCTGGTGGAGACGCTGAACGATGCGCGCGCCAACGCGTCCGGATGCGATGAGCTGCTGGATGCGGGTGTCGCGGACGCTCACCAGTGAGAATTCGGCGGCTGCGAAAAAGGCATTGGCTGCCACCAGGAGAAGGATCAACAAGACCCGGAGCAGCACAAAGGCGATCATGGAAACGTAATTCTAACATTCCAAAGGGCTATGCGACGCTTTCGGTTCCTACCGGGCAGACTGGATCGGCGAGCTCAGGGGAGCTCATGGCGGACTCTCAAGGGGGCTAAGCGTGGGCTAAAATGATGAATGGCGCCGTTCGCTGCGTCATAAAATTCAGCTCCGACCGCTACCCTTTATCACGTATCACGGTCTAAACGATCAGCTTAGGTTAAGCGACGGATATCTCCGATACCGTCTAACCCAATCTCAGGAACAAACGTGGGGCTGGCTGCGTACGTGAGGAATGAGGGCACGCGCACAACAGCTGCCCATCTCCAGCGCGCATCAGGGGGCGATTGTGAACGGAAACGGGAATAATAAGAAAAAGCGTCGCAAACTATACATCTACGGTGGCATTGGGCTGGGTTTGGTCTTGCTGATTGCTATTGGTGTGTTTGCTGCCACCCGTGGCGGCACCAAGATTGACCCGTCGAAGCTGGCGAAGGTAGAGAAGGGCGACCTGGCCAAGAGCGTGGTGGCTACGGGCAAAGTTACGCCCATCATCAAAGTCGAAGTGAAATCCAAGGCTAGTGGCATTGTCAAGAAACTGCTGGTGGATTACGGCGACCGCGTGAAAAAGGGACAGCTCCTGGTGCAGCTCGACAAGGTAGAAATTGAGGCGCAGGTGGAGCAGTCGAAAGCAGCGCTTGAGGCAGCCCAGGCCAATCTGAAAGGTTCACAGGCTGACTACGAGCGCGCCAAGGTCGATGCGGAAGGACCGGATGTGCCGCTATTGAAGCGCGCCTACGATCGTGCCCTGGGGATGGCGAAGGACGGAGTCGTATCCGCCTCGGCGTTGGATGATGCCGAGAAGAACTACGAGATGTCGCTCAACAAGCAGAACGTGGCCAAGGCGCAGATGACGGTATTAAAGGCAAAGATCGCACAGTCGGGAGCGCAGGTCGCGCAGGATCAAGCCAACCTGAAGCAACTCGAGGAGCAGCTCAGCTACACCGATGTGGTTTCGCCGATTGATGGAATTGTGCTCTCGCGCGATGTGCAAATGGGCGACGCGGTCAGCTCGATTCTGGTTCTGGGTTCCTCGGCCACACTGGTAATGACGCTGGGCGATACCAGCGAAGTTTATGTAAAGGGCAAAGTGGACGAGAGCGATATTGGCAAGGTTTATCTGGGACAACCGGCGCGGATCAAAGTGGAGTCCTTCAAGGACAAGACCTTCCAGGGCAAGGTCACGAAGATTTCGCCCATGGGGGTAGAGAAGGACAACGTCACTACATTTGAAGTGCGTGTCTCCATCAACAATCCCGGCGGCGAATTGAAGGCTGAGATGACCGCGAACGCTGAAATCATTCTGGACGAGCACAAGAGCGTGCTCCAGATTCCAGAAGGCGCCATTATCTACGACAAAGACAAGAAGGCGTCGGTCGAAATTCCTGATCCGAAGGGCAAAGAGGGCAAGAACAAAGTCCCGGTCAATATTGGGATCTCGAACGGCGCGAAGACTGAAGTGCTTAGCGGTTTGAAGGAAGGCGATCAGGTGGTACTGCAGTAAGAATCGTTGTCGGGCTCGAACGCGAGACCCGGGTAAGGTTGGGGCACGGGTCGCAGATCCGTGCCCCCAGTTCTAAGAGGCGTTTTCAGGCATCGTTTCCTGCGATCAAGGTATGACTGTTCTCGAAATCCTGCGCCAGGCGTTCGCTACGTTCCGCGCTCACAAGATGCGCACGTTCCTCACGATGTTCGGCATCGTGTGGGGAATCGCATCGGTAATTCTTCTGGTAGGGCTGGGGCTTGGTTTCAGCGTGGACCAGAAAAAGCACATGCAGACTCTGGGTAAGGACCTCGTGATCGTTTGGGGAGGGCGCACCAGTTCGCAGGTTGGCGGACGCGCAGCGGGACGGGAGGTCCAGCTCAACGTTGATGATGCTCACCTGATCCAGAACGAATGTTATCTCGTGAAGAACGTCAGCCCGGAGTTGCGTCGAAGTATTCCGGAAGTAAGCCAGTTCAATTCGGCGAGTCGCGGCGTGGTCGGGATGTGGCCTTCGTATCAGGATTTCCGTTCGTTGCTGCTGGCGGAAGGCCGCCTGATTACAGATGATGACGAGCGCGAAGGCCGGCGCGTCCTGGTGTTGGGATCGAAAGCCCATCGCCAATTGTTCCCCGGACAACCGGCCGTCGGCGCGGCAGTACTGGTCAAGAGCGTGCCTTATACCGTCGTCGGAGTTTTGCAGGAAAAGAAGCAGAACTCGAACTATAGCGGGCCGGATAACGACTATCTTTTTGCTCCGTACTCAGCAGTGTCGCGGGATTTCCCTCCGCCCATCAAGCCTGGAGCCGGAATCACGCGTGGGTGGCTTGATGACATTGTTTTTGAAGTCGGTGACCCGGAAGATCACGAAGCGGCGGTTCTGCAGGTTCGCAGAGCGCTGGCGCGCGTGCATCACTTCGACGCCATCGACAAGGATGCGGTTTTCATCTGGGACACCATGAACGGCGCCAAGATGCTGGAGAAGATCTTCGGCGTGGTGACCATTTTTTTTGGCTGCGTAGCCGTGGTCACGCTTTGCCTGGGAGGAATCGGCGTCATGAACATCATGCTGGTGTCGGTGACCGAACGCACGCGGGAGATTGGCACGCGCAAAGCGATTGGCGCGACCCGGCGAGACATTGTGCGCCAGTTTTTCGCGGAGTCCGCGATGTTGACCGTGGTCAGCGGGCTTCTTGGCCTCAGCTTCGGAATAGGGACTTGTATCGCCATGGGTGCTCTGCCTTTACCCGATTTCGTGCCGCATCCGATTATTTCTCCGATTTCGATCGTGGTTTCGATTCTGACGCTTTCTTTGATTACGGTAACCGCGGGGGTGTATCCAGCCCAGCGTGCCGCAGAAATGACACCTGTGGAGTCTCTACGATATGAATAGCAATCCGAGCTCGAGATTTTCCTCTTCCTGCTTGCCGGCCCGCTCCTCCGCGATCGCGCTGGTCATGCTTTTCGCCTGCACCCTGGCCCTCGCATCCCCGCCGCAAGGGACCTTTGCAAGGACGTTTCAGGTGAGCGGTCCGGTGAACCTGGAAGTGCAGACTCGCTCCGGAGACATCACCGTGCGCAGCGGCCCCGCGGGAACGGTCTCGGTGCGCGGAAAAATCTTTGTCGGCGATCACTGGCTTTTCGGAGGAGACAGGAGGTCGGGGGAAGTGCATGAGATCGAACAGAACCCGCCGTTGCGCCAGCAAGGCGACAGCATTCACATCGACGATGTGAACGCGCACAACATTTCCGTGAATTACGAAATTACGGTGCCTGCAGAAACGGCTTTGCGCACCCACACCGGCTCCGGGGACCAGACGATTGAAGGAGTCCACGGGAACGCCGATTTGCGAAGCGGATCGGGAGACATGCGACTTTCACGCCTTACCGGCGATATTCGCATTCAAACCGGTTCGGGGAATCTGCGTGGCCACGAGATCTCTGGGCCAGTACGCGGAGGAACGGGCAGTGGCGACGTCGAGTTGGAGGAGACTGGCTCCGGCGATGTTGACCTGCATACCGGATCAGGAAACATCACGGCCCGTGGCTTGAATGGCACATTTCGCGGTGAGGCCGGCAGTGGAGACATCACTGCCGAAGGTACGCAAACCGGCTCTTGGGAGATTCGGACAGGCTCCGGCAACGTGCATGTGCGGCTGCCCGGCAACTCCGCTTTTGAGGCCGATCTTTCCACCAGTTCCGGCACACTCGATATTGACGCACCGATCACGATGACGGTACAGGGGCGCGTCCAGGAGTCGAGGAAATCGATCCACGGCCAAGTACGCGGCGGAGGCCCCGTGCTCAAGGTGCATACCGGGTCGGGAGATATTCATATCGAGTAGGGAGCAGCGGTGAGGGGCAGACGCTTTGTCTTCTTGCCACTGGCCACTAACTACTGCTCGCAGTGGTTTAGGAAAAAGACATCTCTGGCAACCATGTTCCTGAAAGAACTCATCTCGCAGGGTTGGCAGGCGTTGATGCGCGACCGGCTGCGCTCGACACTCACGATGCTGGGCATCGTGTGGGGACTGGCATCGGTAGTGCTGCTCCTGGCCTACGGGCAGGGGCTGGGCGGTAGCGTCCTCCATGCCTTCCTCAACATGGGAAGCAATGTGATCGTGCTGTGGCCGGGCCAGACGAGTATGCAGGCCGGTGGGCAGCGCGCAGGCAAGACGGTCAATTACGAATACGAAGATGTCGAGGCAATCCGCGACGAAGTTCCCATTGTGCGTGCGGTAAGCGCGGAGATCGACCGAGATTTTGGGTTCAAGCTGGGCACACGTGTGGTCACGATCCAGGTGCGCGGCGTGGAAATGCCCTACGGGCAAATGCGCAAACTCACGCTCGAAGATGGCCGCTATTTTGACGAGGGAGACTTCGCCGACCGCCGGCGCGTTGTGATCCTCGGTTATGAGGCGGCCAAAAAAATATTTCAAGGCGCGCCCGGAGTGGGTCAGCACGTAAGCATCGGCGGACTGGATTTCGAGGTCATTGGCACCATGCGCAACAAAATCCAGGACTCGATGTACAACGGCCCGGACAATGACAACGGCTTCATTCCCTTCGGACTCATGCGCGACCTGAAAAATCTTCGTGATCCGGACGAGATCATCTTCCAACCCACAGCGGCAGAATTGAACAAACAATCTTTGGCAGCGGTGCGCGAGGTAATTGCAAGGCGGCACCACTTCGATCCCAAGGACGACAAAGCCACTCCGGAATGGGACACGATCGAAGACAGGGCCATGATTAACCGCTTCTCATTAGGCCTGCAGGCGGTGCTCGGATTGATTGGGGCCGTAACCTTGGCCGTGGGCGGCGTTGGCGTGATGAATATCATGCTGGTCTCGGTCACCGAACGTACGCGTGAGATTGGACTACGTAAAGCTCTGGGAGCACGTCCGCGGCACATTCTTGTGCAGTTTCTGTTGGAAGCGCTGGTTTTAACCTTCGCCGGAGGATTGATCGGTATGGCGGTAGCGGTGCTGCTCACATGGGCGATCCCGCCCATGCCGCTGTATGACGAGTTCTATAAGACGGCGAATCACGAAGGAGCCATTTTCCTGCATGCCTCGGCGAGCGTGATGACTGTTTCCTTTGCGATTCTTTCGCTCGTAGGCATCATTTCCGGATTCTTCCCGGCACTAAAGGCGGCCAAGCTGAATCCGATCGAGGCATTGCGATACGAATAGACGAGCGCCGAGGCTCGATCCTCGGGTACCCGAAACCAGAATCAGTGCAAATCCGATTGCGTCTCGAATTCAGTGAGAACGCCGCTAGCAGGCACTTGCGGACCCGCACCCACTCGCTTCCAAGCGGCGATCGTCTGGTTGGCGTTCTTACGGACCCACAAGGATAAAACTCAATGTCAATACAAACCCCTCGATCATTACCTCCGTGCCTTGACGCCGCGCTCCTCCACAAATTAACTTCACATTCGTAGGGAGTATTCTGTTTTTTTCCTAGTGAGGGAAGCTTGCCACAACGTCCGATCATCACACTGACCACTGATTTCGGGATTAACGATCACTTCGTTGGCACCATGAAGGGCGTCATCCTGAATATTGCGCCCGATGCCGCGATCGTCGATATCAGCCACTCGGTTCAGGCCTTTGATGTGCTCGATGGAGCGCTCACCGTCGCGCAAGCCTATTCCTACTTCCCGACCGGGACCGTACACGTGGTTGTGGTCGACCCGGGCGTGGGTACTGCAAGGCGGCCGATCATTGCGTCGAGCGACGGCCATCATTTTGTAGCGCCAGACAATGGCGTGCTTTCCCTGGTTTATGCGCGTGAGGAACGGATGCACGTGCGGCACGTTACTTCTGAACACTACTTTTTACAGCCCGTGAGCAACACCTTCCACGGTCGGGACATTTTCGCTCCGGTGGGTGCCTACCTGGCAAAAATGGTGGATACGAAGAAGTTTGGAGAAGAGATTGAAGACTTTGCGCGTTTCTCAGCGCCCCGTCCCAAGATTTCGGAGAACACTCTCCGCGGGGTGGTGCTAAAGGTTGATCGCTTTGGAAACTTGATTACGAATATCACACCCGCGGATGCTCCCAAGCTGTTCGAAGCTCAGCCCGCGCCGTTCAAGATCGCAGTCGGCAACTGCGAGATTACCGAGATCAGGCAAGTCTACGCCGGTGGCGCTCCGGGAGAGGTTTTCGGCATCCTCGGAAGCATGGGCTTTCTTGAAATCGCAGCCAATCGCGGAGCCGCCGCACAACTCGCGGCCGCAGGAAAAGGCAGCGACGTGAACATCGTGTCGGGAGAGGCTGCAGCGGCGGGCAAAGGCGCTTGAGTTTAGCAGCCTCCCCTGCCTTCCCAGGAAGCTAACACCGCAAATTACGTTTATAAAAAATACCAGTGCGAAAGCAATTCCTGCGCCTCTTGCCAATCCAGACTTGTCATTGCTCCGCAGAGCGACTATCCCCACGACCGCCAAAGTAAACGGGGAAGTCCACACGAATCTAGCGGGAAGATTATCTCGGCCGGTCGCCAGAAGCAACGGCGGATTTGCTTTTCGGTCCCCGCACCGTCGGAAATGAGCTTTTCTTAAGATCTGTTGGGTTTGGGATGGACGTACCGTTCCATCTCACCGGTCCATTTGAGAAAGCGCCAGAGATTGCCGCGTTCCCGCCACATGAATTCCCAAAACTCCAGGAAGCCGATCTGCGTCATCTTTACTCCGCAATAGGTCTCGATGCGCCACAACAGGTAAGGACTTCGCCACGGCGCCAGCCGGTGGCCTTTGGTCGCGTTCCAGAGAAAACGGACAGGGTAGCGCATGACAATGTGACCGGAACACCATCATAAATAGGAATGACGAGCGGCACGAATAAAAATGGGACTTCGCTGATTCCGGATTTCGGCCTTACCTGCGGCGCATTGACACCGGAAGTTCTCCTGCCGGCGTTGAAGTCTCGACTCGCGTGGCAACCAGCTTTCGCGGCTGTGGCCGCGTTGCGTGTTAGAATCCAGTCTCCGCCAGGGATCTTCCTCATATGCCTGACCCAAACGCCCGCCAGAAAGCGGAAGACCACTACTATGCGGCGTTGGACCTGATGGGTGATGGGCACCTGGAAATGGCTGTAGCCGCGTATCAGGAATCGCTGGCTGCCGATCCTACGTTTACCGAGGCGATGCACGGGCTGGCACGCGCCCTCCAGGACTTGCAGCGCTACGACGAGGCTATCGCGGTGTCCCAGCGCATTGCTGAACTCGATCCTGACGACGTGCTGGCGCATACCAGTTTATCGGTGCTTTATCAGAAGAAGGGCATGATTCCCGAGGCTGAGGCTGAGGGGAACAAGGCCAGGATTCTGGGATGGAAGCAGCAGTTGAAGGGGACGAGCTCTTAGGTTTTAGGCTTCTGATTCTTGGCTTTTGCACCGGGTTTTTGCGCAGTCAGATGTGTCATTCGAGGACGTGCAGGAAGGGTTTGTCGCTAAGAGCTAAGAGCCAAAAGCTACAGCTCATACTTCTTCATCAGGTGGCGGAAAGAGCGGTAGGAAATACTGAGCAGGTCGGCAGCTTTGGTTTGCACTCCGTTGGACTGATTCAGTGCATTTTGCAGCAGCGAGCGTTCGATTCCCGCAACGTAGGTTTCCATGCCTACGCCTTCAGGAAGGATCGAGTCTGATCCCTTTTCCGTCAAACCCGGCTGGCCAGCTGCAGCCGCGGCAGCCCGGGCCTTAGGACGCTCGACCGGCAATTCGACGTGCAGTTCGTCTGCTGTCTCCAGAGCAACCGCACGTTCCACCGTATTTTCCAACTGGCGGACATTGCCGGGCCACTCATAACCGCACAGGGAGTTGATCGATTCTTTGTGGACACGCAGAATGCCCCGCCCAGCGGCACTCGCATATTTCTTGAGGAAGTGATTCGCCAGCAAAGGAATGTCCTCCGGCCGTTCACGAAGAGGAGGCACCAGGATAGGGATTACGTTGAGCCGGTAATACAGATCTTCGCGGAAAACGTTTTCAGCTACTGCCTTATCGAGATCGCGGTTGGTCGCGGCGATGACGCGTACGTCAATAGAGATTTCACTGGTACTCCCCACAGGACGAACCGTCCGCTCCTGTAATACGCGCAACAGTTTTACCTGCATGGTCGGTGTCATTTCGCTGATCTCATCCAGGAAAATGGTGCCCCCGCCGGCCACTTCAAACAGTCCGCGCTTGTTTTGGTTAGCACCGGTAAAAGCGCCTTTCAAATAGCCGAACAGTTCGCTTTCGAGCAACGTTTCGGGAAAGGCTCCGCAGTTTACCGACACGAACGGTTCCGTAGCGCGCGGCGAGCAGACGTGAAGCGCGCGCGCCACAAGCTCCTTACCGGTTCCGCTTTCGCCGTGAATGAGGACGGTGCTAGCTGTCGATGCGACGGTGCGGACGGTTTGCTTGAGTTTCTCCATGGCCGTGCTGGAGCCGATGATGTTATCCAATGAGTTCCGAGTCGCGGCATCCCGGCGCAAGGCAAAATTCTGCGTGCTCAGAACAAGTTTCTCGAGGGCGCGATTGATCGCCAATTTGATCTCGTCCACCAGCCCGGGACTTTTGCGAATGTAATCGGTGGCGCCGCCGGCTTTGACCGCTTCAACCGCGGCTTCATAGTCGTCTACGGCGGTAATGAGGATGACGGCCGAATCGGGCGATATGCGGTGGGCATGGCGAAGCACCTCGATGCCATCAATATTCGGCATCTTAATGTCGGTGACGATGACGTCGTAAAGGGCGCCGTCAATCTTGTTTTTCGCCGCCTGACCGGAGTGTGCGGTTTCGACGCGGTGACCATCGCGGCGCAGTGCGATGTCAAGCATTTCGCAGATGGAGCGCTCGTCGTCGCAGACCAGGATATTAGCCACGAGCCCTCCCTGGTGCGGCCACGGACGCCGGTTCCGCGGGCAGACCGGTTTGCGGCTGGCGCCCAGCGACCTTGCCCAGCCTCAGGGAGAATGTTCTCTCTGTCTCCAAGCGCCGCAGTTTAAGCACGAGAGCAGTTCCCTGACCTTGCCTCGATCGCGCCCACACTTTGCCTTCATGCGCCTGCACAATCTGGTACACAATGGCGAGGCCCAGCCCGGTACCGCCCTCGAAGCTCGATTGGAATGGCTCGAAGATCTTTTCTATCTGCTGCGGGCTCATACCGGTTCCGCTGTCGGCAAAACTAAGCTGCCAGTCGGCTCCCAGCGGCTCGATACCCACAGTGAACGTGCCTCCGCTTGGCATGGCGCGCACCGCATTTTCGCAAAAATTCCAAAATACCTGCTTGATCTTGTCACCATCAGCCAGCACCCAGGCTTCGCGAACCGCAAAGTGACGTTCTATGGAGATGCCGGTGTTCTCTGCGGTCATGCGGTGCTGCATCAGGGTGAGAGTGTCCTCCACGAGCGGTAGCAAGTCGACTTTATCGAAGTGATATTGCTTGCCGCGGGAGTATGCTAGGAAGTCGGAGATGATATTGTTCAACCGCTGAGATTCGCGGGTCACAATTTCGAGCAGTTTTCTGTGCTCCTCGCTCATCTCCGTCGCCGCCGAAAGCATACTGGCGGATCCTGCAATGGAAGTCAGCGGATTGCGGATTTCATGGGCAATAGCCGCCGCCAGGCGTCCTACGGCAGCCAGACGGTCTTGCATGCGAACTTCCCGCTCCAGACGCCGGATCTCGGTTAAGTCGTCGAGAGCGTAGACATAGCCCAATACTCCCCGACCCGGCACGGTCAAAGCGGCGACTCGGACCCGAAACGTCTTGCGGTAGGCGCCTGGCGCATCAAGCCGAACTTCAGCGTGCGACCGCTCTGATTCCATGTTTGGCAATGCATCCAGGAAAAGTTTGTTGACGGGAGTGCCAAGCAGCTCGCTATGAAAACGCTCGAGAAGTTTTTGCGCGGCGCTATTGACCAGAGTAATGCGGCCGTCGAGACCAGTAGTAATGAGTCCGCTGCTGATGGAGTGAATAATGTTCTCATGCAGGGCTTGAAGGTTCTCCAACGCCCCGCTGGCGTCCTTGAGTTCGACCCGCACTTGCCGCAGCTTAGCGGCCAGCAGGCCACCAAGATAAGCCACGGCGAGGAAGGCAAACAGGTTAACGAAGATGATCGCTTGCAACGCCTTCAGTTCTGGATGGGTAGTGCAATAAGAATGGACGAGGCCATAGTAATTGAGCTCAAGAACTGTGCCGTAGAGGATGAAAGCCAGCGCCGCGACCAAATGCGCCCATACTCGCGGCAACAGGACGCTGGCAACGATAATGACCAGGGGATAAAGAAAATTCAGCGAGCTATCCCAGCCCCCGGTCTCGTGCACCACCAGGCTGACCAGGGCAAGGTCGGTAAGAACTTGCAATGACGCCTGTAGCCGGTGCTCCTGCCAGAAGGAAAGCAGAACGACGTAAAAAAGCGACAGCGTGTACCACAACAGAATCGTGCCGATGAACAGTCGCAGGGGGAGTGGAGTCGGCGTGAAGTGTGCAACCAGCAACTCCAGACCGAGGAGGAATGTCAGTATAAGAATTCGAACCTTGACCAGCCAGGCCAACCAATTCCGCTCGTCGAAGGTCGATTGCATTGCGATCCTAGTGAATCTTAAAACGGGCTATTTTGCCCTCATCCCGCCGTTTCTCTGCGAGCCCGGCGAAGTAGCGAGTCCGATATGTTAAGCAGACCGGCTCGCCTGAGCGACCCGGTCTGCGGACGTTTCGATTCCTCTAGCCCGCCAGTTTTGCGATCATGGCAAACAGCGGCATGTAGAGCGCAATCACAATGCCGCCCACACTGACGCCCAGCAAGGCGATGATGACCGGTTCCAGCATGGCCAGCATGTCTCGGGTGGCCGCGTCCACTTCCTCCTCGTAGAAGTCGGCGATCTTCTGGAGCATGGAATCCATGGCGCCCGTAGCTTCGCCGACTCCGATCATCTGCGTCACCATGTTCGGGAATACACCACACTCTCTGAGGGGATCAACGATAGTGCGTCCCTCTTCAATGGCCTTGCGCACCTTCAACAGAGCCTCTTCCAGCACTGCGTTGCCGGAAGTCTTGGCTGTAATAGACAACCCTTCCAGGATGGGGACGCCAGATGTAATCAGGGTACCGAGAGTACGTGTAAAACGCCCAACCGCGATCTTGCGCAATAACGAACCCATGACGGGAAGATGGAGCAGCATCTTATCGAAGTAGTAGCGTCCCCGCGGATGCTTACGCATCTGCTTGACGCCAAACACTGCGCCCGCCCCACCGACGAGAAACAGCCACCAAAAGCTTTGCACGAATGCGCTCAGACCCATGACGATGCGCGTGGGTAAGGGAAGGGTTACTCCCAGGCCGGCAAACAGGTTTGCAAAGATCGGCACCACAAACTTGAGCAGTGCGCCCACGATTAATACTGCCATGCTCACAACTGCGACGGGATAGATCAGCGCCGACTTGACCGCGGACCGCAGGCGGACGGCTTTCTCAACGTAGGTGGCAAGACGCTGCAATATAACGTCGAGAATACCGCCGGTCTCACCCGCCTCCATCATGTTGGTGGTCAGATCGTCGAATATCTTGGGATATTGCCGCATGGCGTTGGCCAGAGTAGCGCCGCCTTCCACCGTGGTGCGTACTCCATTGAGCGTCTTCTGGAATGATTGGTTCTCCTGATTGGCGGCGAGAATCTCCAGACACTGCACCAGTGGCAGACCGGCATCGATCATGACCGAGAACTGGCGAAAGAAAATCGCGATTTCCTTGGTCTTGACTTTGCCCGAGCCGAAAGTGGGCATGGCGAATTCCTTGCCCTTCTCCCGGATCGCTCCCGGCGTGATGCGCTCGCGCCGCAACTGCTGCGCCAGCACCTGTTTATTTGCCGCCATTCGCTCCCCGGCAACTTTTTGTCCGCCGGCATCTTTACCCGAAAATGTGAAAACTGGCATGGTTTTGACCTCTCCTCGCTGTGCGACTTGTCTGTCGAAATCCTTCGCGGCTGGTTTCTCTTCACCCCCATCCTGCCGCCACCCGCAGGACGAGCCCTATGACTGTCTATGCTTCACCCTAGCGTTTCGAAGGCGCTGCCCCTCGGGCCAGGGTTGTCCCGGCTGTCGTGGGCTTATGCAACAGCCCTGTCCCACGGTTGATCATTTCCTGCAACTCATCCTGGTTGCTGGAGCGCTGCATCGCAACTTCCAGCGAGATCTGTTTCTGGAAGTAAGCGGTTGCCAGCGCCTGGTTGAATGTCTGCATGCCGAACTTCTCCTGCCCAGCCTGCATGGAGGAATAAATCTGATGGATTTTGTCTTCGCGGATCAGGTTTCGGATGGCAGCGTTGGGCGTCATGATTTCCATAATCATGGCGCGGCCCTTGCCATCGATCTTGGGCAGCAGGGTCTGACACAGGATCCCTTCCAACACCAGCGATAACTGCGCGCGAATTTGCGGCTGCTGGTGTGCCGGGAAGACGTCAATGATTCGGTTGATCGTGGAGGATGCAGAATTGGTATGCAGTGTCCCGAAGGTCAAGTGGCCGGTCTCAGCGATACGCAGCGCCGACTCGATAGTTTCGAGATCGCGCATTTCGCCGATCAGCACCACATCCGGATCTTCACGGAGCGCGGCGCGCAGCGCGTCGGTAAAGCTCCTGGTGTCGGCGTGCAGTTCGCGCTGATTGACCACGCAGTTCTTATTCATGTGCACGAATTCAATCGGGTCCTCAATGGTGAGGATGTGGTCATGTCGTTCGCTGTTGATCTTGTCGATCATGGCGGCCAGCGTTGTCGATTTTCCCGAGCCCGTCGGTCCCGTCACCAGCACCAGTCCGCGCGGCTTGTCGCACATCTTGCTCACTATTGCCGGCAGGCCAAGTTGGTTGAACGACTTGATTTCGAACGGAATCAGACGGAAAACCGCGGCGGTGGCGCCCCTCTGATTGAACACATTGGCGCGGAAGCGGGCCAGTCCCTTCAATCCGAAGGAGAAATCTAGTTCTAGACTTTCTTCGAACCGATGCTTCTGGGAGTCGGTCATGACGCTATAGGCCAATTGCTTGGTCTCGGCCGGCGTCATCTGCGGCAGGTCGAGAGGAACCAGGTGGCCATGTACACGAATTTGCGGCGGCGAGTTGGTGGTGATGTGGAGATCGCTGCCTCCCATCTCCAGCATTCTCTTGAGCAGATCACTTAACGAAAGCGCCATAACGGTTTTTCCTCTTCCTTGCCTCAACTTCTTAGTGAATGGTTTCGCGGGCCACTTCTTCGAGAGTAGTCATGCCGGCAGCCACCTTGATTAATCCGCTACGCCGCAGCGTGATCATGCCTCGCTCTATTGCTTTTTTCTTCAATTCCACAGCCGATGCTCCTACCAGCACGAGTTCCCTGATTTCGTCGTCCACTTCCATGACTTCGTACAAACCGCAGCGGCCTTTGTATCCTGTGTTGTTGCACACACCACAGCCTTTGCCTTTTTGAATCTTGATGGTCTTGGCTTCCTCCGGCGAGAAACCTTCTTCAATCAGCGTTTGAACGGGCACTTCCACCGTCTCGATGCAGTCTTTGCAAATGCGGCGTATCAGCCGCTGAGCGCAGATGAGGTGAACCGACGTGGCCACCAGGAATGGCTCGATGCCCATATTCATCAAACGCGTGATGGTCTCGGGAGCGCCGTTGGTGTGTAGCGTAGACAGCACCAGGTGGCCGGTGAGCGCTGCTTTGATGGCAATTTCCGCAGTCTCGAAGTCACGAATTTCGCCGACCAGAATGATGTTCGGATCTTGCCGCAGGAAGGAGCGCAGAGCCGCCGCGAAGTTCAGGCCAATCTGTTCCTTCATCTGCACTTGGTTGACGCCCTGCAACTGGAACTCAACTGGATCTTCCGCAGTCATAATGTTGGTGTCGGGCTGATTCAATCGCGAAATCGAGGAGTACAAGGTGTTCGTCTTTCCTGATCCTGTGGGCCCCGTGACCAGCACCATCCCGTAGGGCTTCAGAATTGCCTTTTCAAACTTGACCAGTGACTCAGGCTCGAAGCCAAGTTTGGTCATGTCCAGGCGGAGATTCTCTTTGTCGAGCAACCGCAGCACGATCTTTTCGCCCCACAGAGTAGGAAGCGTGCTGACACGAAAGTCGAGCTGCTTCTTGCGGCCGCCGATATTCATCTTGAGCATGATGCGACCGTCTTGAGGCAGACGCTTTTCGCTGATGTCCAGCTTGGACATGATTTTCAGGCGTGAAATGATCGCGTCCCTCAGCTTCAGCGGGGGTGACATGATGGCCTGGAGCACGCCGTCAATGCGGAACCGCACGCGGAACTCTTTCTCGTAAGGCTCCATGTGAATGTCGCTCGCGCCCCGTTTCACTGCATCGGTGAGTACCAGGTTCACCAGCTTGACGACAGGAGCTTCGTCGGCCGCCTTCTCCAGTTCGGCCAACTCCATCTGCGTCTCTTCCGCCTGCAGTTCCACGTCGGCATCGTTCAGCTCATTCATGGACTGCATTACGGTTTCGAGATCTTCGTCCTTAGTGGTTCCGTAGGCCTTCTCGATGCCCACCTGAATCGAGCTTTCCGAAGCCACGACCGGCTCGATGTTGAAGCCAGTCATGAACTTGATGTCGTCCATCGCAAACACATTGGTGGGATCCACCATGGCGATGGTGAGCGACGCGCCAACGCGGCTCAGCGGAAGAATCTGGTAACGTTTGGCGGTTTCGAAGGGAATCAGCTTGACTACGGCAGGGTCAATTTCAAAATAGGAAAGGTTGATAGCGGGGACGCCATACTGACGGGAGAGAAAGTTGGTGACGTCTTCGTCCGTGAGGAAGCCAAGCTTCACCAGGGCGGAGCCCAGGCGACATTTGGTTTCTTTCTGGACCTTATTTGCTTGGTCCAACTGCTCTGGGGTAATGATCTTCTCTTTGACGAGAAGGTCACCCAGCCGTTGAGACATACGTCGATCTCCTATCCACGCGGTGAAACCATGGCGAACGACTGCACTGGCATTAGGCGCGAACTGCTGCCTTGAGTGGGGAGAGGAGAGCAGCGCTTTTCGCGTTGACACAAATTGTCAACGCAACGGGGTTACCGCACCAGTAACTTTAGTACTTGGCCTTGGAAGACACTCATGGTCGGACAGGAGTGCGTTTCTAAAAAGCGCGCCAAATGCGGTTTTTCGTGCGATGCCGCACGAAGGGAGGGCTCAGGTACATGCACTTCGGTAAGAATTGCGCATCGACCCGGTCGCTCCCGCCGATGCTGGGGGAGAGAGTTACACTCAACCTGAGGGACTTCTTGCCGTGCCGATTGGTAGAAAAGAAAAGCAGATTCAGGCCTACTACCGGATACTGTTTTCCACCTGGGGATGCCAGCATTGGTGGCCCGCACGCACCCGTTTCGAGGTGATTGTCGGAGCTTATCTAACGCAGAATACGGCGTGGACCAACGTAGAAAGCGCTCTGTCGGGTCTTCGCTCAGCGCGTCTTCTTAACCTGGAAGGAATTCGGCAAGTGGCACTGCCGGAGCTGGAACGCCTAATTCACTGCGCTGGGTATTTTCGGCAGAAAGCTCGCCGACTAAAGACGTTTGTAGCCTTCTTAGATCAGCATTACGGCGGATCACTTAGCAAATTGTTCTCGCAACCTACCCCAAAACTCCGCCAGGAATTGCTGAGCCTGAACGGCGTAGGGCCCGAGACTGCGGATTCCATTCTTCTCTATGCAGGAAATTACCCTGTTTTCGTGGTGGATGCCTACACCCGGCGCATTCTCGATCGGCACGGCATTCTGCCAGAAAAAACCGACTATGAAGACATCCGCCAACTATTCGAACGGGCATTAAATCCCCTCGCCGCGGAAGCCCTGACCGCAAAGTCTGGAGAGCCCGGGGCGGCACACCGGCCAAGCGTCGGAGGCGCCGGCCACCCTCCATCTCGCATGAGCACCAGCCGGCGCACGACTGTGGCGCAGGTTTACAACGAGATGCATGGTCTGATCGTCGGCGTAGGCAAGAATTATTGCCGAAAATCACAGGCTCAATGTGACGAGTGCCCTTTACGAAGTTTCCTCCCGCATGGTTAAGCAGGTCCTCCGCCGAAGCGCGGCCCGGTGAGTGCAGTGTCAGCCCGATTCTGCTTTGGCAAGTTAGCAGTGGAGACCTCGCAACCTGCCTCCAGTTGCTTCGCCGCGGAGATCCAAGTGTGCCGCGGGTCTGACTCTGCATCTATAATGACTTGCAACGTCTCTGCCGTGCACAGAATCCGGCGTCTCCTCACGGTGTGGGCGACAATATTGCCGTGGCACATCCCGCTCCAACTCGAATATCGAACGCCCCCAACCGCAAGCAGGCCATCATTCTGCTGGCTATCGGCGTCTTTCTGCTGCTCGTTATTCTGGTGTCGCAGACCGCTTTCGATCTGCGCTTCCTCCAACCAGGAAACAATCAGGAGATCGTAGTCTTTGCGGCGCTTTCAGCGCTGATTTGTCTTCTGTTCGCTGCGTTGACGTTCGTCCTGGGCCGGAACCTGCTGAAACTGTTTGCGGAGCGGCGACTGGGAGTCTTGGGCTCGAAGTTTCGCACCCGCATGGTGGTAGGAGCGCTACTACTCTCCTTCGTGCCGGTGATGGTGATGTATTGGTTCGCCTATGGATTGATGAATCGCTCCATCGACAAGTGGTTCTCTACGCCGGTGGAAGAGGTACGTTCCGACACACATGCCATGGCGTCCCTGCTGGCAAGCTATGCGGCGCAGAATGCGCGAACTGAAGCGCAGGCTATCGCTGCGTCACCAGAGACGCAGCGCGCGTTCTCCGGCCGCGGTTTTTCCAACGTGGTCAACGAATTTCACAATCATGAACTCACCTTGCAAGGTGGATTTGCAGCGGCTGTGCAGGATGGCGAGGCCGAGGCCAGTGTCAACATGCCTGCAGCCTGGCAACTTCTGAAGTCAAAGTTGCCTCTGGAAGCCGCGGCCGCGGGCCATGCCGCGCAGTTTAGTTGGGAACAAACAGATTACACGCTGGGCAGCGCCCCCGTCGGAGATGCGGGACTGATTCTGGTCGCCATTCCGCTTCCTCCGCAATTCTCGCAGACCGTGCACCAGGTAGAAGCGAGCCAGCAGCGTTATGTTCAATTGGCTCGTGAGCGTCGATTGGTTCGCCGAACCTACATGGGACTTCTGTTGCTGCTCACCATGATGGTCTTGTTTGTCACGACCTGGCTGGCGCTGTTCTTGTCCAAACTGGTAACTCGCCCGCTGGCTGCATTGGCGGAAGCCACTCAGGAAATCTCCCGGGGCAGGCTGGATTACCGCGTCGATGTCAGTGCGGCCGATGAAATCGGCGATCTGGTTCGATCGTTCAATCGCATGGCGGAAGAACTGGAAGTCAGCCGGCGTCAGATCGAGGCTTCCAGCCGTGACTTGAGCGCGGCGAACACCGAACTTGAACAGCGCGGACGGCAGATGGAAACCATTCTTGAAAGCATCCCGACCGGAGTACTTTCGCTCGACGCCGACCGGCGTGTAACCCACGCCAACCAGGCGCTGCTGCGTATGTTCCAGCCCGACAACGGTCATCACGGCGGAGCACGGATGCTTCGGGGCGCGACCATGGCTGACGTATTTCCAAGCGAGGTTTTGGAAGACTTCGAGCCACTCCTGCGCCGTGCGGATCGCATGGGCATGACTACCAGCCAGATGGAAATGCCACTACCGCGAAGTTCCCTGAACGTTGCGATCACCGTGGCCACATTGCGGCATCAGGGCGAACGGTCAGGATACGTAATTGTCTTCGAGGATCTTTCTGATCTATTGAAGGGTCAGAAACAGGCGGCATGGCGCGAGGTGGCACGGCGGGTGGCTCATGAGATCAAGAATCCGCTCACTCCTATTGCGCTTTCCGCAGAACGTATCACTCGCCACCTGGAACGCTCAACGACTCCAGCGTCGCTGGAAATTGTCCGCTCCTGCGCGGAAACGATCGCGGGAGCGGTGGAAACCGTCCGCCGGCTTGTGGATGAGTTTTCCACACTGGCACGTTTCCCCGCATCGAGTCCGCAGCCCGCAAACATCAACGAAATCATAGAGAGCGCGATTTCACTCTTCCACGGAAGGCTGGATGGAATCAGCCTTCACAGGTCGCTGGCTCCGGATCTTCCCCAAGTCATGGCGGATACGGAAGCGATCAAACGCGCCGTAGCAAACCTGGTGGATAATGCTGCCGAAGCGCTTCAGGATTCACTCGTCCGTGAGATCGAAATTTCGACCGCATTAGTGGCAACGCGCGACGTGGTGGAAATCACCGTGGCGGACACCGGTCATGGAGTGACCCGCGAACTCAAAGAGAAGCTCTTCCTGCCGTATTTTTCTACTAAGAGGCGGGGCACGGGACTGGGCCTGGCGATTGTAAGTCGTGTCGTCGAGGAGCACCATGGCTCCATTCGCGTTGAAGAAAACCAGCCAGTCGGCGCCCGCTTCATTGTAGAGCTGCCGGTCGTTTCCGAGATTGTTATCCCCACGGCAAACGTTCAGCATGCCTAACATCCTCATTGTTGACGACGAAGCTGGAATCCGCGATTCGTTGGCCGGCGTACTGACCGATGAAGGATACTCCGCTTCGTCGGCGGAGAGCGGCGAAGCCTGTCTGGAGCGCTTGCGGAAAGGCGCGTTTGATGTGGTGCTGCTCGACATCTGGCTGCCCGGCATCGACGGCCTGGAAACCCTGGAGAGGATTCGCCAGCTCGACAACCCGCCCGAAGTGATCATGATTTCTGGCCATGGAACCATTGAAACAGCGGTCCGCGCCACCAAACTCGGCGCCTACGACTTTCTCGAAAAACCTCTCTCCCTCGACAAGACTTTGATTCTGGTCAAGAACGCGGTCGAATCGAAGAAGCTGGAGCGGGAAAATGTCGACCTCAAGAAGCAGCTCCATGCCAGGAGCACGATCGTGGGCGACAGCATTCCCATGAAGGCTCTACGCCAGCAGATTGGACTCATGGCCCCGACCAACGGCCGGGTTTTGATCTACGGCGAGTCAGGCTCAGGGAAAGAGCTGGTGGCACACGCTATTCATGCCCAAAGCCTGCGCAAGGAGCAGACCTTCGTCGAGGTAAATTGTGCCGCCATACCCGAAGATCTCATAGAAAGCGAATTGTTCGGACATCACAAGGGATCGTTTTCGGGAGCGGCCACGGACAAAGAAGGCAAGTTTCAGAAAGCGAACGAGGGAACGCTGTTTCTCGATGAAGTCGGGGACATGAGTTTGAAGACGCAATCGAAAGTGCTGCGCACGCTCGAAGAACAACGTTTTATCCCAGTGGGCAGCGAAGAAACAATCACTGTGGATGTGCGCGTGATTGCTTCCACCAACAAAGACCTCGAAGAAGAGATTTCAAAAGGTAATTTCCGCGAGGACTTGTTCTATCGGCTTAACGTGATCCCCTTCTTCGTCCCTCCATTGCGCGAACGCAAAGAAGACATTCCACTCTTCGCTCGGTACTTTCTCAAGGAGCTGGCGGCAACTTACGGCCGCCGCCCGCGTGAAATCACCGACGATGCCATCGAATTGCTGATGCGATATTCATGGCCGGGCAACGTGCGCGAATTGCGCAACGTGATTGAACGTATCGTGATCATGAATCCCACCACCACCCGCTTCGACCGCAAACATTTGCCTCCTTTGGTTTATCGCCACGGCAATCGCCGCGCCTCTGGAAGCGAGTTCTCCACCCTGCATCAGGCCCGTGATGCGTACGAGCGCGACTACATCCTGAAAAAGCTGGATGAAAATCACGGAAACGTCAGCCGCACTTCCGAAGTATTGGGACTGGAGCGCAGCCATCTCTACCGTAAGATGAAAACGCTGGGAATTGCGACCAAGGAATGACGAAATCACGAAACCTCTGGCGTGAGCAGCTCCTACCGCTTCACCATGTGGATCTCGGTCCCGTTCTTGAGAAACTTCACTTCATCCATGAGCTGATTGATGAGGAAGATTCCGCGACCGTGATTGGAATAGATGTTCTGCCCCACGGTCGGAGTAGGAATGGCAGCGGGGTCGAAGCCTGATCCTGGATCGCGGACCACGATGATCATGCCACGTTCTTCATCACAAGCTACTACGCATTCGACGGTCTTACTGGGGTCTTCCTTTGCGCCGTGAACCACGGCATTGGCCAGGGCCTCGGTCAAAGCGAGTTCAATGGCGTCTTCTTTTCCATCGGCGCACTTGGTTTGACGAATGGTATCCATGACCTGTTCCACCACCGCATCAATTGCCCTCTTATCGGCGGCCAGAGTGACCTGGAGGCGGAGAGTCAATTTTTCGGGATCGAAGTCGTAATCAGACCACTGTTCGTCGGGGCCGTCGGAAGACATGATCCTCGCATTGACTCGGTTATTTGCAGTACTGTGATTTTACAGGGATTTCCGGGTGCGCGGCAACCTTCTGCCAATTCGCAGCACGAGCTCCGTGGTCTGTTTCATCGCTCTTCGTCAAGCGAGCCGCGAGACGTCGACAGCTGCTCCAACTGCCTTCGCCAGTCAAGCTCTTGCACGAAACTCCGGGAATCGCGCCAGCCCGGCTGCACTTTGACGTATAGCTCCAGGAAGACCTTCGTCCCCAGCATACGTTCGATCTGCAGCCGTGCCCCCGTACCGATTCGCTTCAGCATCTGTCCACGCTTGCCAACAAGAATTCCCTTCTGGCCGTCGCGCTCGCAGTAAATGGTCGCGGAAATACGCGTCAGTTTTTTCCCTTCTTCGAAGGTGTCCACAACCACAGTGGTCGCGTAAGGAATTTCCTCTTCGGTTTCCATCAAAACCTGTTCGCGAATGATCTCGCTCGCCATGAACCGGGCTGGCTGGTCGGTAACCTGATCTGCGGGGAAATAAGCAGGCCCTCGAGGCAGCGCGGAAATTACTTCCTTCAGCAGAACGTCGAGTCCACTTCGCTTCACTGCGGAAATCGGAATGACTTGCTTGAAGTCATAAAGTTTGCGATATTCCTCGATCATCGGCAGAAGCTTCGATTTGTCTCGCAGCAGGTCGACTTTGTTCAGGATGAGAAAGGCCCCAGTGCCGGATTGCTTCAACAAGTCGAGCGCAAACTGGTCGCGTGGGTCAAACTTGCGCGTCACGTCCATGATGACCAGCACAAGATCGCATCCTTCGAGCGCTTCACGCACTTCCACCATCATCCTGCGGCCCAGGGAACTATCTGGCTTGTGCACACCTGGCGTATCGAGCAAAACTATTTGCCCGGCATCGCGGCCTTTTGCCGTGGGTAAATGAACCACTCCCTGGATGCGGTTGCGCGTGGTCTGAGGCTTAGGCGAAATAATCGCGAGCTTCTCACCGACGAGCGCATTCAGCATTGTCGACTTGCCCGCATTGGGCCGGCCGAGAATGCAGACGAAACCGGAGCGAAATGGCATAGGGAATATACTACTAGCTGTCTGCTTCTAGCTACGGGCTTCTCATTGCACCACGCTACTTGCACGCGACCGCCGCAATAATCAAATGCTGTATTCAATTTGGGGGATGCGCGAGCCCGTTTACGACCTCAGACAGAGAGAGTGGGCTTAGGCGTGAACGGGTTGGCCAGCAGCTAGAAGCTCACCGCCAGTAGCGTTCCTCAAATCAACTTCAACTGTTGCGGCTGCGGCACGCTAACTCGTACTCGTTCAACCTTGCGGTTTGTAGATTCCACTACCTCGAAGCGCAAACCGTCCTCCTCGATTACTTCGCCTCTCTGCGGAATGCGTCCGGCCAACTCGGTGACCAGCCCGGCCAGGGTCGACGACTCCTTCCCCTCCGGCTTCACCCCAAAGAGTTCCGCCAGGCGGTCTACATCCATTCCTCCGGAAACGATGTAAGAACGCTCGCTTTCGCGGATGATCTCAGGCTTCTCATGCTCGTCGCGGATCTCACCCACGATCTCTTCCACCAGGTCTTCAATCGTGACCAGCCCGGCGACTCCGCCGTACTCATCTACGACAATCGCCATCCGGATATTCTTCTTCTGCATCTCGCGGAGCAGATCACTTCCGAGCTTGCTCTCCGGTACGAAATAAACGTCACGCCGCATCAAGCTGTCCAGCGTCCGGACCCGCGCCTCACTATCCGGCACCTGCAGCACGTCCTGCGCGTAAACGATTCCCTTAATATTGTGGATGTTCCCTTCATACACGGGGACGCGGGAGTAGTGTTTGGTCCGCAGCAACTCGATGAATCGCTCCACCGTAGTGTCACGGGGGACGGCAAATATCTCGGGACGCGGTTTCATCGCCTCACGCACTGTCTTACCGCTGAACTCCACCACCGACTGAATCAGATCACGGTCACCCTCCTGCAGAATGCCCTCTTCCCGCCCGGCCTCAATGAGCGCGTCCACAGCTTCTGCCGGGCTCTCCGGCTGTTCTCCTGTGTTTTGCCGAGTGAGCGAGGCAACGGACTGAAGGAATCCCAACACGATTGTGACCGGCAGCACTAAATAGATCAGGATTGTGAGCATCGGTGTCCAGCGTATGAGCCATGCGCCGTCGGTGCGGGAGAAAAATACGAACGGTAGGAAACGGTTGCACAGAATCACAATCAGAATCAGGCTCAGGGTCGCCTGGAGGATTTCGTAGACACTCCACCTCTGATCATTGAAAACCGTGAAACCCAGCAGCAAGCCAATGACGGCGGTGATCAACTGGGTGAGCACCGCCATGGAAAGCGATGCCCGGCTGCGGCTAACGCGCAGCTTAGGTTCAATCTTTTGCTCAAAAATGTCGATATTACTCTGGAATTCGCGCGAGAGAAACTTGCCGATCTCCTGGTAGACCCGATCCACGTAGGAAACCAGGATCAGCAAACCCAACAGCAGAAGCAGCGCCACGGCAACCGCAAGGTTCATCTCGGCCTCCGCAAGCCTGCGGCACCGCGGCTTGATGCGCGAGTTTTGCGCACTGGGAGTCCTTTGGTTCCTGCTTGCTTATTTCGCTCGATCAGCCCCGTGGGCAGCCCCAGCTCTCGCCGGAGCTTGCTCTCCTTGCGGGCCATTCTGCCATTATCGCTCTCGTGGTCGTAGCCCGCCAGATGGAGAACTCCATGTAGCGTCAGGATTTTCACCTCTTCGACCGCGGAATGTCCGAGCCGCCGGGCATTTCTTGCGGCAATGTCGGCACAGACAGCAACATCCCCAGCGAATTTTCCTCCCTCGATCTGCGCCAAAGCGGGGAATGACAATACGTCTGTGGGCTTGTCCTTGCCGCCAAACCTTCGATTCAAAACTCGCATCTCGCTGCTGCCCGTCACCAGGACGTTGACCGTGCCCTTTAATCCCACGACCCGTCGCGCCCGCAGCACAAAGCCTTCGAGCATCGCGCCGCTGAGCCCACCCCTTCGCCTCTTCAAAGTGACCACTTTCCTCTCCGCGACCTGTGCGGCCTTTCTCGGCGAACTCTGCGCTAAATTTCTTTTCTGCCCAACCATGGATCTGCGTCTGCGCTGGCCAAAACAAACAGGGAGGGCCCAATCCGGCGCCCTCCCGTGTGGAACCTGTACCTTACTCCTCAGTTCCGATTTCCGCCCGTGACCCGGCAACGTCCTGCCCGCTTCCTATTCCAGGGGCACTGGACTTTCCGTTGGTTCGTTCACCGACTTCCGTGCCTTTTGCATTTCCATTTTTAACTTCCGGCAACAGCAGAATCTGCTGCTCGGCAATGCGCGTTTTGTGCTCGTCGTAAGCGCGGATAATGCGCTGCACCAGGTGATGCCGCACCACGTCGGCCTCGTCGAAGTGGACAAACGCCAAACCCTCCACGCTCTTCAATACATCGATCGCTTCGAGAAGCCCGCTGCGGCGGGCGCTGGGGAGATCGATCTGCGTAATGTCTCCAGTAATCACCGCCTTGGAGTTGAATCCCAGGCGGGTGACGAACATCTTCATCTGCTCCGATGTGGTGTTCTGCGCCTCGTCGAGAATCACGAACGAATCGTTCAATGTGCGGCCGCGCATGAAGGCAATGGGCGCGATCTCGATAACGTTTTTCTCCAGATAGCGATCGACACGTTCCGGATCGAGCATGTCGTATAGCGCGTCATAGAGCGGACGCAGGTATGGATCAATCTTGTCTTGCAGCGTGCCCGGCAAAAAGCCCAGGCGCTCTCCCGCTTCCACCGCCGGACGCGCCAGGATGATGCGATTCACACGCTTTGAAAGCAGCGCCGAAATCGCCATGGCCACGGCCAGATACGTTTTGCCCGTGCCCGCGGGGCCTACACCAAAAACCATGTCATGGGTTTCGATGGTTTCCAGATAGCGGCGCTGATTTGGGCTTTTCGGTTGCACCGTATGCCGCCCGAATGAGCGCTGCCGGCCGACTTCAGCTAAGCCCTTCAGGGTTGAGTTGGCATCCGCCGCCAGCACCCGCAGCATGCTGTTGAGATCGCCATTGTTGAATGTGTATCCCGAGCGCTGCAAGCTTTCATAATCAGCGAATACTTGCTCGGCGCGGGCCACATCGCGTGCCGCGCCTTCCAGTTCAATGCAGTTCGACTTCAGGTCAATGGTGACGTTCAAGCCATCTTCCAGCACGCGCACATTTTCATCGCGGGTGCCGAACAGAGTCTCAATGTTGGGAGTAATCCCGATACTCTTTTTCATTCAGTTTTGGCGCACCCCTCCGCGCGCCTGTTGCGCACTACTTTTCAACCGCCGAAATTAGATGCCGTTCCCTCCGGGCAGGCATATCCTGTCCGGTTGGCAAAACAAAATTGTTCTCTGGGGAGGTGAAACCAGCCGAAATGCTCGCGCCCAAGGGGCAAGCGACTGCCATTAATTTAAGCCTACCCCGCCCCGAGGTGGGAGTCAATGGCGGCCTCGGCTTACTTCGGCTTACTCTGCTTGCCGGGATTAGACCGCGATCGACGCTGGCACGGCCCTCGTCCGCGCCCACTGGCGCAAGGCTTCAATCTCTTCGGCCCGGGTGGTGGAGAGCGGCACGGTCGCTCTGAGGGCATCCAGCAGGGCTTGGGTGGACACGTCGTTTTTGCTCGAGTAGGCCGCGTACATCGAGGTCTGCACGGCAGCGTCGATCTCCGCTCCGGAGAATCCCTTGGCCGCGGTGGCCACGGTTTGCAGATCAAACTCCCCTGGATTTCGTTTCCGCTTCTTCAATTGAATCGAGAGGATCTGCTCGCGCTCCGCCTGATTGGGTAGATCGACGAAGAAAAGTTCGTCGAAACGCCCCTTGCGGATCAGTTCCGGCGGCAACGCGCTAACGTTGTTGCACGTGGCGGCCACGAAGACAGGTGTCTTGCGGTCCTGCATCCACGAAAGGAACGACGCCAGCAGCCGTGAAGAAACGCCAGCGTCGGCCGACGCCGAGTCTGGCCCACTGCCGGCGAACACTTTCTCTAACTCGTCGATCCAGAGGACACACGGAGCAAGTCCTTCAGCGACCTCAAACACCTTGCGGATGCGTTTTTCGGTTTCGCCAATGTATTTATCGTAGATGGCGGCGGTGTCGAACTTCACAAGCGGCAGATTCCACTCGCCCGCTACGGCACGCGCGCACAGCGACTTTCCGCATCCCTGCACTCCCAGGACAATTACGCCATGTGGCGCTTCCAAGCCGAACTCGCGCGCCGCGTCTTCCCATGAGCCGCGCCTCTGAGCCAGCCAGCGCTTGAGATTGTCCATTCCGCCCACACCGGCCAAGGCATCGCCCGCTTCCACGAACTCCAACATTTCAGAGCGCCGGAGCAAACACTTCTTAGTATCGTGCACATCCTCCGCAATTTCAGCGCACAATCCATTGCGCGCAACCAGCGCCTGAGAAAGGGCACGCTCTGCTTCTTCTTCGGTAAGGCCACGCAGGCCGTCCACCACTGCGTCATAGCCCTGGTCATCAAGCCTCCGCTGCAAAGTGTGATTCTTGGAAATTCTGGCGACGGTTTCATCGATGATCTGGCGCAAGCGTCGGCGGTCGGGCAGGGGGAACTGCAGAAATTCCACCAGCCCTTCGAGCTCGGCAGGAATCTCAATTTTCGGTGAGGTCAGAACGATGGTGCGGCGGTTCTCGGAGAATTTCTGCCCCACATCGCGCAGACGCCGAACGACCACTGGCTCACCCATATGGCGGTGCAGGTCTTTCAGGATGAAGGCCGCGCCGACGGAAATGCCCTCGAGGTTAGCCAGCATTTGCGCTGGTTCCTGACTGTTGTAGATGGCTTTCGAGTTCACGAGGGCCTCCTGAGCGGCTGCGCCATAAGCCGATGTACTAACTGCCCGCGCTTCGGGCACTACCTCGCCAACATCGCTGCCGCAGCGCACTAGGCCGCTGGCAATCGTCCACTCGAATGTCGCGAGGTTCAAGGCCGCACAAGCCGCACGTACCAGTCGGACAGCGCGGACTTCCTCGACGCTCTCAATCGCCACAATGGGCGTCGAAGAATCAAGCAGCACTTTCAGCCGCGCCAGCGGATCCGGGATGAGAGGCAATGCCACCTGTTTGACCGGCAGAGACTTAGTCTCGTAGAATAACGTATTCGCTACTCGCCGAATATCTCGCGATACACACGAAGGTAACGAACCATTCATGGCTAATCATTTTTCGGCGCTGAAACGCGCCCGTCAGACCGAACGGCGCACTGCCCGCAACCGCGCCAACACCTCCCGCCTCCGCAGCGCCCTGCGGGAACTGCGCGAGACCATCGCCAAGGGCGATAAACAGGCCGCCGAACAGGTCTACCGCCAGACAGTCTCCGCCCTCGATAAGGCAATCCAGAAGGGCACGCTGCACGACAAAACAGCTTCCCGCTACAAGTCTAGGCTCTCGGCACGAGTAAAGGCGTTGCAGTAAATTCGGTCGTTTTGCTACGCCTCCTGGGCCACGCGTGGTCGGGCTGTGAAAGTCCGCGGCTTCAGTCGCGCCGCAGTTGACTCGCAAAAAGAGACTTCAGCCCGACTCACAGAACGACCGCAAAGCGCTCCCGGAGAGTATCTCTCCACTCGTCTTCGGACTTCAGTCGTCGCTCCTCGCGTTCACCGTTCCTGGTCACAATCAATTTCATGCCCGCGAGGGTGATCCGTCCCTCCGGTGTGGCTCGGCTGCAGATCTCATTCTGCGTGAAATGCGACTCGGGAGACCGTTGGTGGTACTCGCACATGCCGGCAAACTCTTCCAGTCGGCGCGACTGGAAAGTAAATGAGTACTGGCCTTTCCAAGTGCCGACCGGTTGTTTCTTTTCCAGTAGCAGGCGCTCGCCACGCTCGACAATGCGGAACGTCCCCGCGCGGTCCATCTGCTCAACGCCGGGCTCGATTCGCAGCGGCTCTAGAAACGATTCTCCGAAACCCACGTCCGCCAGCCAAGTTTCATCAAGGTCGACACGTAACGTGAGGTGATCGAACTCCGGACTCTCGCCGCCATCGCTGAGAGCAACCCGCGCCGAGAGCAGGGTGACTCGAAATCCCAACGCCCGTAGTAGCGCGGCGAAGGCGCCATTCAACTCGTAGCAGAATCCACCTCGCCGTCGCTCTGCGATTTTCCGGATAAAGGAGTCTTCATCGAGCGCAATCTTCCGGCCCAACGCGATGTCGAGATTCTCAAAAGGAACGTTAAGCAGGTGGGCGTAATGGATCGCGCGCAGGGTTTCGAGGGTAGGCGACGTTGATCCCTTATAGCCAACGCGGGCGAGATAAGATTGGACGTCCGTCATGCAGTTCCAAATCCAACGGCGATGTCGAGGGCAGGGCTGAAGGCCGACGGCTGAAAGCCGACGGCTAACAGCGGAGAGCTGCTTTTCTCACACCGGCAACTGCTCCTGCATCCACCCAGCTGTTTCCACCTTCGCTTCGGTAGTCAGATCCATGACCAGCTTTTCCAGCACCAGGCGCTTGCTGACGGGATTCGAGCGCAGCGACAGATCCGCTCTCGCTACGAGGCGAATGGCTCGGGTCAAGTCGCGGCGGGATTTGTAACGGCGGGCTTGCTTGATGATGTCATCGGCGGCGAACGGAGGCACACGGAAACCCTGCCACAGCGCTGCCCAGAGCATGCGCTGATCGCGGACGTTGCGCTCCAGAATCACCAGCATCTGGCGAAAGGTTTTGGCCAGCATGTAGAGGTGTCCAATGGCGGCTTCTTCACCGTCTCCCGAGGTCAGAATCGCGTCCAGCACTTCGAGTGCGCGCACGCGGTCTTTGGAGGAGATGGCGTCCGTCAATTCATATAGCGATCGCTGCTTGGCGGCAAGCACCATGGTTTCAATGTCACCAAGCGTGAGGCGTTTCTTCTCACCGACGTACAGGATGAGTTTTTCCAGTTCGTTGGAGATCATCATCATGTCGCCTGCGAGCGAGTCGACTAATTCGCGCGCGCCGTCGGGATCGATCTTCACGCTACGGCTGGCGCAGTAGTCGCCGATCCAGCGGACCGCTTCGCCTTCTTCAACCCGGGCCAGCTCGACGATGCCGCAGTACCGGCCCATGGTTTCGCGAATGCGCTGGTAGCGCTCTTTGTCCTGCATCTCCATGCGGCGGACGTCAGCGGGAATGCTGATGTGATCAGCCACGAAGACAACCAGCGCGTCGGGATTGGGGTTTCGGCAATAATTTTCGACGGCCGCAAGTTTTTCTTGGTTAGAGCCGCGACCAAACAAATTCTTTACCCCGCGCACAAAAAAGACCTGGAACGGCGCCATCAACGACGGAGTGCGAGCACGGTCGAGAACTTCAGCCAAGTCGGTTTCCGCAAGGTCATATTCGAAAAGGCCAAAGTCACGGAGATCCGCAGGCACCAGGTGCTCGAGGATGGCATCGCGAAAGCGCTTGCGAAAGAAGGCCTCATCTCCCACGAACACGTAGGCCGAGCGCAACTTGCGCGATTCGAGTTCGCTGACGAAGCGCTCGGCCTGCGCAAATGCCCGCATTAGAAGAGCTCCGTCATGTAAAACATCGCGAACATTTTACCGTTCATTGTTAATACATCTCTCCGGGAAAGAACTTTCAAGCCGGAACCACGGCGTCTGCCCGGTACCGATTGCACATTCCTCTGCAAGCGGTTAAAAACCCTCCAGGATGTCAGAAACCAGAGTGCGCGCAAAATCCTGGGAGAGCCGACGGAAAGCGGGCGAGTCCTCTTCAAAGAAGCTGCCGAGGTCTTGCGAGACTTCGTACTGTTCGCGAAAAACGTACGCCGGATTCTCGTAGAGCACCTTGCCCTTGCGGTCGGACAGCGAAACTTTGATGCTCACCGCGATCAGGGCGCTGGCAGCACGGCCGGTCGCGGAGTCGATGGTAACCTGTGACGCCGACGTGGATATCACAGTTCCGTGCAAGGTAGCGTCGGCCGCGTCATTTGGATTGCTGAGGATTCGGTAATGCGTGCGCGTCGTGAATTCACGCACCACAGAAGCAGTTAGAATTTGCTCGATCCGGTAGGTTTTGGTCTGGCTGGCGAAGGTGGGGATAGATATGGTCTTGATGTTCTGCGGAAGTTGGACCGCATGCCCAGCCGTGTGATAACCGCACCCCGTCGCCACCAACAGCAACATCGCGGACGCGACCGCCGCCGCGGGCCTCATTGAATCTTTCCAATCGGCCGCGTGGCAATCAAGCTTTCGGCGCTCTCGACGGCGCTAATGGCTGAGATGCGCAGGTTATCGAAAGCAGCCCAAAGCCAGACTCCATTGGTATTATTTACATCGCCCTTAACCGACAGCAGAACCGCCGCTTGTCCGGCCGCGTTCACATTGTTGGGCGCCTCTTCTTCAGCGCCCGCGATGGTAGCGTGCTCTCCGCTGACCGCCAACGACAATTGACCGCAGTCCACAGGTTGTTCCATTTCCAGAAAGACAGCCATCGCATAGCCGTGAAAGACCGGCGCCTGCAGCAGCAGGAGCGAGGGCTGCGGGGCATTCTCCCCGGCAATTCTCTGGTAGTGGCGCAGCACCCTCTTTTCCACTGAGCCCAGTGAAGGCTGAGACTTTTGTCCGTAGCTGCCAATCAGGTTGAACGCGACCTGCGCGTCGAACACGTCTTTCGGCAGTGGCTGGAAGGAAAGAAGATTCACGGTTTGCTGGTGCAGTTCGTCCATGCCTTTCTGTCCGTGCTCCGAGGCGGGCTCGAACAAAGTGACAACCACTCGACGAACGCTCCCCACGCTGCTTGCACGCAGCAACAACAACGCCAGAACCACGGCCGCAGGGTGAGCGGTGACGCAAGGTCCGGGCTGAAGTTCAGGCGGCTGAACTTGTCCCCGCTCTCGTTCTACCCAAAGTGAGCGCACTGTAGCGCCGGATTCATCCTCGAGGCCGGCCGATAGGTCAATAATGGTGCTGCCGGCGTCGCGCGCAGTCCTCCAGTTTCGCTGGGCGCTCGCGCCGTCTGCGGCAAAGAACGTGAAATCCACATTATCGAACTGTTCCGCTCTGACGCTCTGGATGAAGCTGATTTCGTCTCCTATGGCTTCTAGTTGGCCGAGTGACTCGTCATCGTCAAGCAGCCGCACATCCACGGCGGGAAAGTTCCGCTCATTGAGCATGTCGGCAACTTCTTTCCCCTTGAGCGAAGCGGCGCCCACGATGGCGATTCGATACTGATTGCCGCGCGGGCTCGTGGCGTGAGGGACAGAAATGGCGGGCTTCGAGGAGGAACTCATGAGGTGAGCGATGCCTCCTTGTAGGTAGGCGGCGGTGGGCCGCTCCTCCGCCGGAAAACCCACTGCAGCCGCCAGAACACGCCGGACAACATGTAAAGCAAGGCCACGCCGAAAAGTACGGGACGCGAGAAATAGTAGATGGAGGCAAACAATGCGGCCAGGAACAAAATCAGGCGGAACGGGTGACGCGAGCCGAAATCGATGTCCTTGAAACTGTAAAAACGCCAGGTGCTTACCATGAGGTACGCGATCGCGGCGACCATGAGCAGCCAGGTCAGCGCGGTATACCAGGATGTGATCGGATCACCAGCTGCAAAGTGTACAACCGCAGCGATCACGCCGGCTCCTCCCGGAATTGGCATGCCCACAAAGTACTTCTTTCCGGGGCGCCCGGGATTGGAAGGTTGCGGATTCGTCGTAATGTTGAAGCGCGCTAAACGGCTGGCCCCAGCCATTAAGAACAGGAAACTAGCAATCGCGCCCAACTTGCCAAGGTTAAGGTGCAGCTGAGTCAGCGTGACCGGAGTCATCAGGTGAAATCCCCAGGTCCACGCCAACATGGCCGGAGCGACGCCAAACGTAATCACATCCGCCAACGAGTCCAGTTCTCTGCCAAAATCGCTGCTGGTGCCGGTCATGCGCGCGATACGGCCATCAAGGCCATCAAACAGCACCGCGAAACCGATCGCGATAGCTGCATTGTCCAGGTGCCAGAATTCATTTGCCGTGGCGTGCATGATCTGCAAAATGGCGTAATACCCCGCCGCCATGTTTCCCGTGGTGAAAAGCGAGGGAAGGATGTACATGCCCTTGCTCTGGCGGCGCGGGCGCTGCGGATTGTGCGACGGTTTGGGGTTATCGGAATCCATCATCGCGCGCTTTCCTTTGCCGAGGCACCACCTGCTGCCACCAACTCAGACCGAGCTGGCAAATAGGCGATAACAGTCGAACCGCCCCGAACCCTATCGCCAACCTTCACTTGCAGCCGGGCATCGGCGCCGACCAGCACATCCACGCGCGAGCCAAACTTGATGAGTCCGACGCGCTGGCCGCGCTGTAGAAGGTCCCCCACTTTAGGATAAAAAACGATCCGCCTGGCCAGCAATCCGGCAATCTGCTTGAAGATGACAACCTGGCCCGAGCCTTCCAGGGTGACAATATTCTGCTCATTGTGCTCAGCGGACACTGCGTTCATCGCGTTCAGGAATCGTCCCCGCTGATAGCGCACCTCACGCACCACCCCGGCAATGGGCGAGCGGTTCACATGCACGTCGAAAACGCTTAGAAAGATGCTGATGCGCGTCCGCTTCTCGCCGCCGGCTGCAATGAAAGAAACATCGGTAACCTTACCATCCGCCGGAGAAACAACGGCCCCAGCAGCATCCGGGATTTCCCGTTCCGGATCGCGGAAGAACCATAACAAGAAAAGTGCCAGCAGCAGCGGCGGAATCGCCCAGGCGGGCCGAGTGAGCCAGCCAAACACGAAGCTGGCGGCAATCAACGGGACTGCATAAAGATAGCCGTCGCGAACCATGAGGAGTGTTAATTATTATAGTGCAGCGGACCTTCGAGGATCGCCATTCCAGATGGAAGGTAGCAAGAAAAAAGGCGCTGGATAGCGCCCTGCTGAAGATACAATATTCCCTGCGCGGCAACAGCCGCGAAAGGTTGGACAGAGACTAGGCTACATTGGTCCCGAACTGCTGCCGGAACTGCCGCTCAATGGCTTCCATCTGGTCTTTGAGCCGCAGCTTCAGCTTCTTGAGTCGGACTTCTTCGAGCTTTTCGTCTTCGCTGAGATAACGCTTCTGGGTTAGGGAATCGAGGCGAGATGAATATTGTGTGTGTTCTTGCGCTAGTTTTTGAAATTCCTGATCGCGAGTCATGAGATGGTCTCTCGGAGTCAGCATCCAGCAGACCTCCAACCGGGAAGTAACTGACTCAAAGTTATCATAGCTTTTAAAACCGGTTCAATGCCAAATTTATGGTGCAGTCTCTTTCTGAGAATCGACTTATGAAAGGCGCCGGCAATACAGAACCGCGTCCTCCACAGGGCCCGTGTAATAGTCCTTTCGTCGCCCGCTTTCCTGAAATAGCCATTTTTCATAGAAGGCTCGCGCGGCCTGATTCGACTCGCGAACTTCCAAATGCACAGACTTGGCTCCCCCCTCCCGAGCTTGCTCCAGGAACTCAGTCAACAGCTGGCTTCCGAAACCGCGGCGATGACCGGCCGCTCGAACCGCAATACTCTGAAGCTCCGACTCATCGGCATGGGCTTGGCCGACTAAAAATCCCTGAATGCCGGATTCATCTTCGATAACGAGCCCCACAAAATGTGGAAGGCTAGGCGGGGTTGCTTCGAACATTCGCTCATACTGCTCGGCTGACCAGTGCGCTGCAGCCCTACTTTGACGCTCCAGTTCCATAATTGCGGGGATGTCGGCGGCTGTGGCGGAACGTACGCGCAATTCGTTTCCTGTTTACTGATGGGCGCCGGATTCCTTCCGGCTGATGTGTGAGATTGCCCTCGCACCTGCTTCGCTGTGTTGCTAGCCTTTAGCGCCGAAAATCTCGGCATCGGAACGACGAATGTAATTGGCTTCCAATTGCTCGGGTGAGACCGCTTGGCCCTGGCGGAGCTTGCGCCAGCCTACTCTGGCCACGGCACCGGCTGAGAGCGGTTCAACCAGCATGGCGGACAATCCCGCAGTTTCAGCCGTTGCAACCAGCCCAGCGTCGGGAGTAACGATCTGCCATCCGCGAGCCGCAGCAACGAATTCCTCTTTTGTAAGAAGCTTTTCCCGTAAAACCTGCGCCGAATCACCGGCGAGCTCATATTCGCCGGAATAAACTTTTCCGCGCCCGGCATCCAAGGCGGCGCAAACCTTCCCTTTAGCGACCCCGGCGAGGGCCAGTCCCTCCAGTAAGGACACCGCCGCAATTGGTTTTCCTAGAATTTCCGCCAGCGCCTTGATCGCCGCCAGACCGACACGCAATCCGGTAAACGAACCCGGTCCCGAGGCCACGGCGAAAGCATCAATGTCGTACTTGGTGAATCCATGCTTAGAAAGGAAAGCAGCGACTTGCGGTACCAGCTGCGCCGAAAAAGTTCCACCGGCCAAGGGGACAACTTCGATCACATCGCAGCTTCCATCTTCATGGCCGCGCGCCAGCGCGATGCTGCCCAACCTGCCGGAAGTGTCTATGGCGAGAAGAAGCATGTGCAAGAAGTTGCCCAAGTCGCACCATCGCGAACGATCAAATTACAGTGGGCAAGTACGCAAGCAGGCCGGTATGCATGGTCATTTTCCCATTCCGCTCCCACCCGGCTGTAGACTTTCGAAGCGCGCCCTTTCCAATGGAAATCTTTGCCGTCGCTGTCGCGCCACAGAGGATCAACGTCCACAACCGCAAAGGCACCGTCGCCCTGATCGGAAACCTCAATTTTTCTTATTGCACGTTGATTATGGATCAGGGTGTGAGTCGCACACAGATCCTGCCAAACCTTTTTCCAACGCGCGCGTCGAATCGCCCTAGCACCAGCACCCACTTTATCGGATCGTGAGCGTCGCTGTTCGGAGGCCAGGGCCAAACCATATCGGGGTGGAAAACTGTGATTAACCGATCAACGTCCTTGGCGTTCCAAGCCCGTGTCTCTCGGTTCACAATCTCGAGAATCTCTTTTTCAACCCCTTCCCTCGGCTTCATCGCCGCGTTTCCTGGGACTCAACCAACTCCAACAACACCCCGCCGGCGCCCGAAGGATGCACAAACACGTATTTATGCCCGCCCGCGCCCGTCTTAATGTCTTCCGAAACCAGGCGCACTCCATCTCTCTTCAAGCGCTCCACCGCAGCCGCCAAGTCAGGCACTCGCAAGCACACGTGGTGAAGACCTTCTCCACGCTTGGCGATGAATTTCGCGACGGCGGAATCCGGCGAGGTTGCCTCGAGCAGTTCCAGCCGGCTTTCACCCACCGGAACCATCACCACCCGCACCTGCTCATGCTCCACGGTCTCTACGGGCGTTATGCGCAGACCCAATTTCTCATAGATCGCCTTCGCTGCCGCCAGCGACTTCACCGCAATTCCGAGATGATCAATCCGCACAGTCATTGCTAATCACACGCCGGGCAGGCACGACGATTTGGGCGACAGAGCCCCAGCCCCGTTCAGGGGGCGGCATACGATAGCCAGGACGTAAGTCCGGGGTGAGCCCCAAACAACTAGAACCGAGTCCCGTAGCGTCGGCACTCTGTTCCGCTTCAGAGTCCTCCAGCACCACTTTCGGGAACTAACCCTTCCCGATCTTTCCCGCAATCTCCTCGATCAGAGTATAAGGATCGCGCTTGTGCTCAGCGACCTCAGCCGCCATCCGCGCCACATTGCCATCGCCGAGATGCTCCCGCGCTTTTTCCAGCATTGCGTCGCGCAGCATTTCGACCAACCGCTCACCCCAATTCTGTACATTTTTCTTGAACGTGAGATTCTCCTTCTGGAGATACCCCTCGTACTCTCCGATCGCTGCCGCCAACTCAGCAATGCCGGCGCCTTCGCTAGCCACCGTCTTAACGATCGGAGGCGTCCAGCCGTCAGGACGCGTGGCTAGTGATTGCAACGCTCGAATCTCGCGTTCCACCCGCTCGGCGCCTTCGTGGTCGCTTTTGTTGATCGCGAAAACGTCGGCGATCTCCATGATCCCCGCTTTGATCGTCTGCACGTCATCGCCCATGCCGGGAACAAGAATCACAACGGTGACATCGGCCAGGCGCACGATGTCGACTTCATCCTGGCCCACACCCACCGTCTCGATCATAACGATGTCACGGCCCGAGGCGTCGAGCACTGTGGCGACATCGGCCGTCGTCCGCGCCAGTCCCCCCAGCGATCCGCGCGTCGCCATGCTACGAATGTAAATCCCCGGATCAGAAAAATGCTCCTGCATGCGAATGCGGTCGCCCAGAATCGCCCCACCGGTGTAGGGACTGGTCGGGTCAACCGCGATGATTCCAACTGTACGATTCTGTTTTCGATAATGCCGCGCCAGATGATCAACCAAAGTGCTCTTGCCCGCCCCCGGCGCGCCAGTGAGCCCAAGGACACGCCCCTTCCCGCTATGCGGAAACAGAGCCTTTAGCAGATCCGTCCACCCCGTCGCGCGGTTCTCGACGGTGGAGATGGCGCGCGACAAAGCGCGCGTATCGCCCGCCCGCAGTCGGTCGATCCATGCCTGGATGTCCTGATTCAAACTGTCAGTGTAAAGCAGAGGTGAGACAAACTGAAATCTTCGGCGCGACGTGGCTGAGGGGACACAGTTCGTTATCGGCCACACCCAATGGACGTGCCTGTTCGTAGCGCTGGCGACCAGCGACTGGCATTGATCATGTGGCAGGTGTGGCTAAGAGCTAGCAGCTAAGAACCAAGAGCTAGTCCTTCAGCAACTGCCGCGCAATCACTAGCCGCTGAATCTCGCTGGTCCCTTCGCCGATGGTGCACAGCTTCACGTCGCGGTAAAACTTTTCGGCGGGATACTCTTTGATGAAGCCATAGCCGCCATGAATCTGCACGCCCTCATTGGCGCACCTCACCGCGACCTCGCTGGCATAGAGCTTCGCCATGGATGACTCCAGCGTGGTCTTCATGCCCGCATCTTTCATCGACGCAGCCCGCATGGTGAGCAGCTTGGCGGCATCGATTTCGGTTGCCATGTCGGCCAGCTTCCACTGAATAGCCTGAAATTCGCCTATGGCTTTGCCGAACTGCTTGCGCTCTTTGGAATATTTCAGGGCCGCCTCGTACGCTCCCTCCGCCATGCCCAGCGATAGAGCCGCAATCGAGATGCGCCCGCCGTCGAGCACCCGCATCGCGTCGACGAATCCCTGGCCTTCCGCGCCCAACAAGTTCTCCGCCGGGATCACGCAATCTTCAAAGATCAGTTCCGCCGTGTCGCTGGCGCGTAGGCCCAGTTTGTTTTCTTTCTCGCCGGGACGAAATCCCTTGGTTCCCTTCTCCACCACAAATGCCGAAAGCCCGTGCGTGTGCGCGGCGCGATCGGTCACGGCGATCACAACGATCACGTCGGCGTAGTGACCGTTGGTGCAAAAGGTCTTGGTTCCGTTCAACACCCAGCTCCCGCCTTTGCGAACCGCGGTCATGCGCGCGCTGCCCGCATCCGATCCAGAAGAGGGTTCGGTCAATCCCCATGCGCCAATGAATTCGCCCGTGGCCAGTTTGTTGATGTATTTCTTTTTTTGCGTTTCATGGCCGGCGAGGAAGATATGGTTCGAGCAAAGCGAGGTGTGCGCGGCAATAATAATCCCGACCGACCCATCAACCCGCGAAAGCTCTTCGATGATCATCACGTATTCGGCATAGCCCATGCCCGCACCGCCGTATTCGGTGGGGAAGACAGCACCCATCAGCCCCAGCTTGCCAATTTCCTTGACCGTGGCCAGAGGAAACTCACCGGCTTCGTCCCATTTCATAACGTTGGGAGCGATCTCGCGCTGAGCGAACTCGCGCACGGCTTTCTTCAATTGCAGTTGCTCTTCGTTCAGTTGGAAATCCAACAACCCTCCGATTGCTGTGGGCCGACATACTCAAGTCGTCTTTGACGCAGCGGGATGTTCATTACACCATAGTAGTTCAGGTTGAAGATAACGCTCGAACCGACCGTTCGGTCTGGACGGGCTTGACACCGAATCGCGGACGCTTAGTGCCGGAGCGTCCAATTGAAAAACCAGGAGAGGAGAGACACGAGGTAGGTCCCTCCCAGAAAGATAAACAACACAACCAAGCCCGGCAAACGCTGCCTGGCCCCTCGGTATCCCCCGCTTCTGTATGGCCATGGCTTCTTGCTGGTTCTGCAAAGCCACCTTGTAGTTTGCCGCGTTCTCTTTCTGATTCTGAATGTCGCGAATCTCTTCAAGAAGCCTGACCGCCGATCGTCGCTCATGGTCCTTCAGTGACCATCAAACACCATGCGTTCGACCATGCAAAAGAGAACCAAAGTAACGGACCAGTCTGATCGGCAACACGATCACATCATCGTTGCTCGCACCACCTCGGCGGGCTTGAGGGGTGATAGAAAGCGCTGGAATACTTCATTCGAAAGCAGCCGCCCCTGAGGCGTGAGACGAACATATCTGCCGTCAATCTCCATCAACCCGCCTTTCAGGAACTGGGAAACCTCGTTTTCGAAATTCCCTAACGCCTCTTCTCCAAAATCCGCTGACAGTTCTCCCAGATCCAGTCCCCGGGTTAGCCTCAGCCCAAGAAAGAAACTCTCCTCCAATGCTGCTTGGCGCGACACCTCGGTCCGCTGCAAGGGTGCTTCGGCAATGTAATGTTCCAGCGAATCGGGGCTTGCGAATCGCACGGCGCCCTGATCAGGAGTGGCAGACACCAGCATCGAGTGCGCGTCCACGCCAAAACCGAAGTAAGGCTGCCGCGTCCAGTATTTCAGGTTGTGTCGCGATTGGAACCCTTGGCGCGCGAAGTTGGAAATTTCATATTGCGGAACGCCCGCCGCATCCAGCCGCTCACACGCGGCAAGATAGAAATCCGCCGTGGCTTCGTCATCGGGCACAAAATGCGCGTGGTAGCGTATGCCGCCGGCCATGAGTTCGCGTCCGAGTCGCGAATCCTCATCCACCTCCAGCATGTAAACGCTCACGTGCGGGACGCCGGTCGCGATCGTCTCCTCGAGCGAGACATTCCAGCTTTCCGCTGTCTGGTGCGGCAGCCCGGCGATCAGATCAACATTGATATTCGTAATTCCCGCCGCCCGCAGTCGAGAAATGTCTTCGAGCACGGTCGTCCGCTTGTGTAAGCGGCCCACAGCCGCAGCTTCCTGATCTACAAACGACTGCACCCCCAGGCTGACGCGGTTCACGCCGCATCGCAGCAGCGCGTCGAGCGTCTCCTGAGTGAGCGTGCCAGGAGCGCATTCCACCGTGATCTCCGCGTCGGACTGCACTTCAAGGTTGGCCCGCGCTGTCGCGAAGATCCGCTCCAGTTGCGCCGTGTCGAGCACGGTCGGCGTCCCTCCGCCGAGATAGACGGAATCCGCCCCGCGCTCGATCTGCCCGCCTACTTCCCGCGCAATGACGGGTGCGTTCTCAATATCAGCACACACACGCTCCACGTAGCGATCAAACAACACGCGCGAGAATACATCCGACGCAAAGTTGCAGTAGCTGCACTTCGTGCGGCAGAACGGAACGGAAATGTAGATGCCTAAGCTCACGGTCTGATCATGACGGCAGTGTTTGATTATCCCTTTGATTGCCCCTGCACAATCGGTTATGGGGACGCCGTCTTTGATTATCCACCTCAGCCTGCCGCGGTTGAGGCCCAAACGTTTTCCATCCTTGCGGCTTCCTTTTCCATCTATTTGGGGTACTCTTTGTAAGAGCGACTGAGTAGGAGCGACTGAGGCGGCGCCGCAGACTGAGCCGCGAGCCACGGGCAACGGTCAATGGCCCACGAAGAAGAAATATTAGGCAAGGCGTATGACAGCCGATTGATGCGGCGGCTGCTGACCTATCTGCGTCCTTATCGCTGGCAGGTGGCGATTGCGCTGCTCTCGATCTTGTTCAAGGCTTTTGCCGACGTTCTCGGGCCTTATCTCACGAAGGTTGCGATCGATCGCTACCTGGCGCCCACTAAGGAATCTACTTCCGGCATGTGGAGTTGGCTCAGCCCGCATCCCCTGGCCGGCATTGGGCAGATTGCGGCAGTCTATGTTGGGTTGCTGATCTTCAGCTTTCTGCTTGAGTTCTTGCAGACCTACTACATGCAGTGGACCGGGCAGAAAGTCATGTTCGATTTGCGTAGCCAGATTTTCCGCCACCTGCAGAGCATGCACGTCGCTTTCTACGATAAAAATCCAGTCGGCCGCCTGGTCACCCGCGTTACCACTGATGTTGATGCCTTGAACGAGATGTTCACTTCGGGCGTGGTTTCAATTTTTGAGGACATCTTTGTGCTGGCCGGCATCGTCGGCATCATGCTGTGCATGAACTGGGAGCTGGCCCTGATTACCTTTGCGGTGCTGCCGCTGATTGTGGTGGCCACCAAGATCTTTCGCGACAAAGTTCGTGACTCTTATCGCCGGATTCGTACCGCCATAGCGCGCATCAATGCTTACCTGCAAGAGCATGTCAGTGGAATGGTCGTGCTGCAGCTGTTTAACCGCGAGCGCAAAGCCTACGACCGCTTCGCGGAAATTAATCGCAGCCACATGGACGCGTTCAAAGATGCGATCATGGCCTACGCGGTTTACTATCCCGTGGTCGAAATTCTTTCGTCCATCGCAATTGCCTCGGTGATCTGGTTCGGTGGAAAAGATGTCATCGCTGGGACTACGGTCAGCAGCGTTGCGATTGAGTTCAGGTGGCCCGCCATTATTTCGTTTCATTTGGTGGCGACTGTGGCGTCACTGGGCGTGCTGGTCGCGTTCATGCAGTATGCGCAGCGCTTCTTCCGTCCGATCATGGACTTCAGCGAGAAGTACAACATCCTCCAGTCGGCAATGGCCGCGAGCGAACGCATCTTCAAGCTGCTGGATGCGCCGGTGGAAGTGGTTTCCCCTGTGGTGACGAAAACGCCGGCGGGCCCCGGCCGCATCGAATTTGATCACGTCTGGTTCGCGTATCGCGACGTGCCCGCCGAACGTGGCGACGACGATTCGGGCAACGGCTCCGAGCTTACCAAGAGTGCATCGGACGAAAGCGGGTCGAGCGAATCGTCTGAGCCGGACTGGGTTCTGCGGGATGTGAGCTTCGCCATTGAGCCCGGAGAAACCGTCGCCATTGTTGGCCATACTGGTGCGGGCAAGACCACGCTCATCTCGCTGCTGTTGCGTTTTTACGATGTGCAGCGCGGGGCGGTTCGCATCGATGGCGTCGACGTGAAAGAAATGGATCTCGCCGAGTTGCGCGGACGATTCGGCGTGGTGCTGCAAGATCCGTTCCTGTTCAGCGGCACCATCGGCGGAAATATTCGGCTGGGGACGGAGCGCATTAGCGATGAACAAATTCACAAGGCCGCGGAGGATGTGAACCTTGGTGACTTCGTCCGCTCGTTGCCCAAAGGATTTGAAGAGGAGGTTCGCGAGCGCGGGTCGACTCTTTCCACCGGGCAGAAGCAGCTCATCTCGTTTGCGCGGGCGCTGGCGCATAATCCCAGCGTGCTTATTCTTGATGAAGCAACTTCAAGCGTCGATACCGAAACCGAATTCCGCGTGCGCGACGCGCTCAGTCGCATGGTCGAAGGGCGCACGTCGCTGGTGATCGCGCACCGCCTATCCACGGTGCAGCGTGCCGATAAGATCATCGTCATGCACAAAGGACATGTGCGCGAAGTGGGCACTCATCAGCAGCTTCTGGCCCAGCGCGGCATTTACTTTAAGCTTTACCAGCTCCAGTACAAGGACCAAGAAGTTTCGGCGGTGCTTGAAAATGGACAGAGTGCTCGTCCGGAAATTACCGCTAACGCAGATGACTAGGGCAGAGGATCATGCGCGCCCTTTCGGCCTCAAATGAATCCCCTCCAGCAGATCGATCCAGATCAGACCAAGAATGGGCGATTTGCGGTTAACATACTCTGAATCAGCGAGTTACGCTTTCACGGTTCCTCCCAGCGTATAATTCGCGCCGCCATGAATGACAAAGCGCATTTGCGAGATAAACAAGTCGTTTTCCGGTTTGTTAACAGTGCTGGGGTCTTCGCTGGCGTTGTGAAGCTGGTTGAGGCTGACGGCTTCTGGATCGAGTCCCCTGCGTTGATTGAACAGATGCGAAATGATGCGGCATGGAAGGCGGAAGTTCAGCAGATTGATGCTCCTCTCTTCTTTGTGCCAACTTCGAGTTTGATGTATCTGATTGTGACGAAGGAGTGACTATCCGTATCAGTTCGTCGTCGCGCTGAAGATCGAAATTCTGCATCCGGTAGCGGGCTTCTGTTCGATCGGAGAGATACGCCCGGTACAATGCTTCGGTGCGCATTCTGATCTCGGCCGGCGAAGCGTCCGGGGAAATGTATGGGGCAGAGCTTATTGAAGCTTTGCGGCGGGCGGACGAGCGGAGGTCTGCCGAGTTTTGCTCCGCCGGACAGCCGGGGGCGGCTGCCCCCACCCGAGCACTAGCGCTTGAGTTCTTCGGCGTGGGCGGAGAGCAGATGCGAGCTGCGGGGTGCGAGACTGTGGTCGACGCTAAAGACCTCGCTGTGGTCGGCATCACCGAAATTCTTAGCCAATTGCCGAAAATCTATGGACTCTTCCGCAAGCTGATCTTCGAAGCCGACAAGCGAAAACCTGATGTCGCCGTCGTGATTGATTCGCCGGCGTTTAACTGGCGCGTGGCCCGGGAGATGAAGAAGCGCGATGTTCCGGTGGTCTATTACGTCGCGCCTCAGTTCTGGGCCTGGCGTCAGGGACGGGTGCGGCTGCTGCGCGATTACGTCGACAAGGTGCTGGTTATATTTCCGTTTGAACAGAAGTTCTATCACGAGCGGGGAGTGGACGCTACCTTTGTGGGGCATCCGCTGGCGGAGTTGCCTGATCCACCGATTGATCGGGGGGACTATGCTTTGCAACATAGACTCGACTGGGCGAAGCAGTGGATTACTCTCATGCCGGGCAGCCGGGTGAAGGAAGTGCGGATAAACCTGCCCACGATCCTGGAATCGGCTGGGGCACTGGGCACTGGTTATGAATTCCTCCTTCCCATCGCGCCGACGCTCGATATGGATCTTCTGCGGGCTCTCGTAGCCGGGCTCCCTGCAATTCATCTTGTGCATGAGGCGTTGCCGGCGCTGTGGCATTCGCGGGCGGGCATTATTGCCAGCGGGACAGCGACCGTGGAAGCGGCCATGATGTCCACGCCGTTTGTGATGGTTTACCGGGTTACGCCTTTGACTTATCTCTTGGGCAGGTCGAGGATTAAAGTGCCGCATTTTGCCATGGTCAACTTGATTGCTGGGGAGGAGATTGTTCCCGAACTGGTGCAGCGGGACTTCACAACCGAGAACGTTGTTGGGAGATTGAATGAGATCTTGCCCGATGGTCCGCCACGGGAACGCATGTTGAACGGGCTGGCCCGAGTGAAAGCGCGGTTGCGCGCGCCGCGGAACGGGGATACTGCGGGGTTACACCCGGCGGACGGCGCGGCAGAGATCATTCTGTCCCTGCTGAGGCTGAGGCGCCGTACAAACCGCTAGACTTTGGCCCCGTCATATGGTCGCCTGCCATGGCGATATGTCGTATACCGCACAAATAAGCGTGCGCTATCGTACAGTGAGTGTACAATGGCGGGGTTGAGTGAATCGGGCTTATGTGTCCTCGTCCCAACCGAGAAGAGCGAATACGCAGACTGTGCGCTGAAGCTGTGGAAGCCACAGACTGGGACGAGCTACAACCCATTCTATCCGACTTAGAACCAGAGCTCTTCAGTGGCTAAACCTTGTGCTCCCAGCATCTTTTGAGTGAGAATCTTCATCTTAGGGAATGGCGGTCCATTTCCGCGGAGACTCTCCTTAATGTCAATTCAGCTTTGGCGCGGCAAGAGCGCCATCACGATTGCCCTGACCCTGCTGATTTTATTGTTGGTAGCGTGGCCGTCGTCCTCCTGGGCTGTGGAAAAGGCCCGCCTGCGGGTGGACGACTACAAGATCGCTGCTGAGCTCACGCCTCATATGCACCAGATTTCGGCGCGGGTGAAGGTGAAATTTACCGCGCTGCAAGACTTAAGCGTCGCCACATTTGAACTGCATAACGCCCTACGCGTCACCAAGGTTCTCGACGCCAACAATCAGCCGCTCTCCGCCGAGCGAGTCACACAGGACTCCACCATTCGCGTTCCGCTGCCTAGCGGCCTGGCCAAAGATGCCTCGACCACCCTGACTTTCGAATATGAAGGGCAACTTGAGACGGTCGAGGAGAGTCCGGTGCCGGGGCTCAAGCTCGCGTATGTGGGCGATGATACGAGTTATCTGCTTTACGCGGGACGCTGGTTCCCGGTAACTGGATATGGTTTCAACCGTTTTACGTCGACCATCAGCCTAACCGTGCCCGCGCATATGGTCGCCATTGGCAGCGGAAAAGAGACCGTCAGCGACAGCGCAGCTTCGAAAAAGCCAAACTCCAGTGGTTTGCCGAATAAGACCTTTACCTTTGTATCGGACAAGCCCAGCTTTCCGGGCACCATCGTGGCCGGAGTTTTCCAGGAATACAAAAGCGACGAAGCGGGTATTGAGCTGCACGTGTTCTTTAAGCCCACGCATCAGAAACTGGGGGCGGAGTATGCCACGACCGCAATCCAGGAATTTACTTACTACATTACGTTATATGGCGTGCCGCTCTCGTCGAAGCTGAACGTGGTGGAAATTCCTGACGACACCGTAGCCTCTTCGTGGGCTCCGGGAATTGCTGCGATCTCAGGCCACACCATCACGGAAAAGGTCAACTACAGGCTTTTGGCGAATACGATCGCGCACCAATGGTGGGGCGTGTCGGTCAGTCCCGCGTCTAAGGATGACTGGTGGCTGGGCGACGGCTTCGCGCGATATTCGGAGGCCATGTATGTGGAGAATGCGGCGGGGGCGGCGGGCCTGGAAGAGGCGGTAAAAGACATGTCGGTGGGCTCGCTTGCGTATGACACGGTGCCGCTTTCCAGTGCCAGCAGGCTCGATTTGTTCTCGCAGGAGTTCCAGTCTTTGGTGACCGACAAGGGCGCGATGATCCTGCACATGCTGCGCTGGGTGATGGGCGAGGACAAGTTCCTCAAAACTATGCGCTCGTTCGCCACGCATTTTGCCGGAAAATCGGCGAGCACCGATGAGTTCCGCACCATTGCAGAGCAGAACTATGGCGATCAGCTTACGTGGTTTTTTTCCCAGTGGCTGGATTCGACCGGGGCGCCCGAATTTAAGGTGAAATATACCGTGTACCGTCTGGGCAGCAATAAAGGGTTCCGAGTGACTGGGGAGATTGCCCAGGATCTTGATCTGTTCCGGATGCCGGTGGACCTAAAGATTGATACTGATGGCAAAACAGAGGACAAGCGCATTGAGGTTGTGGGCACGAACTCGCCTTTTACGGTGGAGACTTTCGGTCGTCCGCGGCGCATAGCGGTGGATCCCGACCACCACGTGCTTACCAACTCCGTGGATGTCAAGCTGCGCGCCTCCATCATGCGGGGGCAGGCGCTGGTGCAGCAGGGTGACTTGCCCGGGGCGCTCACCGAGTTCAACAAGGCGCTCGACATCAACAAGAACAGTTCGCTGGCGCACTATCGAATCGCTGATGTCTTCTTCCTGCAGAGAAATTATCAGGCCGCAGCAAATGCCTACCGCGAATCTCTCAATGGCGACGGCGAACCGCGATGGACTGAGGTTTGGAGCCGCATCCAATTGGGTAAGATTTTTGATATCACCGGCCAGCGCGAACGCGCGGTAAACGAATATCGCCAGGCGGTTCAGACCAACGACAATACTTTTGGCGCACTAGACGAAGCGCGGAGGTATTTGCAGAAAGCCTACGCACGGGAAAAGCCGAAGAACGGCTGAAGACTGCAGACTTTAGGCTTCAGCCACTGGCCCGAAACCTATCGGGAGTGGGAGCGGTCTCGGGGATTCGAGTCCCAAAGCCGCACCGAAAAACTGGCGCATCCGGCTAACCTTTCCTCCATCTTGCGGGTCTAAGAGACTAAATAGCAGGAGGGAACTTCGCTTAGCCCGGCTGCGTACCACTGATCAGATGGTTAGGCGGGACTGAGACCCCTCGCCTGAACGTTACCGGGGCCCCCACGCTCCTCCCCGGAAGCGTGGGGGACTATGCATGCGAATGCTCCTCGACATTGTCCGGCAGTCGTTGTCCACTCTGTGGGCGCATAAGCTGCGCTCGTTCCTCACCATGTTCGGAATTGCCTGGGGGGTGGGCTCACTTCTGCTGCTGGTGGGCTTGGGAGAAGGATTCCGCAGCGGCCAGGAAAAGCAGCTTGCCACGCTCGGACAAAACATCATGTTCATGTTTCCCGGGCGCATCCCTGCAGTCGCGGGCAGCACGCAATCGGGGCAGACATACTATTTCACTTACCAAGACTACTTGGCGGTGCGGGCCGAGGCCAAATTTGTCGGCGCATTGTCGCCCGTTCTCAACCGCGAAGACATACGCGCGGTTAGCGATTATGGATCAACCAATGGACAGATCTTCGGAGTTGCCTCGGACTACAACCGGATTCGCAATGTGCCGGTGGAACCAGGCCGCTGGTTCAATGATGAGGACAACAGTGAACGCCGCCGCGTGGCCATTGTGGGATGGGAGCTGCTCAAGAATATGTTTCCCGGGCGGCCGGCGGTGGGGTCAACCATCCTGCTGAATGGGGTGAGTTTTGATGTGATCGGCGTGGTCGCCAAGGTGGGCCGGGACGGCAATAACGGGACGAACTCGCGCATCTTCATCCCGATTGAGACCATGCGGAATCTGTTTCCGCTGATCAAAGCGAATTCTGAGGATGCGATTTCGTTTATTAATTACCAGCCGATCAGCAGGGGGCTCCATACAGAAGCCAAAAGCGAGATTCACCAGGTCCTGGCGCGGCGCCACGGCTTCGATCCCAGGCTCGAAGACGCCTTCGAAGACTGGGACACGATCGAAAACATGCAGCGCGTGGGCAAGATTTTCGACGCCATGGATTGGTTTCTCGGTGTTGTGGGCGTCGTGACTCTCGGACTGGGCGCTATCGGAATTATCAATATCATGCTGGTCTCAGTGACCGAGCGCACGAAAGAAATCGGCTTGCGCAAGGCACTGGGCGCGACTTACCGTGCGATCTTGACCCAGTTCTTTATCGAGGGAGCTTTTCTGACCGCGTTCAGCGGAGGCATTGGGCTGGCGATCGCAACCGGCTTTGTCACGCTGCTGGCCATGTTGCCGGCGCCTGAGGGCTTTGATACTCCGCGCATTATTCCAGCCTCAGCGTTCGCGGCAATCGTCTCGCTGGCCGTCGCCGGCATTGCCGCTGGGCTGTATCCAGCGCGGAAGGCGGCGTTGCTGCCTCCGGTGGAGGCCTTGCGGCAGGAGTGAGTAGATACGCTATCGGATGCTCCCTTCTAGCGGCTAGCTCCTAGCCAAACCGATTTGTGATTTGGCCAGAAGCTGGCAGCGAAGAGCCAAAGGCCAAGAGCTGCTTTTATGATGGTTGCACTCGCCACACAGGCCTACAACGCGCTGCGGCATAATCGGCGTCGCAGCTTGCTCACCATGCTGGGCATGGCGTGGGGCATCGCCACGGTCGTACTTTTGCTCGCCTACGGAAGCGGTTTTGAGCGCGGACTTTGGGCTGCGTTCCGTTCCTTCGGCACGAATTTAGTTTTTATTTTCCCCGGCCGTACTGAGCTACAAGCTGGCGGTACGAAGGCCGGAACCCAGGTCCGCCTGACGGTCAAAGATCTCGACTACATCCACGCAGAAGTTCCGCTGCTGAAGCACGTTTCGCCGGAGGTTGCCAAGCAGTGTCTCGTGGCCTTCGGCACCCGCAGCGCCACGTATGCCGTCAGCGGCGTTTACGCTGCCTACGGACGCATGCGCCGCATGGACATCACAGAAGGTAGTTTTTTCAGCGAAGCTGACGACTTCACTCACACTCGGGTCGCGGTGATTGGGTCCGACGCGAAGAAAAAACTCTTCTCCGGCCTGAACGCCATCGGCCAGGAGATTCGCGTGAGCGGGATTTCCTACCAAGTCGTGGGAGTGCTCAAACACCAGGTGCAAAACGGGGACGACAACATGAACGAGCACGTCTATGTCCCCTTCTCCGCGATGAGCGATCTGGCCAACACCCATCACCTGACTGCAGTCGTGATGGAATACGAAGGCGATCATGCGAAGGTAGTTAAGGCGGTGCGCGATTCCATGGCCTTCCACCATAATTTCGATCCCAAAGATAAGCGCGGCGTTTTCGTCTTCGACGTTTTCGCGGATCTGATGGATTTGCAGGTCATTAGCACGGGGATCAAGATCCTGCTGGGATTTATCGGCCTGCTCACGCTCGGGATCGGCGGCGTGGGACTGATGAACATCATGCTGGTCTCGGTAACGCAGCGCACGCGCGAGATCGGCGTGGAGAAGGCTTTGGGCGCGCATCGCTGGCATATTCTGTTCCAGTTTCTGACGGAAGCACTGGTGATTACCGCTCTAGGCGGGCTGTTGGGAGTGATACTGGCCTATCTTGTTTCCTGGTCAGTCGGCTCTTTGACGCTGTGGAGCGCATTTGAAGAAAACGCCAGCGAAGGTGACATTCACCTGTACATCGACACGGCCACACTGATTTGGTCGACTGCGATCTTGAGTTTCGTGGGGATGATTAGCGGAATGCTTCCTGCCATCAAGGCCGCGAGGTTAGATCCGATCGAAGCGCTGCGCTATGAATAGAAACCAGTTCGCTCAGTAGTGACAACCCTGACGCGAGCACTCCCAAATCGGCAATTTGTGGCGAATTCTGCTTTACAATCGCATTGTGCCCGAAGCTGTCAATGCTCGCCTGGATCGCGTTCTCGATCAACTCCGCCTTTACGAGCATCCTCTGCTGAATTTTTCGGCGCGCGCCAAGCGAGATGGCGTGGAAGTAATTATTCAATTCAAAGATCCAACCATGCCGGTGCACACTTATTATTTTGATATGCACCCGCGCGACCTCGACGATGCTCAGTTTGAATGGAGCTTTCAGCGCCAGCTCTACGATGCCTTGCACGATTACTTCGTCGAAATGTTCATCCGCACTCCGCAAGATCGCGCCCATCGCCGGGAGAAGGGGCTGTGAGCCGCGCTTACAAAACATGAATCCTCTGCGCCAGCAAATCGAGCATGAGATTCATGAGCTTGGACCCATGCGTTTTTCCCGTTACATGGATCTTTGCCTGTACGATCCGGAATTTGGTTACTATTCGCGGAATGCTCAACCGTTTGGCAAGGCAGGCGACTTTTATACATCGAGCGACGTACACGCCGTTTTCGGACGCTTGCTGGCGCGGCAATTCGAGGAGATGTGGCGAGCCCTGGGTTCGCCGGAAAAGCTTGAGATCTTCGAGTTGGGCCCTGGCCGGGGATTGTTCGCAGGGGACGTGCTCGATTGGTCGGGGAAGAAATTTCCGGACTTTTTTCGCGCGTTGCGTTACGTTCTCGTCGAAGGTTCCGCTCGATTGCGCGAGCGCATCAGAACTGCGCTGAATCGTCACCTGGATGCGGGAAAGGCCGAGGTACGCGAATCGGTCGGGGCCCCGCAACCAGCGTCTCCAGGTCATGAAGTTCCCATCATCGTTTTCGCCAATGAATTTTTCGACGCTCTGCCTGTCGAGGTACTGAGCGAGCAGGGATCCTTGCGGATCGATACACGCGACGGACATTTCGTTGAAACCTGGTCGGCACCTTCTTCGGCCGAACTTGAGTTTCTGGATCGCTACTCGGTGCATCCCGAGCAGAATGAGCGCGTCGAAGCTTCTCTTATTTCACAGCAAACCATGGATCGTATCGCCGACGGCATCCGGCGCGGCTTCATCATCGCCATCGACTATGGCTACACGCAGGCGGAGCAACTGGCGGGACGACATCGCGGCACCCTGAAGGCAGTTCGCCAGCATTCGATAAGTGCCGACGTCTACCAGGCGCCGGGTGAGCAAGACATTACGGCGGATGTCAATTTCACTGCGCTCGCTGCGGCGGAACAACGGGGCACGCTGCCGCAGAAACTGCTCACGCAATCACAGTTTCTGATGGGGATCGGCGAGGCCAACCAATTTGCCGACGCTTTCGAAGAATGTAGCCTGCCGCCGGAGCGCGCAAAAGTCGCGCTTCAACTTAAGCATCTGATTTCCCCGGCGGGCATGGGAGAAAGCTTTCACGTGCTGGTGGCGAGCAAAGGAATCGCGCCGGAAACAGTGGCTTCGCTGAGCGGCCTGAGCTTTGGCCAGACGCAAGTAGTCCGCTAGCACCCGCGGGAACAAGCCTGGGTTGAGGAGTACCGCAGTAGGTTAACATCACCGCCGAGAGCGGTTATCGGAAGCTGCCATGGCAGGCTCGGTCGGCTTGGCCTCTGTCTCCGGATATTCGTAGACGCCCCGCCCCGACTTTCGGCCCAGCCTTCCCGCCTTAACGTACTGCACAAGTAGTGGCGCGGGACGATACTTTTCGCCCAGCGTTTTGTGCAGATACTCAAGAATATTCAGTCGTGTGTCGAGGCCAACCAGATCGACCAATTCGAAGGGACCCATGGGATGGTTCAATCCGAGTTTGAGGGCTTTGTCGATGTCTCGAGCTGATGCAATGCCCTCCTGCAGCATGCAGAAGGCCTCGTTGCCGATCATGGCATTGATGCGGCTGGTGATAAAGCCCGGGGCTTCTTTGATGACCACAACCTCTTTCCCCATTCGTTGACCCACTTCAACGGCAGTGGCCAGCGTGTCATCGTCAGTTTCGAGGGCGCGCACCACTTCAAGCAGCTTCATTTTGTGCACAGGGTTGAAGAAGTGCATGCCCAGGCATTTTTTTGCACGGTAGGTGACACTGGCGATTTCGGTGATGCTCAGCGAGGATGTGTTCGAGGCAAGGATCGTCGTAGGCCTGCAGATCTTGTCGAGCAGGGTGAAGATTTCAATCTTCGACTCCATCTCTTCCGGCACAGCTTCGATAACCAGATCGGCTTCCCGCGCGGCCTGATCGACCGAGCCGGCATATTCCAGTCGCTCGAAAGCGGCATTCGCCTCCGGAGCGGTCACCTTGCCTAATTCAACCGCTTTATCGAGGTTGGTGCGGATTTCGTTTTCCGCACGGCGCAGGGCATTAGGCAGTAAATCTTCGAGGATAGTGCGGTAGCCGCCGAGCGCGGCGGCGTGCGCAATGCCGCGTCCCATGATGCCAGCACCAATGACGGCCACGGTCTCGACACGCGCCACTTATTTTCCTGCCTTCTCCAAATCGGCGATGGCTGCCGCAATGGCAGCACCGGCCGCACGCAAGGATTCCGCCAAGCGCTGCCGTTCATCCGGGGGCATGGCTGGGATGGAAATGCAAATACGGCGGAGGGTGGTGGTAATGTCCTCGACGTAATTCATCGAGCGAATCAGTTCTCCAGTAGCGGGCATTGAGGCTCCTGTGTTTCGATTCCCGGCGCTTCGGCGACATGAGGCTCGTAAATTCAGAGTCCCAAGCACTCACGAAAACAAACGACCGCGAACTTTCTATTTTGGACGCGATGAAGAATTTAGTAAAGGCGGTGGCCTTAGCCACCTTAGCCACGGTTTTGCTGAGTAACCACTTTGGGCCTCCCCGCTCTGAATTCTTTGCACACTGTGCTGCAGAGGGTACGGTTGCGGCAGTCTGCTGGCAAATTAAGGTCGTGTCGGAAAATAGACATGATATCCAAAATGCTGTGGGCGGCACTATATGCCTGCCTCCTCATTCGTTCTGCATTAGCGCAGGATCCCACCAAGGTTGAACCCCAGCATTATCAATTGGCTTTTGAAAATGAATACGTGCAGGTGGTCAATATACATTACGGCCCGCGCGAAAAATCGGCGCTCCACAACCAACCGGGTGGCGTGGTTGTGGTTCTCACCAGCGGACATCTCAAGTTCACTGACGAAAAAGGTAAACGCAACAGGTATACGCCAAGCCCGGCGAGTGCCGATGGTTTCCGGCATTCAAGCACACAGTAGAAAACCTCGGAGACACTGACTACAAGGCACGCTATATTGGCATCAAGAGCAAGGCGCGCGACACTGGCAACACTCCGAACACTGCTCAACCCCCCATGGATGCCGAGAACGGAAAGTTAATGCAGGAATATGCGGCGCTGAAACGATGGTTAACCTCACGGGGGGAAGACTTCTCACCACCGCTTGCTGTCCGTTCCGCGAGAATAAAGTTCGCAATGACCGTGGTTTGAACAACCTGCGCTCCTCGACATTTGTGAACACTGCGTTACAACCTACGTCCCTCCCGATAGCCTCGATCAATGTTTTTTATTAGCCATTTGTCTTGCGTGGGAATCTAATGTAAACATGAGCCACAAGCCTTTGAAACGCTACATTTTTGCCAGCGATTTCGATCAGACTTTGACTTTTAATGATTCGGGTTATGTCTTGAGTGAACTGGTAGGCATACCGACCGTGGAGTTCGAGCGGAAAGCGCAAGGTATGGCGAAGCTGAACCTGGTGCAGCAGGGCGCCGAGTTGGCGTACCTCTTGTTGCACGATCCTGAATTTCGCGCACGAGTGCGTCAGGAGCATCTGCGCGAAGTAGGAAAAATCATTCGCCTTAAGGAAAACATTCCGCTGCTTTATCAAGTATTGAAAAAAGGAATCGATGGACACGGCTTTGATTTTTATGTTCTCTCGGCGTCGCCGGTAGAGGTGATCCAGTCGGCTCTAGAAGGCGTTTTGCCCGCGGATCACATTTATGGCACGGAGTTCGAATACGGTGATTCTGGAGAAATTGAGCGCATCATTCGTGCGACGGCTGGCTACGGAAAGGTAGCCGTTCTCGACCGGTTGCAGATAGAACGTGACATCGCGCCCGACCATGTGGTTTACGTTGGCGACGGCAGCTCCGATGTTCACGTCATGCTGCATGTGAACGCGCGCGACGGCTTGACCATCGCGGTTTCGGAGTCTCCACACATTTCTCAAATCGCTAAGCGAACGGTGCTCAGCACGAATGCGTTTGCCGTAATGGCTCCGATTCTTGAAGAAATCGTGGGCTGGAAGCGCGTGCGCATTCGTGAGTTCTTTGAGTCCTACGGCATGCCAATCCAGGAATGGGAACGGGTTCGGACCGATCGCTTCACACTGCGTCCGGCGGTTGCGGCGGCGGCATCGGGAGCGGCAGACTCTCAGTAAGATGCTGCCGTTGGCCCGAGCCTGTCGAACTCACCACAGGCAGGCCAACACATGTTGCGCAACAAGAGTTTAGTTCCGCTTTCCCGTCAACACCAGCACGCGCTGGCTTTATGCGTACGCATTGACCGGGCATCGCCCATTGAAGATGCCCATCTCGATGCTTGGCAGGATGAGATTACGCAGCACTTCCAGCAGGAAATAAAAGTCCACTTCGCAGCGGAAGAGGATCTACTCTTCCCTGGTGCGCGCAAGTTTGCGGAACTGATTCCTGTGGTTGAAGAACTGATGGTTGAACACGCAGCTCTGCGGAAAGAATTTGCTCAAGCGGAAGTTCATGCTCTGTCTGCGACGAACCTGCTGGCGTTTGCGAAGCGTCTCTCCTCTCATATTCGGAAAGAAGAGCGCCGGCTTTTCGAGCGCATGCAAGAACTGCTGCCACCAGAGGAACTTGGGGCGTTGGGGGCGGGCTTAGAGATCGCACTGAAAGGCGCCGTTGACACCTGCATCCTGCCCACTCCGGCAACTCGGCTACGAGCCGACAAGTAAGTCCGCGAACACTACCAAATCACAGCGAATCAGGCAGAAGTTTACGCTGCGAACTTCTCATCGGAAAGGACAGGCAGCGCTTCAGGCAAGCGGTCAGTCATTTCGGCGAGATGCGCGAGCTTGCCGGCCAATTCAGCCGTGAGCGCGGCCGGGGCATAGCGCCACTTCCAGTTTCCACCATGCAGGCTTGGAGTATTCATGCGAGCCTCGCTGCCCAGACCCAGAACATCTTGCAGCGGAAGGATGCAAAGGCTGGCCGGGGATACCTGCGCCGCGCGAATGAAGGCCCAGTGGATGCCGTTGTCGCAACGTCCTACGTAGGCTTCCGCGTTACGGCGCTCGTGCTCGGCGGCGCCTGAATTCCACCAGCCCACGGTAGTGTCGTTATCGTGGGTGCCGGTATAGATGACCTTGTCGGCCGCGCAACGATGCGGCAAATACATGTGCGCGCCTTCATTTCCAAACCCAAACTGGAGAACCGCCATGCCCGGAATCTGCAACCGCTTCCGCAGAGCGTGAACTTCGGGCGTGATGTGTCCGAGATCTTCAGCAAAGAAAGGCAGGCCGCCCAGAGCAGCGCGAATGGCGTCGAAGAAATTGTCACGGGGACCATCGACCCAGGAACCATTGACAGCGGTTGGGTCGGAAGCTGGAATTTCCCAGAACTGATCGAAGCCACGAAAATGATCAAGCCGGATGTAGTCGCAGTTGCGCGTCGCCCATTGCAGACGCCTGATCCACCATTCGTAGCCCGACGCCTTCAGCTTGTCCCAGCGGTAAAGAGGGTTGCCCCAGCGCTGTCCCGTCTTGCTGAAAAAATCTGGAGGAACACCCGCCACCACTTCCGGATTCAGATCCTCATCCAGACGGAACAGTTCGCGGTTGGTCCAGACGTCGGCGCTGTCGTAGTTGACAAAGATTGCTACATCGCCAACGATGCGAATCGAGCGTTCGGCACAATAGTGACGCAAGGCCCGCCACTGCTCATCAAAGGCGAACTGCAGAGCGACGCGAATGGCGACGTCGTCTGCCAATTCCTGGCGCGCCTGTTTTAGCGCTGCGGGATGGCGATGAGCTAACTCGTGCGGCCACTGGTTCCAACTCTGTAACTTGTATCGAGCGCGCAGAGCATCGAAGAGAACGAAATCCTCAAGCCACCAGGCATTCTCGTGCCGGAAACCGGTGAAGCGCTCACGCTCGGCGTCGGCTGCCGAAGCCACGAAATGTCGCGCCGCCTCGAACAACAGCGGCATCTTGCGGAGGAAAACCTGATCGTACTCCACGAAGCGCGAATCGGCGGAGAGACCGGCGAGTTTCTCGGGTCCAATCCAGCCATGCTCGGCGAGCCGCTCCAGGCTGATCAAAAGTGGGTTTCCAGCAAACGCCGAGGTCGCCGAATAAGGTGAGTTTCCAAAACCGATGGGACCTAGCGGAAGAATTTGCCAGATTCCCTGGCGGGCACTGGCAAGAAAATCGACGAACTGATAGGCAGCTGGGCCGAAGTCACCAATGCCGCCGCGCGAAGGCAACGACGTGGGATGCAAAAGAATGCCTGAGGCGCGCGCAAAAGACATGCTGAGTGCGTCCGCGCTTACGCGCGTTACATTCCCTCTTCGCTGGCGGAGCGGGTCAGCGTTTTCATTTCTTCCTGATTGATTTTGATTTTTCCCGACTTCTGCATCTGGTCACGCAAATTGGAAATAAAGAGCCCGAAGAGTTCCTGCTGCTTGTTTTGCAGGAGAGAGTCCCGGATCTGGTCACGTTTGGCGTTGAAGTCGGCGTCGTTGGGCTTTTGGCTCTCCAGCACCGAGATCACGACCCCGTTCGAGCCGCTATTGATGGGCCCGCTGATCTCTCCCGGCTTCATGCTGAATGCAACCGAGGCCTGGCCGGTCATCGATCCAATGTCAGGAACTTGGCCATCGGGCAGAACGAAATCGCTGGTTTTTACGGTCGCACCCAGCTCTTTCGCGGCCTTCTTCAAGTCGTGTGAGGCCTTAGCGCGATCGGAGAGTTCCTGAGCTTTCTGCGAGAGTAAGTTGCGCGAGCGCTCATTCTTAAATTCGTCTTCCAGCTTCGTGCGAATTTCCTCGAAGCTTGGCGTAGAAGGAGGCTTCACCGCCAGCAGCTGGAACACCGCGAATCCTTGCGACACCGGGGCCATGTCGGGCGGCGACTTTTCGGTGGCGGCAAAAACCGCATCCAGGAATTGGGTCGCCGGTCCGAGACCGGGCAGGAGGTCTTTACGGCCCACGAAATCCGACGTGATGACCGGCACTCCTTTGGCTGCGGCCGCGGCATCCAGTCCTTCGGTGCGGGCCTGATTGAGCAAGGCTTCCGCCTGCTTCTGTGCGATCTGCTGCGCCTTCTGCTGTTTCAGCAGCGGCTCGATCTGGTCTTTGACCTCGTCGGGGGTCTTCATGTGAGCATCCTGGCGGTCGTCGACGCGGATAATGTGAAACCCGTAGCTGCTCTTCACCAAATCACCGATCTGTCCTTTGGGCTGGGAGAACGCTGCTTTCTCAAACTCTGGAACCGTGCGGCCCTTGCCGATCCAACCCAGAGAACCGCCTTCTTTGGCGCTGCCCGGATCTTCAGAATATTTCTTCGCGAGATCTTCAAACTTCGCGCCAGCCTTCAATTGCTTAAGCAAATCTTCGGCGCGATGCTGCGCATCGGCCACGCCTTTCTCGTCTACTTTGCCGCCGGGCCCGGCCAGCGGAGTCTTAATCAAGATGTGGCTTACCTTGGCCTGCTGATCGACGCGGTACTGGTCCCGGTGCTGGTCGTAATAAGCCTCGAAATCGCCGTGCGAGATCTGGATTCCGCTCTGAATCTTGCCGAGATCTACGGCTGCATACTTGACCTTCCGTTTTTCCGGGATGGAATTGTTGTACTGCGCCTTGTGACTCTCGTAGAACGCCTTCAATTCAGCATCCGTCGGATGTAGGCCCTTGCGCAGATCATCCTGTTTTATGATGGCGTATTCGAACTTCACCTTGCTATTTTCTTTGACGAATTGCTGGTGAATTTGGTCGTCACTCACCGAAGCGCTACCGGAGACGAGCGCTCGCAGCTTCTCGAGGAGTACTTCTTTGCGGACTTCTTCCTCGAAGATCAGAGGTGTCAGGTTGGCGCGCGCCAGCATGTCTTCGTACTCTCCCTTGCCGATGAAATTTCCACCTGGGAAAAACGTTGCCGCATAGCGGCCGTGCTGAAGATCATCCTGCACTTCCTGCGGCGTAACGCGAAGTCCCAAATGCTCGGCTTCGGAGACCAGCGCCTGCCGGGTGATCAACTGGTCGGCAGCCCGCTGTGCGAAGAACGGAAGGAGCATCGACATGTTGGCCGAGTTGCCCTGGGGCATCTGCTGGCGCACCATTTGTTGGGTAGCCTGACGCACCTGTTCGACAGTAACGTCTCCGCCATCAACCTTGGCCACGACTCCCTTACCCGGGGCGCCCATCAAATCCGATCCAAGGCCACCGGGAATAAATGCGATGACCATGGCGGCGCAGATCACAAGCAGAATGCCGCTCAAGATGATTTTCTTGGCCGGCCCTTGGGTTTGCAGAAAACGAATCATTTCTTGTCACTCCAGCGATGCAAGCTGAATTCCAAATTATAAACCAAGGTCACGGCGGAAGGGGGTCAGAGCGCGCTGCTCTGATTCAGAATCGGACGGTTACGGCTAAATAGTGCGCGGCTCTACACGGTGGGCTTAATGTGAAGCTTGGTTTGCAGCTCGGAGATGCGTTCTTTTCGCTCACCGTACTCCTGCTCTTCCGCATCGGTTAAGTCGCCAAAAACTTCCTTCTCAACAGCTTCGGTTTGTTGTTTGAGCAATTGGATCATTTCGGCCTGAATCTGTTCGCCTTTCATGAGTAGACCTCTCTCTCGCGGCGGAGTGGCAACCTGCCAATATGTAGCTGAATGCTTAACCCAAAATAGCGAACTGGCAGATTATGTGCGATACCGCACATACCGTAGTATTCCTCATTGAGCGCCGTAGCTGAGCATCTACTGTAAACCCCTTGCCCGGCAGGCTCGCCGTTTCATCGACGCTCCACCGCGGAGCCGACACCCCCCAAGATAGCGGCGTTTCAGCAAGCGAAAAGGCTCTCTATTGAAACGTATCAATAAACGTGTTATCCAATGTTCTCAGTCTTTGGACTGAATCCCCGCCTTTGAAGAGAGAAGCATGAACCTGGGAAAGCTCCATGGCGCCTGCACAATCCTGCGTATTACGATTGCCTCAATAGCCGCTGGCTTACTTATCCGCCCAAGCCTGGTGTCGGCTCAGGTCTCCACCGCAGGGACGCCGCAAGGTACGCGACGTGCCCTGAGCGCTGGCCAGAACAAACTGCCGCTGCGCGAAGGCTGGACGTTGCAAACTTCCCTGAAGGTCAAGGCCAATGGGAAGGCCATCTCCACGGCGAAGTTCGTTCCTAACGGTTGGCACCACGCCACCGTGCCCACCACCGTGGTGGCCGCGCTGGTGAAGGATAAGACGCTGCCCGATCCTTTCTTCAGCATGAATCTGCGGCAGTTCCCGGGCGTGACTTATCCCATCGGCGGAAATTTTTCTAATATCCCGATGACACCCGACAGCCCCTATGCAGCCTCATGGTGGTATCGCAAAGCATTTCTCGTTCCTGCCGCATATAAAGGCAAAACTGTTTGGCTGAATTTCAAGGGCATCAACTACCGCGCCAATATCTGGCTGAATGGTAAACCGATCGCCAGTTCCGATGACGTGGCCGGAGCGTGGCGGACATACGAGTTCAACGTCACCGATGCTGTGAAAATGGGCGCGGGGAATGTTCTCGCGGTACAAGCCTTCGCACCGACGGAAAATGATCTCGCCATTACCTTCGTTGACTGGAACCCGGCGCCTCCGGACAAAAACATGGGCCTGTGGGGTGAGGTTTATCTCACCACCAGCGGCCCGGTCGCTCTGCGTTATGCCACCGTGGTGTCCAAACTTGATTTGCCAGCTACCGACCAAGCTCACCTGACGGTGACTGCGCAACTGAAAAACGCCACCGGTCAAACCGTCAAAGGGACCATTAAGGGCAAGATTGAAGACGTTAGGTTCGAGCGCGAAGTCGAGCTCTCTCCGAACCAAAGCCAAGACGTCACCTTCACGCCCGATCAATTTCAGCAGCTTAACTTTTCGAATCCGAGGATATGGTGGCCGGCACAGATGGGGACGCCTGACCTGTACCCGCTCACGATGGAATTTGAAATCAACGGCGTGGTTAGCGACAGCTCTTCCAGCAAGTTTGGAATTCGGGAGGTGACCTCTGAGCTGAACGCGACAGGTGGGCGCGCCTTCCACATCAATGGCAAGAACATCCTGCTGCGCGGCGGCGGCTGGTCGCCCGATATGATGCTGCGCGAGAAGTCGCAACGGCTGCGGGATGAACTTCTCTATGTTCGGGACATGGGGCTAAATACGATCCGTCTGGAAGGCAAGCTGGAAACGCAAGAGTTTCTCGACCTGGCGGACCAGCAAGGAATTCTGGTGATGGCCGGATGGTGCTGCTGCGATTTCTGGGAGCGCTGGCCACGGTGGAAGCCGGCGGACTTTGAGATCGCCCAACAATCTCTGCGTGACCAGATTTACCGATTGCGCAGCCATCCTAGTTTGGTGATGTGGCTCAACGGCAGCGATAATCCACCTCCGCCCGATGTCGAGCAGATGTATTTGAGCATCGAGAAGCAACTGCTGTGGCCGAATCCCGTAGTGTCTTCCGCCACGGGAAAACCGACTTCGGTTACCGGCGACAGTGGCGTCAAAATGACGGGCCCGTATGAGTACGTAGCCCCCGCCTATTGGGAACAGGACACGGTTCAGGGCCAGCCCGGCCGTAAGAAGTGCAATCCTGGCGGCTGCGGCGGAGCGTACGGCTTCAACACGGAAACCAGCATGGGGCCGGCAGTTCCGCCCATCGAAAGCATTGGCGCCATGGTGGGCAAAGATCATCTATGGCCAATCGACGACGTGTGGAACTTCCATGCCGGCGGCGGAGAGTTCAAGACCATCCAAGTTTTTAATGAGGCGCTCACTCGTCGCTACGGGGAGGCTGACAGCGCGGAAGATTTCGCCTTCAAGTCGCAGTTGATGACCTACGAAGGCGTTCGTGCCATGTATGAAGCCTACAGCCGGAATAAGTACGAAGCGACGGGCGTGATTCAATGGATGCTTAACAATGCCTGGCCCTCGATGATTTGGCATTTGTACGATTATTATTTGCGTCCGGGGGGCGGCTACTTTGGTTCTAAGAGAGCGATGGAAGCGCTACATCCGATCTATGGCTACGATGACCATGCCATTTGGGTGGTGAGCAGCCAGTATCAGGACGTCAAAGGTCTGAAGCTCACAACCAAGGTATACAACCTCGACGCGACCGAGAAGTTCTCGCAGGAAAATCCGCTGGACGCTGCCGCGGACAGCACGGCGAAGATCTTGACGCTGCCGGATGTGTCTGGGCTGAGTCCGACTTACTTTGTTGTGTTGCGGTTGGAAGATTCCACGGGCAAGCTCGTCGGCTCGAACTTTTACTGGTTGTCTACGAAGCCTGAGACCCTGGACTGGGCGAAGTCGAACTGGTGGATGACGCCGACGGAATCGTACGCCGACTACAGCGCTCTTTCACAGTTGCCCAAGGTTAAGTTGAACGTGACCGAGCGAACTGAACACAAGGGTGAAGAAGCGGTCACGCACGTGACATTGACGAATCCGAGCAAGAGTCTCGCCTTCTTCGTGCGACTTAAAGTGGATAAGGGCTCACACCGTGACGAAATTCTTCCAGTGATCTGGCAGGACAACTACATTTCGCTGCTTCCGGGTGAGAAGCGCGAAGTGACCGCGACCTACCGGGCCAGTGAACTGGGCGCGTCGAAGCCTGTAGTAGAAGTCAGCGGCTGGAACGTGGAGTGATGGAAATTGGTAATTGGGTAATCGGGTAATTGAGCCATTCAAACTTCCACGGCCCTCCGAGCCATCTTGAGCTGCCCAAGATCGGCTTTGGATCCGTATGCAGTTGATTTTCAGTCAACCATCAAAATTTCAACAATCAACAATTTCTAATTGTCGCTGAAGTCGATCATCACCGGCGCAGCCCGGAACCAGTTCGTCTTGTATCCAACGTAGAGCAAACCGACCGCGAACCATATGCCACCGACTGTTTTTGCCAAGCTGTTCAGATTCCACCAGATCAGTCCACAGAAAGCGAAACCGATCAGCGGCAGTATCGCGTCGCGCAAGAGATTCCGTTTGTAGCCTGGCTTGGCCAACATTGAAAACTGCCAGAAACAGGCGAAGTTGACTCCCATGAACGCCAGGAATGCACCGAAGTTCAGCAGTTCGCCGGCATGCTCGTACGCGCTGCCGATGTAGTTGAGCAGGACAGCCCCGGCGAAAGCCAGCCCGCCAATGAGAAGGATGTTGTAGGTCGGCGTGCTGCTGCCGGGCTTCAGGTATCCGAAGAACTTGCGGGGCAGAACGCCATCGCGGCCCATGCCAAACAGCAAGCGCGCGGCACCCAGAGTGCCGGTCAATCCGCTGCCGAAGGCCGCGACGATCAGGATCGCGCCCATGGCATTGAACAGCAGAAGGCCTCCAACCCGGCGACAGATGTCCATGAAGGCGGTCTCAAGATTCGGAAAAGAGTGCCAGTCGGGCCACACGCGTGCCCCTAGATAGGCTTCAAACCCGCTGCACACACCGGCAAAAATACAGGTCAGCACAACCGCCAGGAGGACGTTGCGTTTGGGATTCTCGACGTCTTCGGCGAGCGTAGTGACGCCGTCGAAACCAATGTAGGTAAGCGCCGCGAAGGAAGTCGCGGTCAGGATGCGATGGGAATTAAAAGTCTTGGGGTCATAGAACGGCTCAGTCGATAACAATCCAGCCCATCCTTGCCCATGCCACAAGTAGCGAATCGCGAGCCAGACGAAGAAGGCCACAACCACCGACATCACCGCCAGTAGCACCTTGTTGGCGCGCGCCGATGCCTTGACTCCGGCGAGGTTCAGTAGGGTCATGATCCCGGCGATGAGCGCCGCCCACGCGATATACGGAACCTGCGGCAGGTAACGCTCGTGCAGCGCAGTAGAAATCCAAACCGTGTTGATGAGCGGCTGCAGCAGGTAATCCAGGATCATCGCCCAGCCCGCCAGAAATCCCAAGTGCGGATTGAGCCCGCGGCCCACGTAGGTGTAGGCCGAACCCGCCGTCGGATATAGCGCACCCATGCGTCCGTAGCTCACGGCGGTTATCAGCATGGCGAACAGGGCAATCACAATGATTGTGACAAAGTGGCCGTCCGAAAGCTTCTGGGCAACGCCATAGAGCGGCACGGGTGCGATGGGCTGGATGAGAACGATTCCGTAGAAGATCAAGTCCCAAAGGGTGAGCGTGCGGCGCAGACGTGGAGCCGAGGATGAAACTGCAGCGGAGGCGGTTTCCATGAATGCGGCTATTGGATTATGTGAGGGGGGAAAATGTCAATATTAAAACGGTTCTATACAGCGATTTCGCAAAGCTTCTTTCCAGCAGAGTTACTGGGTTTTGGAGCAAGTGTTTTAGGGCTGGGAGCCTGCTAGGTAAGTCTTGCAACGCATTTGGGATCGGAAAAGAATTGACCGGGAGGTGGGTTTTCTGCTTGCAGGCAATGGTT
>QIAN01000415.1 GCA_003225005.1 Acidobacteriota bacterium | reverse complement strand
ACAGCAATGATTTCAGCCACTGAGATCTCACGCGGCTTCCTGGCCAGACTGTACCCACCCTTGATGCCACGGTGCGAAACCAGCAACCCACCCTGCAAAAGCTCCTTCAGCAGCTTGCTCACTGTCGGTAGGGGCAGCCGTGATTCGACGGCCAAGTCACGCGCTCTGTGCAGCAACCGATCGTGGTTCTGCGCCATGTGAGTCATCAGGACCAACCCGTAGTCCGTCAATTTGCCTAGTCGGATCATCAGTCAACGCCCCTGTCTCAGCGGTTTCCGAACCGCCATACATAAGCAGATTAAATAGTACTGATTTAGTACAATTTAATTGTACTGCGCCGATGATGCGGCTGACAAGGCCCGGCAAACGTTCCCCAAGCGGGTGGCTTCCGGCCCAATTGCACGTCGGCTGAGGCCCCGGCGGTGTGTCGGTCCGAATCGGCCAGACGAGCGGGATTCGTTATGTTGCTAACTCGGAGAGCGTGTTACGGTCTCCTCGCTGTGCAGCACTTGGCAGAACACGCTGGGGAGGGTTCGTTCACCGCCAACGGCTTGGCCGAATTCCATGGATTGCCCCGTGAAGCATTGGCCAAGATCCTCCAGCGACTTGCCCGCAGCTGGGGTGTTGCTGTCCCACCACGGGATTAAGGGCGGATATACACTCGCCCGCGACCCCCGGTGCATTTTCGTATTCTACTTGATCCAGGCCAGCGAGGAACCGCGGCGAAGCGGTATTCACGGCGAACACGGGCGGCACCCGAATTCCGTCCCCGGTTACCATGCCCTTTGCAAGGTGAGCCAGGTCGTCGAAGATATGCTGCGCGAGCTTACGATTGAGGACATCGAAGAAAAGGCCTCCAGTCCCGCCGGCCTCTCGCGAGATGCTTCATCGGTGCGAGCGTCGTAGCTTGACGACTAAACAACTAGGAGTCACTGAGGCCTCAGCCGTCAGGAAAGCTTTTTGTACCGGAGTCGCTAAGGAAACATTTCATCCAGACTGGGGACCAGCCGGTGTTCGCCCGGACGCTGCGGAAGATTCTCTGGACGCACGCACAGCAGTGTCCGTATGCCGGCTGCACCCCATCAAGCTCTGGGGTGACAGTCTGATATGAAAACCATCTCAGATGGCAACTGCTGCAGAATCTTGGCAATTTCTTGATAGCTATGTGAATCGGTTTTACTCCCTGTGGTCGTATCGAAGTAGCGGGAAATGTAAGGAGTGAGGGCGGAATAACCCCGGTCCGTGAATGATGAAACGCACTTCATCTTCGTCGTGCCAATGCTCGCGATTAAACTTGGCCAGCATGACTTCCAAATTGGGTGTCTCCGGGCTGACATCGATGGCACCCGCCGTGACATATCCACCGCGCCGCTTGAGCTCTTCTCTCACCTAGGTAAAACCTAATCGACCGCGATGCGACGCAAAAGCCTGAAGTCATTGAGAAGCTTCGCTGTGCCCAGCACCACGCTGCATAACGGGTCGTCGGCAATGCATACCGGCAGGCCGGTTTCTTCCCGGATCCTCTTATCCAGGTTTCTCAGTAAAGCACCGCCTCCGGCGAGCACGAGGCCGCGGTCGCTGATATCAGCGGAGAGTTCCGGCGGAGTGCGCTCCAAGACTACCCGGATAGCGCTCACAACCGCTGAAACCGATTCGCTCAATGCCTCGCGAATCTCGCTGTCATCCACTGTGATCGTCTTGGGCACACCCTCGATGAGACTTCTCCCTTTGATCTTCATGGTCATGGGTTTCTCAAGAGCGTATGCCGATCCAATCTCAATCTTGATCTGCTCAGCCGTACGCTCCCCGATCAGCAGGTTATATTTCCGCTTCAGGTAGTTCATGATGGCTTCATCCATGTGATTGCCGGCGATTCGGAGTGAGCGCGAATAGACTATGCCAGACATGGAAATGAGGGCGACGTCGGTGGTACCACCCCCGATGTCCACCACCAAATTGCCGCCAGGCTGGGTGACAGGCAGGCCGGCCCCAATCGCAGCCATCATGGCCTGCTCCACCAGGTGAACTTCCGCGGCTTTGGCTCGATAGGCCGAATCTATCACGGCGCGCTTTTCCACTTGCGTGATCTCGGAAGGGATGCTGATGATAACGCGTGGGTGCACAAGCGTCCTGCGCTGATGCGCCTTTTGCATAAAGTAGCTGAGCATCTTCTCGGTCACTTTGAAGTCGGCAATCACGCCATCCTTCAAAGGTTTAACAACTCTGATTGTGCTGGGCGTGCGGCCGAGCATCTCCTTGGCTTCCTTTCCGACCGCCTGCACTTCACCGGTGCCGTCGTCGAGGGCAACAGCTGAGGGTTCGTTGACAACGATGCCCCGACTCCGGGCGTAGACACGCGTATTAACTGTGCCCAAATCAATAGCCAAGTCCTCAGAGAACAAACTCGCTAATGGGCGCAGATTGTCGAGGGAGAGTCGCATTGCCCACTCGCTGTGCATAAAAACTTGCGCGCGTGATCGACAACTCGGATGAGCGGCCGGTTGGATCAACGGTCCGTTTGTTGTCGAACCTGCCGTGAGGACGGGGCTGGCCGCACATCACGGAACGCCCTATCGCGTCGATGATGGGCTGCGTTTGATCGGCTGACGAAAATCTTGTTGGGCCCGTCCTTACACTCTAAGTTTAGTAACTCGCGCAAGAAAATCAGTGACCTGCAGCGCATGCAGCAGCCATCGATCTCCCGCCAGTTGTGATGCGATCTCGAAAAAACCTGGTTAGTGAGACTTTGCCGTTCCATGCGCGGCGCCAGAGGTTGACGAGTCGGAACGACAGCCAGGGTCACTGGGGCTGGCGTTCCATCGCTCGAACTTTAGCGCCGTCACCGGCTGCGCCCACCCACTTTCTTGACCAGATAGCCGATGAGGCTACCCAGAAACACGATGGGAAAAGTGCAACCGGCGATGGGCAATGCTGCGTCGGTCGAGATGCCTATTTCCTCGTGGATCGTGAACAGGAAAAAGGCCAGGAAGTAGGCTGCCACGGAAGCCATCAGTGCCAGGCCGAAAGAGACCCAAAGACTACGTTTGATTGTCGGTTCCACGCGAGCCACCTGGGCAGGACCGCTCTGTCATGGTATCGTTTTCAGGCTGTTCGTCTCCTCCAAGTTACCACTGCCGGCACACAATCCCACGGATGTCGGTGTGTTCCGCACCCTGAGCTGCAGCATGCGGCCGCCTCGGAAGAGCAGAACCGCGTGCCCGAGAGCTTAGCTCGGCTCAGGAAGCTTCTCTGAGAGTGTGTGCACGCTAATGCCGGTTACACTGCTAGTCGCACAGATTCTCGCAAGCACGCTGCGAATACCCTCATCAATCGCACGTATGTAGCCAGGGGGTGAGTGGGGAACGGTAGGCGGCCACAAATCAAAGGACCTAATTCGTAACCACGAAAATACGGATGTGCTTCGGCCGCAGAAAAAGGGCGGCTTGTCGCCGCCCTGCGTGCGAAACGGTGCCGAAAGAACCTTACTTTTTCATCTCCTCTTTTTTCGTTTCGCCGCCTTTCAGCATCTTGACTTCCATGATGTGAATGGATCCCTTGTCGACGTCGACATGGGCTTTCACCTGCACATGGTGTCCTTCATGGCCCTTGAGCGCCTCAGGATTCTCGACGGCCCAGGACTTCTGGTCTTTATCTGCAACGAAGGTGATCTTGTCGCCGTCTACCTTGACCGTACCGTCGACGCTCTTCAGCGGAGCTTGGGCAGCTTGATCTTTCTGCGCCGGCTCCTTGGACGAATACTGCGCAAACGCCGTCATGCTAAGAATGACGGCGAGCGCGAGAGTGACCATAAACAGCATTTTCATCGGTCGACCTCCTTACAAGCTCTGCGATGGTGCCTCAAACCTGGATGGGGAAGGACCTCTTAGGCGGCCTTCCCGGCAGCGATTCTGTGCGTGGTTGAGCTATCGACATTGAAGGTCCGGATTACGGGCTCTGCCTCTAGGAGGTGCCGTACCATCTCATGGATGGCGGGATATTGCTCCCGCTGGTACCGTTCGGCATCTTCCTTGCTGTTCCAAAAGCTCAATGCCAAGATCTGATTCGGTTCTGTATCCGATACCAGAAGGGTCTCATCCACGAACCCGGCTTGTTTCTTCAAAATCGGCAGCACTTTTTCGTTGATGGTACTGGCGAGTTCTCGGGCTTTCCCCGATTTGGGTGTTACTTCGACAGTTCGTGTAAACATGGAAACACTCCTTTTGCGCTTGTTCTGAACAGGCGACGCTCGCGCTACCGGTCGAAGCTAGCCGGCTGCGGTGGTGTCTCACTTGGGTGGAGTCGGTCTTGCGACCAGCTGCTTGACCACCATGTATTCGGGCGGAAACCGTCATCGGAGACGGGCGTATGCTCTTATGAATTTCAACTGCCCGAATGTCCTCGTAGGTCAGGGCTGTTGCTGGGCCGCTGGGTAAGAGTTGTGCGACTGAGTTTTGGCGGTGGCGAATGGAGACATCTCGAGGCTAAGCCCCAGGGGGACCAGTGTCAATGACCGCTTTTGGTGCAGCCGGGTTTGTTCGCGCAGCCAGTAGTTACTTACCCCGGGCTAGTGAAGTATTTCCGCAATACCGATCTTGCTTTCGCTGCTACACGCGAGGTAGAGCTTGCCATCTGGCGTCGCAACTATGTTGCGGACTACGCCCCCGCCGGACGGAATGGGGTCGGAGTTGAAAAAGGTCCTTCCTGCTCGAACACGGGCGTATGCTCGTCGTCCGCACCCTTGTCAGACAAGGGGTATTCGGTGACTTAGCCTGTTCGCGGATCGAGCTTCCCGATGTAGCCTTTGAAGTTTGCCGTAAACCAGATGTTGCCTGCGCGATCAGCCACCAAGCCATGAGGGCCGGAGTCGGGTGTCTTCAACTGGAACTCTCGCACCTTGCCGGTTACAGGGTCCGGGCGACCCCAACGTATTCGATTCCTGTCCGGTATACCAGAGCGCGCCATCGGGGGCCAGCGCCGGATCATGGGGGTATGGGAGTTGGGCCCACTCTTTGATGGCGATCTTTGCCGACGAAGCGTCACTGCCGGCCTCGATAGCCGCCTGTTTAGCGGCAAAGCCCGCGACTTGGAGATTGGGGCTGAATAGTGCCCCGAAAAACACGAGCAGGGCGGCGACGAAAATCCCGGTTACGGTGCGACGCCTGGAGAAACTCGGCAGCTGTGTTCACGCGCTCTTCTTCGAAGTGATGGCGGAGAAGGCAGACCAGCCCTGCTCGACATTCTTGCTACGGCAGTGCGGGCAGACGATGTTTTCCTTCTCATGTTCGGCAACGGTCAAACTCTTCGAGAATGTTTTCTTGCAGGCGTGACAGAAGAACTCGTAGTGGGGCATTAGGGACCTCCCCCAAAGTTTCGTGTACATGACTTCCTGCTCTCGCATTCCTGTCATCAGGAAGAACTCGTACCAAAGCCGCTCTCCCTCATCGCAAGCCGCAAGCAGCTTGTCGAGTTCTTCCAGCTCGTAAATTTCAGGTTCCTCTTCGGTGTATCGCGGCCAGTCGTTCTTTCCTACCAGACCACCGATTCCGTTCGCCTTGAGAAAGGACATCACGTTGGCAAACTTGTTCCAGCAGCTACGCGGCGCCTGTTCTTTGTCGTCCCGCAGGAACGCGCAGAATTTCAGCAAGTCTTTACGCTCAATGTCTTCCAGAAACAGCTTGGGGCAGGATTCAGTGAAGTAGGTCAGAGCGGTAGTGTACGCGGCCAGAGTCTTGGGCTTTTTTGTGAGCATCGTTTCTTCCAGGTACTCAGTGACTGCTGCTGCTAATGAGCGGTGCCCGTTGTCGCCATTCTCGGCCAGGACGGCGACTCCGTTGTTCACGGCATTTAACTCGGATTCCTTGCGCTGGCGTCGAGCACTCGCGTCGGCCGGGTCTTTGCCCACCGACAGCCGTACTCGCCTGCCGTTCTCACGCCATTCAAGGTAGTACGCGCCTTCTGGGTGTCGTTCTTGCAGGCCGTTGATGATGACTAGATCGGGCTTGACTCGACCGTTCGCAGACAGGACGACGGGGCAGTAGCGCAGGCCCTTGCTGGTTTGGACTCGTTTGGTAAGGTTTACTTCTTTGCACTGCGTATTGGCCACGGACGATACCTCCGATTCAACTCGGAATCAGTATAGGTATCACCAGCCTGCAAGTGCCAGATAACAAAAGTAATGGCGGAGAGAGTGGGATTCGAATCCGTCATAAAACGTATATTCAACGACATACAACGCACGGACTGCACTCAAAGTACATGAAAGTACGTGACGAGGCGCGTTAACTGATTGCAGAGTGATTGCAGCAAGCCTGATGAGACTGAATTCGCGACATTCTAGTCCCGAAATTCTGGGAATGGGCCATCGTCGGAATACCCCTGTTTGTAACCCTAGCGCACCGTCGTCTTCATCGCTGGAATCGCGAGCCGCCAAAACAACGGACTCATTTCCTCGACGGGTAGCCGCATTTTCCCGCCCATCCACCACGTCTGCCGGCCGAAGAGGCCACCTGCGATGAAATGACAAGTCTGCAGATCCCCCCTTGATGCAGGGTGGGAACTAGGCAGGGCGACTGTCCTGGTCCGCATTCCGAACGCCGCCCGCAGACTTTCGTCTCAATCCGCTTGCGGCGATAGCCAGGCTGCGGCGACGAAGCTTCTCAAGGATCTTGACTTTCTCGGAGAAGCTAAGCCCGGCAAGGCGTTTTCGTCTTTCCTGCCTAGTCATTGGTATCTGCTCGATACTTCTTTTTGAACTGCTGCCACTTGGCTATCAGTCCATGCCCTGCTAGAACACGATTAAGCTTCTCCGTGTCTACAGCATCCTGTTCCAGGAACTGCAAGATCCTCGCATGATCCTTTGGGCGTCCGGTGCGAATGGCTATGGCAACTAAGTGCTCCGCTGTCATCACCCAAGTCTTGACGCCTTCGATTTCGGTCTCCGTGGCCTCCGCCAATGCTTCGCGCTCCAGGACGTCGCTCGGCGCCATGAACTGGACGGGCCACTCACCAATCACCACATGCTCGCCGTCCGCATCGCACCCATGGGCTTTCAGGTATTCATAGATAGGTGCGAGGCTGAGGAGTGAGCTGCTCCCTGCTTTCGGGAGCATCGCGAAGATGTCCACGTCAACGGTCGCCGAAGGCTCCAGATAGAATGTCGCCCCAACTGCCCCCCCAATCGCGTACTTTCCGATAACGCCATCGCCCTGCATCCGGTTAATCATTTCCAGGGTGGTCTTCAAGGCTTCGATTCCTCTTGCTTGCCTGAAATTGTACTCGCACAGGGCCCAATCCAAATATTGGCGGTCAACGCCGATTTGTCACTAATCGGCACCGATCCGAACAGTTTCCCCGAAAGTGTTCTTCGCGAGTGGGTGAGCAGCGCGCATGGTTGCCGTCCGTTGCGCCGATTCGCGCCGAGAAGTCCGTCGGCCTCAGCCCGTCGTGGTCAAGCTCGGCTCGTTCCAACGAGGCAGAAGATCTCGCTGAGCTAAGATCTTGATCAGTTCGCCGCCGAGCCGGTCGTCGAACAGGACGATCAGTGCGTGGTACGTCTTGTTCACAACATCGCTCAGCCGCGAAAGGTTTGGCCAGGAAATCTCCCCGTAGGGCGACCGGACGACCACATCGGTGTAGTCGCCGATCTGCGAGTCGGGAGTAATCCCGGCATGCAGATCCTCGAGGATGGTATTGCGAAAACATTGCTGCGCGAGGTACTTCGCGAGCCTCTTGAGCACTTCGGGATTGGTAGAGATTTCACGTGCGGTTTCGCCAGTCATTGTGAGCTCCAGGATTATTTCAAAATAGGCGGGAGGACCAGGCTTTGCGAATTGTCCGCTGATTCCACGGGGAGAAGCTACCGGATTTAGTCTAGCTTGCCCTGCGCGACCTCGAAAAACTGTCAACGTAGAGAAGCTCTTGGAGCCTTTTTCTGCTCGAAGGCTTAAGGCTACTCAAATAACCAGCAAGCTCATAGGGTTTGAAGATGTTCCACACTGCGGCTTGAAACCGTGGAAGCTCGGCGGCAAATTCCGGATGCCGCTCTGCCGCATCAGCAAAGTTCATGAGCTTCTCCCCGATCAGATAGTCGAGTGCGCTCTTGACGCCAAATCGCCTTTTGATGCCGCGGGTCGCCCGGCACTGCTGTACCCAGATCTTGTGGAATTGTGTGCGGCTCATGCCGCTACTATAAAGGTTGGTCTGAGTACAGAGCAAAAAACTGCGCGATTCCCTTCGTTCACGGACTTCGCTGGAGGAGACGTATCTTCGTGATTAGTCTGGTGAATTTCCTTGCTAGTCGACCAATCGACTGATTCTGAATCAGTTGCTTTCTCGCTTTCAGCTCTCAGCCTTATTGGACCTTTGTTTGAGCGTGCGAAACTGCATGTCCCTCATTCTAAAGATGAAAACCAGTGCAGAGAGTGGGTGTGATTCGGCCCTATAATCACTCTAACTTATTGATTATAAATAAGTTGGCGGAGAGAGTGGGATTCTATCGAGGCCGTTTTCGGCAACCCACTGTGACATCTACAGATAGCGATTCTAACCTGTATTTATGAGGGGTTCAAGCACTTTCTTAACTTCGGGTCCGTTGCCTCCGACGACCTCTAACGACCTGTGTTGACCACGATTTTCATATCAATTGATATCACCTCGATGCACCTTATACGTCGTGCGGCTTCTGCCGGAAACAAGCGATACCCAGATGCACTACGTGGTGGTTTCGGCAGCAGACCCTGACGTTCGTAATAGCGCACAGTTTCTAAATTGATTCCAGCTTCCCTTGCTCCCTTGCTAGGTGCCCGATGGTGGTGAGTGTCATATTCAACCCGCGAACACAGTCTAAACCCCGTAGTAGGATACGGAGGCAAGAGGTTATTTTGTCTGGGAGCTACGAGAGAGGTCCCTCGGAGAATCGCTCTATGCTGAGGGTTTCTCTCTGGCAGCCACTGCCTCAAGTATCTGCAAAGCGTGCAGTGCGCTGTTGTGGAGACGATGTTCTGCGAGTAACGAATACGTCAGTGTTTCTTCGGCCCTATCGTGAATCGCGCGACGTGCTTCGGCTAGGCTGGTCAATTTTGGACAGGGTTCGGAATCTATCACTTACGACCTATGGCACCCGCTCGCCCGAATACGTGTGAGTAGGCATGTCACACGCTTCCCCGGTCGTTGCATCACAGGTGGTACGACGCACGGAGTTTATCTGTCTTCAGGGTGAGTGCTGTGGTTTTGATTCAGTCGTTGTCTTCCCGCGCAGACGATGGCTCAACCGGCAGAAAGAAAATATCGCGTTCTGCTTGGGTCATCTCCCTGCCGAAAACCTTCTTGAATCGGCGCTGGATTTCTTCGGAGTGAAGCAGTTCCTCGCCTGACTCATACATACGAACAGAGGCTAGGCCAAGGCAAGAAAAAACTGAGCAATATTGAACGATGAATCAGAAATATTACCAGCCGAGTAGTCTGTGAACGAGACTCTCGAAGCACGGCAAGGCGAAGGGTTTCCCCTAGACTTCGAGCTGAGTTATTTTTGTTCCGAAGGCGTTCATGGCGTGCATGAGTTGCAAATCCACCTCGTCCGCTATGACCATTATGTCTGTGCCGAGCAGAATTGCTGAGGCCCGCCGTGCAATTCTCGACAGAGCTGAAGAAACACTGACCTACCCGTCGAGCGACGAAAACCGTGCCCTCAACAATGCGCTTCACGCCTTGATTACTTGAGGCAGTGGTTGCTAGAGAAAAACCCGCAGCCTAACCAGTCGCCGCCCGCTTCTCAGGTGGGAGGGGAGGGTTGGTTGCTGAGTGCCTGACTCGCTTGATGTGCTCCCGGAGGGAGGCTCTGAGTTCTTCGAGAATCTGGTTTAATTGAGCAGAATCCTCGGTCAGCAAAGCTTTGGCGGACAGTTCGCGAATCCGGTCGTCCAATCGCCTGAGCATAGACGAAGCGGGCCAGAGTGCGTCTAGTTTCCCACACGTCAACCGATTCGTTCGATACAGGACATCCTGTAGGGTTACTGGATTCTCTTGGTGCACCTTAAATAGACACAACCGCTCGAATGGTTGATTGAATCGAACAATCTTTAGGAGGGTTCAGAGTGTCGTTCTTGAAGCAAATCGTTCGATGTTGGCCCTACGTCCTGATTGTGATTTCATTGTCAGGGCTGCCTACAAGTTCTTGGGTGCTGCCCGTTAGTCCTGAGCGTACCTCCTCTGAAGACTCCTCACACCTAGATGTTCTGCCTCGTAATGAACGTCACGCCTTTGGGCCAGGTGACGCGATTAGGCGAACCGCAGTAGGGACAAAAAGCGATGGCCTGCACGTCTGGCAGGTCCACGTAGTCTGCTATCTTTCCGGGGCTGGAAACCTTAAAGGACTTACGGCACGCGATATTTTGACAGGTCCTTAGCCGTTCCATTCCGAATGCTCCCGATGGCGCGTACGGGGCCGAATGAAAATCAAAAGGCTACAAGGCATCTCACAAATACCTCAGCAGGATTACACAGCAGCCAAGATAAAGCATCCCAAGAAAGTTCTCAGCATATCGTTCATAACGGACAACCAGCCTGCGGAAGTTTTGTAGCCAAGCAAACAGCCTCTCAATCCTCCAACGTCGGC
>QIAN01000414.1 GCA_003225005.1 Acidobacteriota bacterium | reverse complement strand
TTGCGTTCTTGCACGTGGTCAGCATCTTTGTCACGAATCGGAGCACCCGGCGCGATCTGCTTGGGTCCTTGCCCTTGAGCCGGATTACAAGGACGAATGCCGGGGAAAGCGTGGACCATACCGACAGACGCCGGCGCCAGACTGCTCACCTTGTGGCAGTATCGAAAGCGGCGCTAACGAGAGTCAACGCCAAACGTTTAGATTGGAAATGGACCACTTGGGAAATGAGAGGGGCACCCATAGGTCCGGTAGAACGCGCGCAATCCCACAAAAGCCACAATCGGGGTCGAAGGTTCAATCCGTAACCGACTCACTGCGGCCGAGACCTGTACAATCTCTCGTCACCATTATTATTGATGATGTAGGAATTTATTCGAGGAATCGTTGGCATGCGAAAGCTTGGTTGGGCACTGCTAGTTTGCTTCCTTAATTTGATCGCGTCGCCAGGATTTTCGGCTTCAGGCGCACCGACCGCCGGACGTGAAGTTACCGTGGCCGCCGCGGCCGATCTCAACTCGGCGCTGACGAAAATCGCTGCCAGCTTTAAAAAACAAACTGGGATCACGGTCAAGCTTTCCTTCGGCTCTTCCGGCGCACTGGCGCAACAGATTCAGAATGGTGCGCCTTTCGACCTGTTCTTTTCCGCCGACATGGACTATCCCAGGCAACTAGCCGACGCGGGCCAAGCCGAGGCTTCGTCCCTCTACCGTTACGATGTCGGAGGCCTGGCGCTATGGGTTCCCGCCGATTCGCCTCTCGATGTGGAGCACAAAGGAATGAACGTGTTGTCCGATCCCGCGATAAAAAAGATTGCCATTGCAAACCCGCAGCACGCGCCGTACGGCCGCGCAGCCGTGGCGGCGATGAAACATGTGCAGTTGTACGATCAGGTGTCGGATCGTCTGGTAGTGGGCGAGAATATCTCGCAGGCCGCGCAGTTCGTCGAATCGGGAAACGCCCAGGTTGGCTTCGTTGCCTTGGCGCACGTCATTTCACCTGCGATGCAGGGAAAGGGAAGATACTGGCGGATTCCGGCCGAGGCTTATCCGCCGCTCGACCAAGGTTTAGTGATTATTTCGCGGTCACGGCGCAAGAAACAGGCTGCGGCTTTCGTGGAGTACATTAAAAGTCCGGAATCGGCAAAGGTATTCAGTCGGTATGGCTTCACTGTGTCGGCAGAGACGCCCGAAAAGAAGTAGCCTTACTGGTTGAGGCACATGTCTATCGATTGGCAGGCATTTTGGCTCACGCTCGAACTGGCGGCAGTGGTTTCGGCCATACTCTTCGCGTTGGGACTCCCTATCGCGTACTGGATCGCTTTTTCGCGCTGGCGCTGGAAGTTTCTGGTCGAGGCGGCGCTCGCCTTGCCCATCGTGCTGCCACCAACGGTCCTCGGATTTTATGTTCTCCTGGCGCTGGGTTCGCGCAGCCCGTTAGGACGCTGGTGGCAGTCGCTCACTGGCCACACGCTGGCTTTCACCTTCGCCGGCTTGGTGATCGGCTCGATCCTCTATAGTCTGCCATTTGCGGTGCAGCCTTTAGCGGCTTCCTTCTCTTCCGTCGACCGCAAACTGATGGCGGCGTCGGCCACTCTCGGAGCTTCGCCGTTCCGCACGTTTTCTCGCATGGTGCTGCCCCTTTCCGTTCCGGGGTTGATCACGGGCGTTGCCTTGAGCTTCGCCCACACCATGGGAGAATTTGGCGTGGTGCTCATGGTCGGAGGCAACATCCCCGGCGTCACGCGTACGGTTTCCATTGACATTTACGACAAAGTGCAGACGTCCAATTACTCCGCCGCGAATGAGACTGCGCTGCTTCTGCTGGTGCTGGCCTTTGCCATCCTCTCGTTCGTCTACGCCGTGAATCGAAAAGTCTGGATCATCGGGCCTGCGAGATAGATGGGTTTTGGGTGGCGCAGCGCTTCCGAGGTATCTTTAGGAGTTGAAACTGGGATTTCGATGAGCCGCCCGCAAATTATCGAAGACGCCAGCGCGAAGCCGGAAACGTCGCCGCTGCCCGCCTCCGAATCGGGCGACCCGGGACGGGAAATAACTGATCGCACTCTTCAAGCCCGTTTTCGCAAGCGTCTCCTGTCTGCGGAGCACGAATTCTCGCTCCAGGTCGATTTTGCCGCTGAGCCCGGTTTCAGTATTCTGTTTGGCCCGTCCGGGGCCGGGAAGACGACGCTGCTCGACTGCGTCGCCGGCCTCGCACTCCCCGATGCGGGACGCATCGCGGTCAACAATCGCGTTCTCTTCGACGGCGAGGCGCGCCTCAACCTGCCCGTCGCCAAACGTCAGGTTGGCTATGATTTTCAGGACCTCGCACTGTTTCCGCATCTCAACGCGAAGCAGAACGTTGCCTACGGACTGGCCCATTTGTCGCGCACGGCTCGCCGGCAGCGTGCGCTGGCCGTTCTCGACGCCTTGCGCATTGCGCATCTGAGTCAACGGCGCCCGGCGGAAATCTCAGGCGGCGAACGTCAGCGCGTGGCTTTGGCGCGAGCGCTCGTAACTGATCCCTCAGTACTACTGCTCGATGAACCGCTTGCCGCCCTCGATGCAGGCACAAAATCAAGAATCCTCGACGATCTACGCCAGTGGAACCAGGCTCATAGGATCCCCATTCTCTACGTCACGCACAGCCGCGAAGAAGTGTTTGCGCTGGGCGAGCGCGTTCTGGTTCTGGATAACGGGCAGATCATTGCGCAAGGCACGCCGCACGAGGTCCTAAGCGCACCGCAGCACGAGACGGTGGCGCAACTCGCGGGGTTTGAGAACATTTTTGACGCTCGTGTCGAAGCGCTGCACGCCGAGCGAGGGACGATGACCTGCCGCCTGGCAACAAGCGGAACCGACAGCCTGCAACACGCCAAGCTCGAACTGGAGACTCCATTGGTGCGGGCCGAGGTGGGCACGCAGTTGCGCGTCGGAATCCGCGCCGGGGATATTCTTCTAGCCGTCGTTCCGCCCGTGGGGTTGAGCGCGCGCAACATCATTGCGGGACGACTTGTTTCCCTCGAACAACGTGACGTAATCGTCCGCGCCCGCATCAATTGCGGCGTCAAGATGGAAGTTCATCTGACGCTCGCCGCTCGCGACGCGCTCCAATTGCACCCCGGACGCGACGTCTGGCTGGTGATCAAAACCCACTCCTGCCATCTAATGGCGAACTGACAGTGGCTGCCCGCGACCGACCAGCACCCCTCCGCCAGCCTGAAGCCCCGGAGCCTGGAGCCTGAAGCCTGAAGCCGAGCTCGCCGCCTCCTCTACCCGCTCTATCTCAATCACGGCGATCCACTGACCTTTGCGCGATTCTGAAAACACGACCTTACCGCCCAGAATCTGTGCCACCGCTGACGGTGGCATATCGTGATGAAAGCCGAAAAACCGGGTTTTCAAATCCACCCAACTCTTCCAACGATCAAACAACGAAGGTGCAGGCTCGTACTTGGTGGAGAAGATCACGGCCACTTCAAAGCTCGCACGCAATTCGGCCGCCGAGATCACTTCGGCGAGAGAGAAATCCTCGACGCGCACGACCTCGAGCGGCCGTGTGATGTAGCCCAGCCACGGCCGCGTCAATTCATCCGAAGCAGGCCAGGCCGTGAGCACGCGTGCCGAGGGATAGCGCGCCTCCAGGAAATGCGCGCCACTCTCATGCAGAAGGACGTAATCGTGATAGGCGAGATTGTCTTCCGGAGAAAAACCGTACGGAGGATTAAAGAACCACGCTGCAACGAACGCGAATGCGACAAAGGCCACTGCCGCCGGCCAAAAACTCAGCCGCCGCCACAGGGTGGAGACCGCGAGCACGATGACCAGAGGTACCGCCGGCAACATATAGCGCGCCAGCACCGCGCCCCCGATGAGAGCCATCGCCACCACGTAGGCGGCTATGATGACGAGGAACACCATCTGCACGTGAATAGCAATGCGCGGACGTTCCGCGCCCGAATCTGATTGCGGCGGCAGAAACATGGCGAGCACCATGGCCAGGGTCAGCATCCAGAGATGCATATAGCCGAATGCTTGCCACACGCGCATCGCCAGGGCCAGCAAGAATCGGTTGGAATTAAGGGTGGCTCCGACGTTGTAGCGGAAGAACTCCGGGTTGCCAAATATGTACCCAGTCCGTGCGTAGTGGTACGCGTACCAGAGTGTCAGCGGCAGCAGCGGCATCAGCAGTGCTGCAATCCAGTTTGAGCCGCGGAACGCAGATTCGTAATCGAAGGTCTCATCCAGCCACAAGCGGCGTACTCGGACCCTGCCCCCGAACAGAAGACCAAGAATCTCGAAAGCCACAAGCGCCAGTGGCGCGAGGATCGCAGTTTCCTTCGCCAGAGCAGCCAGCGTGAACCATATTGCCGCGGCCAATCTACGATCTTCAAAATAGGCTCTAAGGCCCCAAAATATAAGTCCAGCCGCTACAAGATCCACTTGTGCCAGAGAGCTTTGGGCGAAAAATACCGGATACAGCGCTGTACATAGGGTCGCCGCAATCGCCACTTGTGTGTTCGTCACGTGCTCGGCTAAACGAAAAAGGCCGAGCAGAGAGAATGCCGTCAGCAACAACATCGCCGCCCTCGTCACCAGCGGCTTGTACAGAATGACTTTCCACCAGAGCGCCAGCCAGGCCAGCACCAGCGGTGGGTGCGCATTGGAAAGCGTCGAGTGCGGAATCAAACTACCGGTGAGGAGAATGTCGCGGGCGGCCGGCACATAGTATCCAGCTTCGTCCCAGAAGTAGGGCAACTGAACGAGAGGCGCATGAAGCAAAAAGATGAAAACGAAAATAGCGGCGAATGCCAGGGCCGGCCGAAGTGTAGGCGATCGCATCAGCCTGCCATTCTAATCGCCCCCCGATGGACTCCTTCCGGACATCCGCATCGCCGACCGAAAGGCTATCTACATTACAGCAGGTGCTTAACCATCCGGCTGCACGATTGGCCGATGAACTTAGTGCACTGGCCCACCCGGCGCCATCCGCGGATCCAACTTGATCTCGCCGAAAGCATTTTCGTAGCCCGCGACGTTCTGCTGCAACAGTCCGAGCAATGCCTTGGCCTGCTGCGGACTCAGATAGATCCCCTGAAAATTTCGAATCTCCACTTGCGTTTCGCTTTGTTGCTGCAGGGTGCCGAAGACCAGGAAAAAGTCCCAGATGTTCACACGCATCTGCACGCTGTTGGCGTAGCCTTCGCGGTAGTCAGAAGAATTTGCCAGTTTGACATTGGGCTGGGTTGGAAGGGTCATAAGCTGGCAGTGTAATGATTCTCAGGTCGAGAAGGGAAGCGATCCCTGAGAAAATTGCCGAAATTCCGGACCCGTACAACCTCCAGGGACAGGCTCGTCGATTGCTTGAGCGTTAAGCTTGCGGCCTGACAAAAAATGGCACGTTTTGACGGGAATGCGGTGTGATATTATGCCTTGCCAATGCCCGGCTAAGACATTCCCGCTGAAACCAAAGCACTTGTGGGCGCCGGATTTTGGTTACTTTCGGATGTGCCGACTGGTGTTTGAAGTGCGGGGAACAGGCGGGTCTATGTTCCA
>QIAN01000413.1 GCA_003225005.1 Acidobacteriota bacterium | reverse complement strand
GTGTTCCCTGGACGTGCAACAGCGTGCCGTGTGTATGGCGAAGAGCGTGCCAATTGATTCTTGGCAGTCCTGCGCGTTTGCACGCGGATTGCAGCCCCCTCTTCCGCAGATTGTTCGACACCAAAGGACCACCGTGCCGAGTGGCAAAAACCAGTGCCTCAGGAGAACGATCTGCCGAGCGAGAGTAGTGAGCCTTTAACGTCTCCACGACTGCAGGTGAGAGCGGAATTTCTCGCCTGCTTGCACGAGTTTTGGGCGTACCGAAGCGTCCCATGAAGCAAGTTTCCGCGACTACCAGTGTCTCTCCGATGAAGCTTATGCGTCCCCAGCGCAGCGCGAGGATCTCACCAATCCGCAGTCCGGTCATGGTTGCAACCACTACGATGCTGCGAGTCGGCTCAGTACAGGCTGCAATGAGTCGTTTCACTTCATCCGCATTGAGAAACTGATGGGGACGCTTCAATGAGCGCTCAGGCATCTTGACGCCACGAACGACATTGTCCGTCAGGTAATTCCAACTCAGATGGTTGGTGGTCTCCCATGCGAATCCTTGCTTGAGTTTCTCCAGAAGGTACTGCTGGATTTCAGCTCTGGATATGTCGCAAAGGCGATAGTCACCAAACCGTGGGGTCAAGTGCTTCCGCAAGAGGAATGAGTATATCTTTTGCGTAGCAAACTTGAGTGTCGGCAATAATCCCGGCTCGAAGCAGTCTCTAGCAAACTTCGAGAATAACATCGTGGCTTCCGGGCGGTACTGCCCTTGATTGATGGGGTTGAGGCGAGCGTCCAGTAATCTGCGAGCTTCACGGCGGCCTGCGATCTCGCTTACAGGCCCGAGCACAACCGAACGCATTACTCGGTTGGTCGATCCATCAGCGAGGACCACGTCTTCCCTCCACCGCGCAACCCACATTTTCCTTCGCTTACCGCGGACAAAAAGACAACCATTCTGATACTGGCAACGAGCCATTTTTCTCCTCTCTATTCTGAGGTTGGCTCGTCTGCCTTTTCCTATGTCAGCTTTGAGTGTACCTCTGGAGTCAAGCGGCATGGTGACCTCCGCGCTGACATTTAACCCAAGCGAGGATTTCGTCCTCGCGGAACCGCCAATACTTCCCAAGTCGGTAGCCCGGCAATCGCTCTAAAGTTCGGTTTCGAGTGCGTCCGTAGACCCAAGAGACGGGGACGCGCAGAAGAGCAGCTACTTCCGCTACTGTCAGTAATTGCGCCGCTTCTCCCTCTCTCCCAACTGTGGCGTTCCCAGCCGTGTGACTCATGGGAGGAGATGGTTCCTCGGCTTGGCTGTGCGCGTTTTCGAACTCTCTCAGTGATTGTGCAAATGATCGATTTACCGTGAGGCGCAAGCCATGCACTCTTGGCGAGTCTGGGTTCTTGCGCACGCCGAGTTGGGTGGTGCGGTGTTTCATTGGCTCCGTTCCCTGGGATTCCGGTGGTCATTTTTGACTTGACACCCTAAGTGCAATATCATAGAATGTTTGCACACATTCTGTAAAGATGCAACTATTATGAAAAACGTTGCGTCTTACCAGTGGAAAGGGAGGTATCCCGGATGCCGGAGAAACCGCAAAAGCCCGAGAAGCCCTCACAGGGGCAAACTCTGTCCCTTCGCATCAGCGATGCTCTGTATGCACGCTTGGAGCGTGCCAAGCAGCTCCTGTCCTCGAAAAAAGGCGACAGCGTTTCGACATCGGAGGTCGCCAAGCAGCTTCTTGAATCGGCCCGCGAGGACCGCTTTGAAGTTGCGGACTTGCTGGCCAAACCGACAGAGACACTTCTCGAGATTCGCAGGAAGGGGGAAGCGCAGCATATTCTGTCGCGAGCCGAGTGGATACTGCTGGCACACTTCGTGCAGAAGGGGCTCGAAGCCTATACCGAAAGGACGCCCAATCCTGTCTCCAACGAGTCGCTCATCGTCGTGCTCGACGCGTTCCTTGCAGTGTATGAACTTCGGACGGAACGCGCTTCATTGCGGGACTCGTACTACGTCAACAATCTGCCGTCCGAGTTCCGTCCTACGAAGGCGAAAGGAGTAGACGATTCGGAGCGTGCGACTTCCGACACTGTTCGCCGGACAGTAGCCGAGACCCGTAAGCGGCTCAGCGATCCGGCAGTAAAGTGGGACACGTTTCTGGCGGGACGCAATCTGCTAATCCTGCTGGAGGACGAAAAGCTCCCAGCGGCTGACGCTGTGAACCGGGCACTCCGGCCATTCTTCCCAGTTATGTGGCGGCTGGCCGCGCGCGGTCACTACTGCCTCACGCAAGAGTCGCTCCGCGCGGAGTCCACGAGCCAGGATTCCTTCTATCAGCCGCCGATTCCATCCATTAAAGAGGGTGACTTCACGCTCTCGTTCAATCGGGGAGAGAGCAACGATATTTACCTGCTCTTGAGTTTCCCTGGCCCACGCGGCCCGATGTACCCGATCAACGGCTATCCAAGGATTACGGAGTTTCGCGCCATGCTTGCGGCCCTTGCCCCGGAGAGCCCGGCGCGCCGTTGGGAGAGTGGATACTTCCTCGGCTATGTCGCAGCGCCCGAAGAAGGCAAGGGGAAA
>QIAN01000064.1 GCA_003225005.1 Acidobacteriota bacterium | reverse complement strand
CGGAACTCCGTCGCCATTGCGAAGCACTCGCGAGAGCGACCGGGTATTCGGGCGTCGGGCTCGTCCAATTTCTCGTTGAGAACCGCCGGCCGTTCTTTCTCGAGTTGAACCCACGCCTAGGCATGCCGTGGGAGCTCGCCTATCGCTGCGGTCTCGATTTCGCGATGCTTGCCGTCCAGTGCGCCGACGGGCTCCAAGATGCGGGAAGCACGGTCCCCCGCCCACCGCAACACTATGCTGCGGGAAAAAGGTGCTATTGGGTCCTGGGTGATCTCGCCGCGCTGACCGACCAGCGCACGGGGAAGATCGCCTCGCGGATCACCAGGATGATCGTCTCATTTTGCCGTGCGGACTATCAGCTCACCTGGTCGTGGAGAGATCCGCTCCCGACTCTTTTTCTCTACGCGAGCCTCGCGAGATCGAACCTTTCGAAGCTGCTGCGAAAAGTTGCGCGCTATGGAAAGACAGCCTCGGCACCAGTCGGTTCGGGAGTTGCGCAGGGTTCCACGGAGGCGGCAAAGAGACAGAGCTGAGGGTCGTTCACTTGCGCCGGCCGGCGCGGACCGGAAGAGCTGCGGAAAACTTACAGCGGCTGCGCCGGATGACCCACATGCAAGGCTTGCGCACGGTAGCGGCACGTCATAAATTTCCGGCACTTTAAGGGCAATTCTCGAGCGCTGCGCGCCCGCCAAGGAGAGAGGTGCCCGGCACCATCCCGTCGCTGGTCTATCGAGAGAGAAGAGAGAGCCATGTCCCAGCACACTTTGATCCCGTTTCACAGCGTGCTCGTGTTCACATTCCTCGCGGCCTTCGCATTGCCCGCAGCCGCTGCGACAGACGTTCGCCTGAGGCAAAACTACGGCAAGTTGCCGCTGCACTTCGAGGCGAACCGCGGCCAAACGGTGGTCGTGCCCCCCCTGCCCCCGATCCTGGGACTGTGACCGACTGTGGGTCAACCAACGTTGCCATTGGCAAAGCAACATCCACGGCACGCGTTCAAAACCTTCTTGCTGTGCGCGTTGGTTGCGCTCGGAACAGGAAGCCAGGTCGCGAAAGGAGATGAACTGGCGAGCGCAAGCTTCCCCCGGCTGATGGGCATGAACATCGGCGCGAAGAATTACCAGGACGCCGACTACCAGAAAGACCTGGCGCGGATGGACGTGGTGATTCTCGGCTTCTATCGGGGGTGGCGGCCCGACGGATATGCCCCGACTGCAAACCTTGCGATGCAGAAGGTTGTCAAGGCGATCAAGGCGCTGAATCCGAAGATTCTCGTCGGGCAGTACACGATCCTAAGCGTGGCCTATGACGATCCCAACAACGCGGCGGATCAAGACAAGCGCGACAAGCTCTACGCAGGCAAGTGGTGGCTGCTCAACGCCGCCGGGCGAAAGGTCCAGTGGCTTTCTCAGTACAGCACGTGGGAGGTCAATCTCACGACCTGGCCACAAGCGGACGCCAGGGGCGAACGCTGGCCTCAGTGGCTCGCGGAACGCGAGCACTCAGTCTTTTTCCGCGACATCCCGGAGTTCGACATCGTGTACCTCGACGACGTGGGGGCGCCCCACGTGACCGCGGACTGGAATCTCGATGGCAAGGACGACGATCGCAATGACCCGGGCATTCTCGCCGCCCACTACGCGGGCCACCTCGCCGAGTGGAACCGCCTGCGCGAACTCGCCCCCAATCGGCTCCTGATCGGCAACACCGACAACGACCTTGCCAACGCGCAGTGGCGCGGTCAACTCGATGGAGGGTTTTTGGAATCGCTGATGGGTTGGAGCTGGTCACTAGAGACGCGGGCCGGATGGGGCAAGATGATGGAGCGTTATAGATCGGTATTGCAGAACACCAAGCCGCCCAGGATCGTCGGCTTCAACGTCCAGGGCAGCCCCACGGACTATCGCTTCTTCCGATACGCGTATGCGTCTTGTCTCCTCGACGACGGCTATTTCTCGTTCACGGACAAATCCCGGGAGTACAGCAGTGTTCCGTGGTTCGACGAGTACGACCACAAGCTCGGGAGTGCGCTTTCGAGGCCGCCGGCCACCGCGTGGAGCCAAGGGGTATGGCGCCGGGATTTTCAGTACGGCGTCGTGCTTGTAAATCCCACGACCTCCGCGAAGACCGTCAAGCTCGAGCCCGGCCTTCGCAGGCTCGCCGGGAACCAAGATCGCGCGGTCAACAATGGCGCAGCGATCGCGCAAGTGACCCTCGAAGCCAAGGACGGGATAGTGCTTCGCAGGTAAAGTTGCAATCCAGGGGTCCCCTGTCATGAGCCTCGTCTCCGTGATCGTCCCGACCTACAACCGCAGGGAAACGATCCAGGCCGCGATCGCAAGCGTGCAGCGGCAGACTTTCGAGGATTGGGAGCTGATCGTGGTGGACGATGGTTCCACCGACGACACGGCGGCGCTGATCGAAGGCTCGGATCCCCGTCTCGTTCTGATCCGCCAGAAGAACCAGGGCGTGAACGCGGCGCGGAACACCGGCATGCTCCGAGCGCGCGGCCAGTACATCGCATTCCTCGACTCCGACGACGAATGGCTGCCGCACCATCTGGAGCTCAGCGTCGCGTTTTTCCGGGCCTTTCCCGGGGAAGATTTTCTCTCCGGGGAATTCTGTGAGGACGGGGGCTCCGGTGGGCTCGTCTACTTCCTCCGCAGCGCACTGACCGAGTGGTACCCGCCGCTCGCGGAGCGGGCGGGTTCCTCGCTGCTGAGGCTGCCCGCGGGCGAGAGCGACCCTTACCTCAGGGTGTTCGCAAGCGTAGAGCCGATCGGAGAGTGGGGAGGGGACATCGTTGCCCGCACTCCTTATCGCGACGCGCGTCTGTACCGGGGACGCGTTTTCGAGCACATGCGCTTCGGCTTCCTCTTCGCCTTGCAGCCTACCGTGGTGACGCGCCGCGCCCGGGAAGCGGTGGGCCTGTTCGATCCGCGCTACCGGATCGGCGCCGACTACAGCTACCTGGCCAATCTCTGCCGCCGGTTCAAGGCGAATTTCTTGCCGCTACCCATGGCGATCAAACACGAGTACGCCCGCGACGGCACGAAGCTGAACGAGGGACACCTCTCGACCGGCCCGACGCGGTTCGAATTCGAGCGGGATCTGCTGCACCAGTTCGAGGAACTGTTCGGAGGAGAGCGAGGCGAGGACCCCGAACTCATCGCCCTTCGCCGGGCGAGGCAGCTCGTCGTCGGCCGGGCCGCCCTCGGGCAAGGAAACCGCGAGGAGGCCCTGCGCTACTTCGGAGAGGCGAGGCGCGGCCAAGGCGCGTCGCCGGCGGCCGCCCTCTGGTGGCTCGTCCGGATCACCCCCACTGCGGCCGTCGCGTACAGGATTTACACCGGGCTGCGGCGCGCGAAGGTGCTCGGATGGGAGCTACTCACGAAACGCGCCGCCTGGGGCCGAATCGCCCGCAAGGCTTGGGGCGCCACCGCGACAAGCTTACGCTCAAGACGAAAGCATGACCAAAGTGCTGTAGAAAACCGAGTGCCGCTTAAGCGCTAACGATGCTGCGCGAGGTTCCTGTTTGCTGCTGTCGTCTCCGAACCCGTTTTCTGACCCATTCCCGCGCGGGCTTTTCGATCCGATGGTAAGTGAAATAGGACACGGCGATGATTATCACCAAGTAGGCCGCGTAGGCCATATCGCCATGCCATAGCTGGGTTCCCAAAAACGCAACATCTCCCCCATCGATCTGCCGGTGCGTAAAAGGGTCGATATGCCATCGTTTCTCCACCTGAATGGCGGCATCGAAAATTCTTTTCGCAACGAAGACGTGCGTCATGTAGATGGAATACGAGAGGGTCCCCAGGAAAACCGGCGGTCGCAGTCTGAGGATCGCGCTCGCGGTTCCTGCTTCAAACGCGAAGACGAGCACGACGAGCGCGAATACATAGGGGGCCGCAATCGACAGGAGGGTGGTGCCGGCTACGCTTACGAACACGACAGCGAGCCCGAGCGCACCCCACTCGACCATGCTTCCGGAGAGCCATTTCCTGAGCTCGCCATTCCATTTTCTATAGACGTTCCACGAAATCGCCCCGGCGGCGAATCCGTAGATGCACCGGATAATCCCCCAGTCGTAAACGGTGCCCATGTTGCGCTCGCTCAACATCGCGATCAATACCGGGCCTCCAATCATCGCGAAAGGCAAGGCGACCCAGGCGTGCTTGCGAAGTCCGACCAGACACGCAGCGAAGACGACATACGTGTAAAACTCCGTACTGATGCTCCAGCTCGCCACGTTCCAGGTCAAGAAATCGTACAGATGGAGGCTTTGGATGAGCAGCAGATTGGCGAGAATCGTATCCGGCGCTTCTTGGGGGATGCTGAAGAGTGCCATCGACGAGAGCCCCGGGACAAGGATCCTCCGGAGAACCTTCAGTAGTTCCCATGAAATGAAAAGGACCCACATTGCAAAATGGAGGGGGTACAGCCTTCCCAACCGCAGGAAAAGAAACCGTCCCACGCCGAAGCCGTCGAGCAGTCTTTGCTGGTAGTT
>QIAN01000412.1 GCA_003225005.1 Acidobacteriota bacterium | reverse complement strand
GCGCCTTTCGGAATGAGCCTGCCATTCAAAGAACGGGCCAGGCCCGGCGCTTTGCGCAGATGTTCCCGTGCGGCAGAAATAGAGGCATGAACGCGGTCAGGCGAGAGGCCTGTGATGGCGCCAATCTCTTCTATCCCGAAGCCCTCAATGGCATGCAGGATGAATGCTTCGCGGGGTTCGCGCGCAATGTCGCGCAAGGCTGAAGCGATCAAATGAAGCATCTCGTCGGACGCTGCAATTTGTTCGGGGGTCGCAACGCGGTCGTCAGCGATGATGGTTTCCTCAGTAATAGACTCATCGGGCTGGTGAAATTGCAGCTCCGGCTCGTCGCTGGCCCTAACATTGGGCTTGCGGGCAGAGTCCTCAAGATGCACGTTGCCATTGCCGTTTTTCTGGTCGGCACGCACCAGTTCGTCCAGCGCCCGCAAAGCTAATCCGTACAGCCAGGGTTCGAGCGCCAGACGCTCCGGCTTCTCGTAACTATCGCCGAGGGCGGCAGCGATGGTCTCATCGATGACTTCGTCCTTGCTGATGCTGTCGGCCGCGACCAGATCAGAAGCTTCGCGGAAATAGATTTCGCGCTCGACGTAGCGCTCCAGGCGGGAAAGATTCACATTGACGTAGGACCGGATGTCCTCGGTGGAGACCATCGGCGGATGCACGGCGGCCAGGGTTTGCTCGAACGGCACTTGTGGAAGCTGCGGGCTTGGGCGCGCGCTTGCCCCACGCCGCGACCACTTATGAGACGAACGCAATATTTCCTTATGCCGGTTGACCTGTTGTAGCAGGTCATCGAATGCACTCTTCACCGCAGCGGTGGCCGTCGGAGCCTTGGCTTGCACCGCCATCTGGCCAGATGGCAGACGCAAATTCAGCGACACACTGGCGCCTTCACGTGGGGAGTTTTCTTCTACCAGGCCTTTCAAATGGATCAATTCCGGACGAAAGACCTGCAGCCGTTTACGCAGTTTTTCGATCTGATGTTGGACATCTTTTTCGATGGAGGGGGTTTTAGGAAGCCGATAGCTGACGTGAACATTCATTAGCACCTCGCGCGGCGGACGAAGTAGCGCAACCCAGTGCTTGACAAGAAAATTGTACACCCCTCGGGGAAAGGGGCAAGCAGGATCTGGAAGCCCGTCAAATTGCTTCTTCTCTTTTGGAACAACATTGTCAAGTGAGAAATTTTGCTGTACGAGTGATTGTGCCCATGCCTCAAAAAACTTGCCACTTCACGATTGGATGCGAATCGCGCAGCGATCGAAAAGAATCACAAGTTTGCAGCCCAGGCGCAGTGTAGATATCATCCGGACACGATGAAAACGGCCACAATAGCTCTTTTTGCGGTGCTGACCGCTTCTGCTGCGGCACAGGGCCCGGAAGTTTCCAAAGAGGTTGAAGCCGTATATCCGCAGGCGCATGCGCTGTATCTCGACCTGCATGAGAATCCGGAGCTCTCATCGCATGAAACGCAGACGGCAGCGAAACTGGCGAGCCAGCTACGCAGTCTCGGCTATGACGTCACTGAACACGTTGGCGGTACCGGGGTCGTGGCTATGCTGAGGAATGGCTCGGGGCCAACCGTCATGCTCCGTACAGAGCTGGACGCGCTTCCGGTCGAAGAAAAAACGGGTCTGAACTATGCTAGCAAAATCCATACCAAGGATGACGCTGGACGCGACGTTCCGGTCATGCACGCCTGCGGACACGATCTGCATATGGCATCGCTGACCGGCACGGCTGCGATCATGGTTCACAGCAAACCGACATGGCACGGCACGCTGATGCTGATCGGCCAGCCTGCCGAAGAAACCATCTCCGGCGCCGAGAGCATGATTGATGCCGGCTTGTTCAAGCGCTTCCCGAAGCCTGACGTGGTGGTCGCACTGCACGTCGTCAACTTGCTGCCCGCGGGGAACGTGGGTATTACGCCGGGAATCATGAGTACCAATGCCGATTCGCTGCGGATCACTGTCTACGGCAAGGGTGGACACGGCGCTGCGCCCCATACGGCGATCGATCCGATTGTGATGGCGGCCAAGATGATCCTAGGGTTGCAGACCATTGCTTCCCGCGAAGTGAAGCCGGGCGAGATGGCCGTGGTGACGGTCGGATACATCCATGCCGGGACCAAGAACAACATCATTCCGGACCAGGCTGAACTCGGACTGACGGTGCGCACCTATAAGGCGGAAGTGCGAAAGCAAGTGCTGGCTGCCATTACGCGAATTGTAAGGGCGGAGGCAGCCGCGGCCGGAGCGCCGCGCGAGCCTTTGATCGAACGTTATGAGGGCGCCGACGCGGTGTATAACGATCCCACGCTGGCGCAGCGGCTCAGGGGCACGCTCGAGTCTGCGTTGGGCAAAGATGATGTGGTCATTCAAGAACCGATCACGGCCTCGGAAGACTTCTCTTACTTTATCGCCCAGGGAGTTCCGGGCTTTTATTTCAGTCTGGGAGGAGCGGACCCTGGCAAGTATGCGCAGGCCAAGGCGGCGGGAGAGAGCCTGCCGTCGAATCACTCTCCCCTATTCGCTCCCGACGTGGATCCCGCGCTGCACACAGCAATCACGGCAGAAGTTGCAGTGCTGCGGAACTTATTGCAGGGGAAGGCGGAAGAGCTGCGTAAGACAACGGCTGAGCAGACCTCTAGGTCAAACTAGGCTAACTACACCGCGACCGTGACTGATGTCTCGGTGCGAGTAACGGGACGATACAGGGTATCGCGCTCGACGGGGATGCGGCCGGCGGCGCGGATCAGACGTTCCAGTTCCTCGCGGCGCATTCCTTGTGGCGTCGTAGCGCCGGCGTCGTGGTAAATCTTTTCCTCGATCACTGTGCCATCCATGTCGTCGGCACCGAAGCGCAGGGAAATCTGCGCGATCTTGGGAGTCATCATCTGCCAGTAGGATTTTATGTGCGGGAAATTGTCGAGCACCAGGCGGCTGACCGCGATCTGCTTGATGTCCAGCATGCCTGTGGTTTTGGGCAGGTGCTGCAGCGGCGTGTTGTCGGGATGGAAGGCCAACGGGATAAATGTCTGAAAACCCTGGGTCTCGTCCTGTAACGCTCGCAACTTAAGCAGGTGATCCAAGCGGTCTTCGTCATTTTCGACATGGCCGTAAAGCATCGTCGCGTTCGACTTCAGACCAATCTGGTGGGCCATGCGGGCCGTATCGAGCCATTGGTCGCCGTCAATCTTGTGGTCGCAAATGATGTGACGCACGCGGTCAGCAAAAATCTCTGCGCCCCCGCCGGGAAGCGAATCCACTCCCGCGGCCTTGAGCTGTTCTAAGGTCTCGCGGATCGGAAGCTTCGCGCGCTTCGACAGATACGCCACTTCAACCATGGTAAAAGCTTTGAGATGTACTTGTGGAAAGCGTTCCTTCAGTCCCGAACAGAGGTCGAGAAAATATTGAAAGGGCAGATCAGGGTGCAATCCCCCGACAATGTGAAATTCAGTGACAGCTTCGGTGTATCCCGATGCGGCGGTCTCAAAAGCGTCTTCAAGCGCCATGGTGTAGGCGCCGGGCGCATCCTTCTTGCGGCCGAATGCGCAGAGTCGGCAAGCGGCAACGCACACGTTCGTCGGGTTGATGTGGCGGTTGACGTTGAAATAAGTCTTGTCGCCGTGCATGCGTTCGCGAACGCAGTTGGCCATCCAGCCCACCGCCAGGATGTCTCCGGTGCGATAGAGCGTCAACCCGTCGTGTGCATTAAGACGTTCCCCGACGAGCACTTTGTGGCAAATCGGCGCGAGCCGAGCATCATCGGTTTGAAAGGCATGCTGAGCAGACATCTCCCTGATGATATCGCAGGGTCGCGCGATATGTCACAGGAAGGGCCTTGATTAGAGGGGATGGGTGACTATCACGCGATCTTTCACCTGAGCATATTCGTCTTCGGACAACACGTGCCGCGTCACCAGTTGACGGGTATTAGCGTAAGGCCGCTCGGCGATGATTCGGTCCGCCTTTTGCGGCGTGACTCCAGGCAAGCCCTGCAAATCGGATTTCGACGCCTTGTTCAGGTTCACGGACTCTTTCCGGCTCAGCCCCTCTTTGACCCCTTCCGCAATAGCCTTCGTATCCCGCTTGAGAGTGGCAGTGGTCTCGGCGGTTTTCTCCTTCAATTGGTCAGAACTTTGGTTGGGAGCGCAGGCCGCACAAGCTGCGAGGGCCAAACTGAGTATCATCAGGCGGGCGTGAAACTGGGAAGGCATGCAACTCTGATGCGATTGGCTTGTCCACGGTTGGCACTGTTCGTGTTGGGAATTCTGTTCGCATCTCCAGTTTCGCTTGGTGTTCGTGTCCGTCTTGTAAGATCGGAACAGCGATGAAGCCATGGGCAAAACCGATGCTGCTGACGTTCGTTCTGGCTAGCGTCGCAATGTGTGTGCGCGCCGAGCCGATTGCACAGCTAAAACCAACCGGATACGTTGACGACTTCGCCCATGTGCTCGAGCCAAAAGCTGTCGCACAGATGGAAGAGATCTGCCGGCAAATTGATCAGAAAGCACGCGCTCAGATCGCGGTTGTAACCATACATTCCCTTGATGGGTCCGACATCGAGAGCTACGCGGTCGATCTGTTCAAGAAGTGGGGGATCGGAGATAAAGCTTCGAACCGCGGCGTTTTGATCCTCTATGCTATCGACGACCGGAAGGCGCGAATTGAGGTGGGATACGGACTGGAGCCGATTCTGCCTGATGGAAAGGTCGGCAGTTTCCAACGGGAAGCCATCCCGTTCATGCGAAGCGGCAACTACAGCCAGGCGCTGCTCTTAGTTGCATCACGCGCCGCCGACGTTATTGCGAAGGACGCTGGTGTTCAGCTCAGTACCCCGCAACTCGCGCCATCTCCAACCGGACCGCAGGAGCAGCCCGCGGGAGGAATCTCGGTAGCCGGAATCGTTCTCGTTATCATAGTCATACTAGTCGTCCTGTTGACTCCGCTTCGGACCCTTTTGTTCTGGATGCTTTTCTCCAGCATCTTTGGCGGAGGCCGAGGTGGTGGCTATGGCGGCGGGGGCTGGGGCGGAGGTGGATTCGGTGGCGGGGGCGGCTTCGGGGGCAGCGGTTTTGGCGGTTTCGGTGGCGGGAGTTCGGGCGGTGGTGGTGCAAGCAGCAGCTGGTAGCAAGTGAGGACGCAATGGCTCCTGAAAATGCAGTTCCTGAAGACAAGCTCAATGAATTTGTGACCCGGCTGCGCGAAGCCGCGGGCGCAAACCTGGAGAGCGTGATCCTGTTCGGATCGGCGGCTACCGAAGACTTTCATCCAGAGTTCTCCAATGTGAATTTATTTTGCGTCGTTCGCGACAGCTCATTCGCGGCGCTTCAGGCGGTAGCGTCTGCAGTGCAGTGGTGGGATCGCCAGAAGCAACCGCCTCCGCTGTTCATGACGCGCCATGAGGTGGAACGCTCCATCGATGTCTTTTCCATCGAACTGATCGACATGCAGCAACATCATCGCGTTCTTTTCGGTGAAGATGTGCTTCAGGGTTTCGAGATTCCCGCGAATCTGCATCGCGTGCAAGTGGAATACGAGCTTCGCGAGAAACTGGCGTTACTTCGCCGACATCTCCTTCTCGCCTCCGGCAATGATTCGCGCATGTGGGAATTGTTGACCCGTTCGTTGTCGTCTTTCGTGACGCTTTTTCGGCACGCGCTCATGGTGTTGGACCAGCCCGCCCCACACCGGAAGCGAGAGGCCGTACACGCCTTGTCCCAACAAATAAAGTTCGATCCGTCGGGAGTCCTTGATGTGCTGGACGTAAGAGAGCGCAAAGCGAACCGCAAGAAGCTCGACGTGAAAGATGTATTTTCCCGCTACCTGGCGGCGGTGGAACAGGTAATGACCGCTGTTGATAGAATGCTGCATCCGGGCTCAAGGCGCTAATCATAGTCACCCTGCACCGTTGTTTACAGGCTGGTCTCAGGAGAATCGTATGACCAAAGCGTTAATTGCGATTGCCGTGCTAGTGATAATTGTACTGATCGTTTTCGGGCAGTACGTCACAGTCAAGAACACACTAGTCAGCAAGAATGAAGGCGTCAAGGCAGCCTGGTCGCAAGTAGATATCGTGTTGCAGCGGCGCGCAGACTTGATCCCCAATCTCGTGGAGACGGTGAAGGGTTATGCGCAGCAGGAGCAAACCGTGTTCGGCGACATCGCTAAAGCTCGATCCACATTGCTTTCGGCGGGCACGCCGCAGGAAAAGATCGCTGCAAATCAGCAACTCGACGGAGCACTCGGCCGCCTGCTCTTGATCGTTGAAAACTATCCGCAACTGAAGTCCAATGAAAATTTCCTGCGCCTGCAAGATGAACTTGCGGGGACCGAGAATCGCATCGCGGTCGAACGCAAGCGCTACAACGACGCGTTGCAGGACTACAACACCTATGTTCAGCAGTTCCCCAACAGCTTTTTCGCCAAGATAGCGGGATTCAAGCCGAACGAAGCCTACTTCACCGCAACGGAAGGATCACGCGAAGCCCCGAAAGTAAACTTTGCGCCTAAGGCTACGGCGCCGCAGGGCAGTCCGCAGACGGCACCGGCACACTAGACGTCTTGAAGTCGAAAACTTGATGTAAATGAGTCAAGTTTTCGACTTCAAGACGTCTAGCATTATGGATAAGTGAGTCCCGACGGTCTCGGCGGCCATCGCTTAGATTGATCCACTCATCTGATTCTCGGCGCGAAGGGACCGCGACTTTTCCTTGGCTGCCATCAGAATTGATGCCTACCTCCGGCCCCCAATTGGCATCTACTTGTTAAGCTAAGGTCCGTTTGCACTTTCGCCTTTTCTCGCGCCACATCGTCGGACATCCAAACATGAAGGAGCGACTTCAATGAAAAGAATTTTTGTTTCGCCTTTCGCAGTGGCCGTTCTGTGGGGCGTCTCGCTGGCACAGCAACCGACTTCACCTCCAAGTAACAATTCCACCCCCCGGGAGCAGCAGGCTCCCGCGACCACCACGCCATCAACGCAGCCGAACGGCCAACCCGCGGAACCAACTCCGCAAGCACCTCAGCAAACTCCTCAGCCTGGACATCTCGCGGCACAGCAAAATCCAAAATCGCCGAGTGGTAATTCACCCCAATCCGCTTCCGCCTCCCGGATCGCACCCGGCACCGTGATTCCAGTCGAACTGACTAAGAGCATCGATGCCAAGAAGGTCAAAACCGGCGATGAAGTGGTAGCCAAGGTAACCATGGATCTCAAAACAAATAGCGGCGAGATAGTTGTCCCCAAGGACACAAAGGTCGTCGGCCACGTAACCGAAGCCCAGACCCGGAGCAAGGAGCAGAAAGACTCGCAGGTCGGAATCATATTTGACCGCGCCGTCATGAAGAGCGGCGAGATCGAGATGCCGATGTCGATCCAAGCCATCATTGCACCGCAGGGCTCGAACTCAGGCAATGCCAACAATGGCAACGACCAATCGACGGCAGCCCCCAGCGCTAGCGGAAGCGGAGCGTCTTCGAACAGCGGACGTGCACCGAGAATGGGCGGTACACCGCCTCCAGCGCGCAACGCTTCCACGGGCAGCAATACTCCGACTGACGATTCAAGCGCAGCGAGTGCGCACGAACCCATCACCGGGAAAACAGAGGGAGTGGTTGGACTACGGGACTTGAAGCTGGCGACCACCGCAACCGCTGCGTCCCAAGGCTCAGTAGTCAGTTCGGAAAAAAATAATGTGAAGCTGGAGAGTGGCACTTTCATGCTTCTGCGGGTGAACCAGTAACTCTCCGAAAACACGGGTTGCGAAGGGCAGCGCAGGGGCGCGGCCCTTTTTCATTCGGCCCTCAGACGCCCGCTAGCTTCTTCTTCGCCAACGGGCGGGCGAAGGCATTAGTCGGATTATGTGCGTTCGAGGCGAGAACTTTGTGGTAATAGTCCATAGCCCGCGCTTGGTCGCCAGACTTTTCGTAGGCCTGCGCTAGCAGCGCAAGGATTAATGGATCGCTCTGGTCGGCCTTTTGCAGATTGGCGATCGCAGTTGGGTAGTCTCCCGCGTAGAAGGCAACGTAGCCGACGAGATAAGGATAAAAGCCCGCCTGCTCAGGATTGTTAGCTTTATCGAGGGCGGCTTTAGCGGCAACCACGTGTTTTTGAGCTTCATCGTGGTGAGCACGCCGGGCAGCGATGCGGGCCTGGGCGTTCTCCCATCGGAAAATCCACAGATTCTTTTCGGCTTCACTCAGGCCTGGCTTCTGGAGCGCTGCTTCGTAGCCCGCTTTGTACCACTTGTAGGCATTCTCGGTATCACCTGATTCGAGATAAATGCGAGCGAGTTCATTGGCGATTCCTGCCGCGCCGGTGAAGTCGCGACTGGCGAGACGCGCAAGGAAGACTTGCTGCTCAAATTTCTCAGCCTCTTTCGCGTTTCCTTCAAAAGCATAAGACATGGCCATGGCGCGGAGCGCCTGCGCCTTAACATCGGCCGGCGCGGCTTCAATAGCTTTGGCGAAATGCTTCCGCGCCTCTTGATATTCGCCCTTCAAATCGAGCGCAACACCTGCGTCGAGATGGGCTTCATACAAATTAGGGGATTGTTCAAGGGCCTGGCTGTAAAGCGCCAGTGCTTCATCTTGCTTGCCTTCGCTATTGCGTTTTTCGCCCTGTTTGACGAGCTCAGCCGGACTTCCGGGTGCTGGCGCAGATGCTGGTACCCCGGGAGATTGTTGGGTCCAAGCAAAACAGGCCAGCAGACAGACCACAATGACGACGCGAAACATAATGACCTCCGATTTATGCCTGGATTATGGCACGAACGCGCGCGTGAGGCTAATGGCGCAACAGCAAATCTCCGGCGACGAACAGAAAGAATACTACCGAGATAACGCCATTCATGGTGAAGAAAGCGGCGTTCAGTTTCGAAAGATCGTTGGCGGAAACCATCGAGTGCTCATAAGCCAGCAAACCCGCGACGGCGACAACCCCAGCAATGGCCAACTTGCCTAAGCCGAAGGTCAGCAGTAAGCCGATGAGCAAAGCCCACATGACGGCATGAAAGGCGCGCGCGACCCACAGCGAACGGCGAATTCCTAGATAGCGCGGAAGGGAATGCAGCCCGGTCTGATAATCGATGTCAAAGTCTTGGCATGCGTAAAGGACGTCGAAGCCCGCCACCCAGAAGGTGACGGCAGCCGTGAGCGACAAAATCCGGGGATCAAGCGAACCGCGCACGGCAATCCACGCGGCGGCAGGCGCCATTCCTAGAGCAAATCCCAGCACGAGATGAGACCAGCGCGTGAAGCGCTTCGTATAGGAGTAGAGAAGAAGGACTGCTAAAGCGAGAGGTGAGAGCCAAAGAGCCAACCGGTTCAGTTGCGCAGCAGCGGTGACAAAGACTGCCGAAGAAATAATCACGAAGACTGCTACGAATGCAGGGGTTAATTGCCCCGCCGGTAGCGCACGCGTGCGAGTACGCGGGTTAGCGGCGTCAATGGATGCGTCCGCGAGGCGATTGAATGCCATCGCGGCCGAGCGCGCCGCCAGCGTAGCCACCACAATCCAGGCCAATTGATGTGCCGTGGGAAGTCCGCCGGCCGCGAGCATAGCGCCGCATAAAGCGAAGGGCAAGGCAAAGACGGAGTGCTCCCACTTGATCATCTCCAAGATGATTCGCATATGGCGGAGCAAGTGCATGGGATGATTGTAATGCAGCTCTTACTTCAGTTCTCAATTCTCAGAATGGTAAGCATCAGCTAGACGAGCGATTTCGCCCGCCGGCGTCACTCTCCTACAACGCTTCGCCGGAGATCAGGGGAACAAAGCGACATGCCTCCCGGAGAGAGATGAGCGGCTCTCCGTTTTGCATTCGGATGAGCTGAAGGTGCTGGCTTTCGGCCGCGCCGACAGGAATGATCATGCGTCCGTCTTCGCCGAGTTGCGAAAGCAGATTGCGCGGCAGGTCAGGCGCGGCTGCTGAAACAATGATCGCATCGAACGGCGCGAACGTCGGCAGCCCCTGACTTCCGTCCCCTTCCATAATCTTCACGCGGGTATAGCCCAGGCTAGCGAGAACTTCTCTCGCCTTCGCCGCAAGAGCAGCATGACGCTCAACCGAAAACACCTGTGCCGTCAGTTCGGCAAGCAGGGCGGTCACGTAGCCGGATCCCGTTCCGACTTCCAAAACCTTGTCGCCGGGAATAAGCCTCAATGCTTCCAGCATGAGAGCAACAATGTAAGGCTGTGAGATCGTCTGATCCTGTCCGATGGGAATTGGATGGTCTTCGTAAGCTTGGTCGTGAAAGCCAGGTTCGACAAATTCATGGCGCGGCACACGAAGCATGGCATCGAGCACGCGCTCGTCGCGCACGCCACGCGCGCGAAGTTGGAATTCGACCATTTGCCGCCGAGCAAGAGCCAGCGAGTCGAATTCAGCTTGAGAATTCATGGCCTGATGATTATGGGCGGAGTATTGCGCTGGAACACTATCGACTCAGAACATCTTATTTCTTGCGTCGACGGATGCGCATATCGAAGCTGACCACGCCATTTTGGTCTCGCGTGCCGACCACTGAGACATTGCGCGTGAAATAGTACTCTCCCCGGATGATCTGCTGCGAACTCTGCGAAACATTGGTGCTATAGCTGAGAGAGAGGTTGTTGGCGAACTCCTGCTCAATGGTGACTTGCGGTCCGCGTCCCGTAGGGTTGGTCTCGGTGGTGAGTCCCTGCGGGTCGATCTTGATGCGGCTGACTCCAAACAGGCGCTGCATGCGGCTGGTAGCGGTGGCATTCAAGGCCTGGTTCAGAATCAGTGAGGAAGCGTCCCCGGAAAACTGCGATTGACCAGATTCTTGCTGCAGTTGCTCTGATTCCTGGCGAGTGCGGCCCAGCGCAAGCAACGCGATAATGTCGGACTGGGGCAATGGAGGTTCGGAGCGGTAGTTCACCGTAAGACGCGCCGGCGTCCCCGTCACAGTGACGTTGAGGTCGTAATTTCGAACGTGGGTAGAGGCTTGAAGATCCACACGGGGCTCGATCGCGACGGGGTTGGCAAAGGTAATGTCGCCACGCTCAAGGCGGAATTTCGTGCCGTTGAAAGTGGCCTCGCCCTCCAGGATGTCGGCCCGGCCCAGCACTATCGGGCGGGCTACAGAGCCGCGCAGACGCAGGTCGGCATCGCCGGAAAGACGAGCGACAGCCGTTTTCATCTGCAACTCAGGAGTGGTTTGGACGTGTATGTCGAGCTTGACTCTATACAGTGGCGAATTGGCCGGCGTAATGGACGAAAGCTGGCGGCTGCGCTCCAAGTAAGCGCTGAAATCGAATCCAGGTGTGATCGCCAGCTTGGTGACGGTAATGTCGCCCGACAAAGTTGAAGAGTTTCCCGTGCCCACCCAGTGCAATTCGGCATCCGCGGTAGAACTTACCCCAGGGGGATGACGCAGACGCACACCTTTCCCGGTTGCAGCCACATCGAAATTGATTTGCCGGTTGTAAAAGGTTGCATCACCTTTGAGATCGAGCGTGCCCCCTCCTGTACGCGCCGTAAGGCTGTCAATATGCACGCGGTCGCGGGTAAAGACTAACGCGCCTTTCATTTCGCTAAGACCGCTGGGCAGCTCCGCATAAGCGACCGATCCGTTGGTTAACTGAAGACGCCCCTGCGGCAGTGGCTCGCTGGCGGTGCCGCCCACGGTCATGTTGACTGTCATCAGTCCGCCGGCACTTAAGTCGGGCTCGATACTGTTCAAGAGCTTGAGATCAATCCGGCCATTGGCGGTAAGGTCTAGTTCGTGGGAACCGAAAAATTGCATCGAGCCATGGCCCGAGAGATCAGTTCCCTCTCCTGCCAAACGCAACTGCTCGATGCGAAGCGTCTGATCGGCAAAGGTGAATCGCACGGGATCTTGATTGTGGACCTTGACATACTCAACATCGAGGGCAATGTCAGTCAAGTTGCCGTGAAGCGTCCACTGTCGTGGCTCGAGCAGCGGACCACGCATGTCGAGCGTGCCGGCCATGGCGGAGTGCCCGGTAATCCGCCCGCGAAGATAGGAGCTAACTAAGGGGTCGAGGTCGAGGCGATCCATGGCCAATGACATGCTTGCAGGATAGCCGTCGCGCAGTTCTACGTTGCCGTCCAGGACCAAGGTTCCTTGCTGGAACTGAGAATGCCCGCTGACGTGAAGCTTGCTGCCCTCAGTAACCGCTTCGAGTTTCAGATCACCGGCAAGTTCGCGGTCGAGCGTAAGACCGTGGACATAAAGACTTGAGTTGAGGATGGGCGCCTCCGGCGTCCCTGAACCTTTAATGGTGAAGTCAACGCGTCCCTCGACTGTGAGCCGGTCAGTACGAATCTGCTGGATACGCGCTAAATCAGAATTTTTCCCGACCAAGTCGAGGCGAAACCGGCGCGTGGATGGATTGTAAGCCGCGCTTCCCGTAACGAGGGAGTCGTAATGCACTAGATGGACGTTATCGAGCGACGCTTCGCCATCGCCAAAGCGGAGGTCCGCGTCCAGCTGCGCAATGGGTTCCCCATAGGCGGAGCCGTCGGTCAAATGTATCCGGCCTTGCCCGCGAGGATCTGATTTCGTCCCTCTCGCTTCGAGAGAAATATCCAGTTTGCCGGTCACGGGATAGGCGTATCCGCCGAGCGCCTGCAGCACTGCGATGTCCGCGTTCTGCATGTTCAGGTTCAAGCTGATAAGACTGCGCTCCGTGAACCGACCATTTTCGAGAACAGCACTAGCATCGACCTCGGCGCTCTCGGCTCCGCGTTCGAAGACCCCGTTATGAAAAGCAACACTGCGAGAGGAAAGCACTACGCTTGAGGAGAACGAATCCCAGTGCATCTGCTGTGCCGCAGTGCGCGCAGTCGCGGGAAATAGCAGGTCAAAATCTTGCACGTCGAGGCTGCCGGCTAACGTGGGCGAAGACAACGTCCCGCCCAGGACGCCGTTGAATGTGGCACTGCCGTCCATAGTAAGAGGCAGATTGGCAGGGCCGTGGACAGCCGCAATCAGGGGCCGCCACTCGTCGAGGTTTGAAGTTGAGAACGAAACCCGCAGGGAAGAAGAAGAGGAAAGCGTTCCCGATGCCTGAATGCGCGTGGCGGGCGTGGATACATTGAACTTAGGCAGCTCGAGCACCTGCGTGGCGGCGCGATACAGGCCTTCAGCATGCCCCGACGTCGGTAACTGGCCAGCAAGGAGATGGGCTGGCGGATTCAAATCGAGCGCGAACCCGACGTCAGCATCGTGCGGTGTGCCCTTCCAGCGAGCTTCCAATGTGCCTGATACCGAACCTGCCGGACGAACACCACCAACCAGGTGGCCGGCAGAGTTTAGGCTGTTGGCGATCTCTTCGACAGAAAAATCGCGAAGACGCAGATGCAACACACCGGCTACAACTTCTTCACTTTTCTTTTTTTCGCTTTTCCTCTCCACTCGATTTGCGGCGGCGGGTTCTGCTTGTTTTGACTGATTTGCAGCTTGCGCGGTTAATACGCGGGACAACCAGTGTTCCACTTGAGCATCCCCGTTAAAACTTCCGCCTAGAACCTTTCCCTGCAGCTTGGAAAGTTTGATCTGCTGATCGTCGACAGCGTAATCCGAGCTGACATCGCCTTTTGTGAATGCGATGTTTTCCTCTCGCCAGGCAAGGTCGCGCACGGCAACTACACCCGTGGAAGCGAATTGGCTCAATGACCAGCTCCCCTGCCCCTTCATTTCCATCGTGCCCCCACGAAGATCACGGCGGCGGGCGATGGAAGCTGCTTCTGCAAGGTCGGCTTGACCCTGGTACTTGACGTTCACCTGCGGGCGGCGGAAACCGCTAACGCGGCCACTGGCATCGAAGTGTGAGCCCCGAGAATTCAAAACCAACGATTTAATGTCGACATAGCTCGGCGCCAGACTGAAATCAGCCGTGGTCATCCAGGCAAACGGACGGTAGTCTTCGAACTTGGTTTCCACCTTGCCCAGCAGTAAGTGGCCTTCGTATCGGCCACGTAAGAAGGAATAGTCCATTTGCAAGGCAGCGTTCCGGACGGCGAAGTCGAGAGGGATATTCTGGTCGTCCCATAGCAACTCGCCCCGCCGCATCTCAAAGTGGTTGATAGAGAGTGCGAATATCTGCTCGACCGAAGCCTGAACAGAAGACTGATTTGAAGTAGGCCGAACTTGCCTCGTGGGGATGTTGGTGCTTCCGTCGGAATAAAACGCCACGTGAATCACCGGATGTTCGACGACTACCTGGTGGAATCCCAACTGAGGCCGAAGCAGCGAGCCTACCTTAATAAAGGCAACCAGGTGGTCGACATGGACGAGTGGGACTTCTTTCGTGGACTCGGCTCCATGAACCGTCACATCGCGCAGCTCAACTTGCATCCGGAACGGCACCGTATGGATGCCGCCGATTTCGGCGCGTCCACCCGTGATGCGCTCTACTTCAGCGACAATCCGGCGCCGCACCAGCGCTTGAAATGAATCTGTGTTGATATACCAGAGCGAGACCAAGCCCAGCAGCACAGCGACAACGAGGAGAGCCAAAAGGTATTTTCGCCAAGCGCGGCGCACCGGCTGGGCCGAGGACTCGCTCACCTGCTCTGATCTCCCTGCTCCATGGAAGGCGACGCCCCGGGAGAGGATGACGCTCCGGGGAGGCGCACTTCGCCCTCCGAGCGCAACGTCTGCAGCCACGAAACCAGGAGTTCAGTTACTTTCTCCTGGGTTAGTACTTCGCGAATCTTGGAAAAAACGTCAGACAGCGGCACTTCCTTTGCTCCGGATTGTCGCAATTCAGGAACAAATTTGTCGCGGTAGTAAGCTTCGACGGTTTTGGAATCAATCTGAACGGCAGGACGGAGGTGAGCGTCCACCAACCGCGTCAGATCCATTTGCTGCTGCAGGTGCGCTGCTAGGTCCTGCTCCGTGAGGTGGTACTGTCTAAGCAATGACTGCCAGCCGGCAGCGGAGGCGGCTTGGGGGTACCGGGCACGGGCCTCGGCCACTTGGCTCGCGGCATCCGCAGCCGAGGCATGTTGGAAGTCCGCTGCCTTCATCTGTTCGCGCAGAAGCTCTTGATCAATAAGCCGATCGAGCACGGCGCGCCGCTCGTCGCTGGTAAACTCGCTCAAGGAGCGGCCGTTGAGCAAAGCTTCATAGCAGAGCGCGTCATCCCAGTCACTTTGCAGGATAACGCGGCCGTTGACGGTGGCGACGATACGGTCGATGATCTCGCCGGCCCAAGCCGCTTGCACCCAGAGCAGAGTGAGCACGAAGGCCGCAGCACCGAGAGCCGTAATTCTCTTCATAATAATCTCGGCCAATTTCATCAGAATGGCTGACCGATGCTGAAAAAAACATTGAAGTGCCGCAGATGCTGCAGCACGAAAGCATTCTGTGGAAGTCCAGTTATCGGATTCGTAATCGCCTGGAAATAGGTCGTTGGATTCAAATTGTACCCGAAGTCAAACCGTAACGGACCGATGGGGGTTCGATATCTCAACCCCACGCCAACGGCGTGAGACGTGTAGTCGTAGCCGCTGCTATTAAAGTTGGTGAAGCATTGCGGCTGGGGTGTGCCATTGGGTAGCAAGCACAGCGCCGGGTTAGGCTGGTGCCAGCGCAGAAAGCCCTTCAGCATATCGTGGGCGGTGCTGAATACGTTGCCCATATCGTGAAAAACAGCGAAAGCAAATCCCTCTCCGAGGTAAGGCAAGGTCACGGGGGGAAAGCGTAGTTCAAGATTGTTCACGAACAGGGCCGTGCCACCCACCGGAAAACCTGAGGAAGGGTCGCGCGGACCTGCTTGATTCAACCCAAAACCACGAAGTGAGTTGCCGCCGCCGCTAAAAAAAAGTTCCGGTAGAGGAATGACGGAAACGTTGCTGCACGTAGGTTCGCCCGCCGAGTTTAAAGGGCACGCCCCTGGCGGCAGAATCCTGGTCTGGCGGAAGGGTTGCTCGAGTCCGAGGCTGGTGGAACGGGCAAAAACGTACTGATGATTGGCGCGTCCTTTGCCGCCAAACGCATAGTAGGTGGAATATTGGCCGAGCAGGCGGCCGAAATCTGCTTCGGAACCAAAATAACTGGAAGCGCCAAAGCCATCCAGCGTGAAGAAATTCCCTTTAGTGGTCTCGAGTGGGTTATCGCGTTGGTCGCGGATGAAGGTAAAACCTGGACCCCCCACGCGCGCCGGCAGCGAAAGCAAGGGGATGAGCCCTTTCGAAAAGCTGGCAGCGAAGTTCGTGGCTTTTACACGGCGGTAATCGACCCGATAGGTGAGCGTGGTTAGCCGGTTGGGCTGCTGCTTGCCGATCTGTTGCCGCAGATCGATCTTCCCTTCCAGCCGCTGCGAGGTGAACGTGGAAACATCCAGACTATTGTCATAAAAGCTCGTGAAAATGAGCTTGAGCCTCTGGTTATCGAACAGTCTCGGAATCTCATAGCTAATGAGCCCACGCTGCTGCAGGCGTCCAACGTGAGACTGAAATGTCACGGTCTGGTCACGTCCGCCGAAGTTTAGCCGGGTGACATCGAACGCGACTCGAGGGCTGACGCCTGTTGACCCCTGGGGCGCCGTGGTTCCCGCCGGCTGAGCAGTCTGAAACTCCAGTCCTAGGCCGTAGCTGAAGGTGTATCGCTTCGCCTCCTGCACTTGTACCAGAACGTTCTTGCTAGGGTCCGAGCCTTCGGGATTCTGCACTGCCGTGTCCACCTGGCTGAATATCCCTAGTTCGTAGAGTTTTGTCTGGGTGTCGAGCCGGTCCTGCTGGCTGAGCGGTTGCCCTGACTGCACTTGAATTTCGCGCTCGACGACGTAGGAATGGGTATGCTCGAGGCCGGAAACCATGACTTGGTCGACAAAGAACTGCTCACCCTCCTCAATGTGGTAAGTCACGTCTTCGCGGTCCGGTTGGCCGGCAACCGGCTGGACCCCGATATCGAGGGTGGCGTTGGGAAACCCGTGATTGAAATAGTCATTCAAGATGTATTCCCGGTCGGCCGACAAATTCTGCTCCGAATAGGGCTGGCCTTCGGCCGTGCTCAAGAAAGGACGGAACTCATCCGTGGGAATCTTCTGATTGCCGATAATGCGGAAGGCGCCAACCAGCGTCTGCGGGCCTTCTGCGATTTGCACGTGAACCGCCAGCCGGTCTGCGCCTTCATGGTTGTCCTCCACCTTGGTCTCGATCTTTACTTGGCGAAGACCGTTTGAGCGGTAAAGTGACTCCAGCACGCTGACATCATTTCGCAGCAGAGCTCCACTGTAGCGTCCGTGGGAAAGCAAACGGCTGGCAGGCTGAATCTGCATGTGGGAGCGCAGAGCCGCCAAATCGAAGTATTTGTTGCCGGTGATATCAACCAGGACCAGCTTGTGCCGCGGCCCGGGATCGATCCGGTAGATCACACGCAAGATCTCACCATCGCTTTCCCTCTGGATCTCGACCTTCGCGTCGAAGTGACCGCGGGTTTGCAGGTAGTCGAGGAGGTTGCGTTTGCCTTCATTGAGCAGGTCGTCGTCGAGGGCATTCTCCTCGAAAACCGGGATCTCCTTCTTCAGCACACCCCGGCTGATACGAAAGCCCTGGGCCGAAATAGATACCACCGGGCCAGGATCGATCTGGAGGATGTAGTCGACAACGTTGGATGCAGAACGATATTTCTGTCCAGCGATGGTGACCTGGGCCAGAACCCGCCGATGTTTTTGGTATCTCTTGCGCAGCCGTTGCAAGGCATTGTTAACCCGCGTGGCGGTGACGCGGTCACCGGGATCCATCCTCGCTATTTTCAGTACCTGGATATCGGAGAGACCAGTTTTGCCGACAACTTTAACCTCGCCAACATGGGCGGGCGCACCCGCGCTGATATGGAAAAGCAGGTTCACCTGCTGGTTCGCTGAATTCGACGTGGTCTCGGCGGTGATGCGCGCCTTGTAATACCCGTTCTCCTGCATCAGCTGGCGGATGTTTTGCAGTCCACGGTCGAGCTTATCGAAGCTATAAAGCTCGCCGAGTTCGAACTTAGAGGCGTTGACGATCTGGTTCGGGTTGGGCCGGTCTGGCGCTCCTTCAACATCCAACGAGCCAACGAAATAATTGAGAACCGTGGCAAAGGTAAGCAGCATACCACTGCCCGAGGGGCTGGCGTCCGCCTGGATCTCGGCAAAACGGCCGGTGGCGTAAAGGGCCCGGATACTCTCCCGAAGGCGATCACGCTCAAGCGGCTGACCCACTTTTAGCGGGAGCAACTGGAGCAAGTGGTTGCGGTCGCGATCGGGCAATCCGGGAATCTCGATGGCCCGCACCAGTCGTCCAAGGTATTCCGACAAGGCCCCAATAGAAGCGGGAGTCCCTTGCTCGCCTTCTGCCTGCGGAGGTTCTCGAGGTTGTTCGGCTGAGCGCGTTCCCGCCGGCTGGGAAGGCTGGCTTTGATTACTTTGCGATGTGGGCGCTGCACTACCCTGAGGCTGGACTGATGATGAGGGCATTACGCATCCGGCCCCGGCAGCCGGATGCAGCAGCACGATTATCAGGCTTGTAAACCAGGCCTGCCTTCTCAAAAAAAGATGTCCTTGGGCTTGGACGCCTGCTGCCTTGGATGAGACCTCCGATGATGGTGTTGTCTGGATGGCGCCTGTCCTCAGCGTTTTGTGTGTTGCTGCCTTGTAGTCGCACAACTGCCCGCCGCTTGGCGGGTGCGCACTTATAATAAAGGTTTTGCGGCATGGCACTGGTGACCTGTTTGAGACAGGAAGCTCAAATTCGGCAAGGGCGGATCGAGGAACGATACTCACGCCAGACTTTATTCCATGGCATCGGTGTGGAAGGGCAGCGCCGTTTGGCCAGCGGACGAGTGGCTATCGTCGGCTGCGGCGCAACCGGCTCGGCACTCGCTGGGCTGCTGGCCCGGGCGGGCGTCGGCGGGTTGCGCATTATCGACCGCGACTACGTTGAGCCTAGTAACCTACAGCGGCAGTCGTTGTTTGACGAAAAAGACGCCCTTGAGTCTCTCCCCAAGGCCATCGCTGCAGCGCGCAAGATAGCTTCATTCAATTCGGAGATCGCGGTCGAACCTGAAGTGAATGATCTTACCCCGGCGAACATTGAAGGCCTGCTTGAAGGGATGGATCTTATCCTCGATGGCACTGATAATTTCGAGACGCGTTATCTGCTAAACGACTATGCGGTGAAGCAGTCGATTCCATGGATTTATTCGGCGGCGGTGGGCAGCTATGGGGTGACGATGAACATCCTGCCAGCAAAGACAGCTTGCCTGGCGTGCATCTTCCCGGATTCGCCGCGGGGTATCGTCGAGACCTGCGAAACCTACGGCATTCTGAATTCGGCGGTGAGTGTGGTGGCTTCGATTGCCGTCACTGAGGTGCTCAAACTCCTGGTCGCCGGCCCTGACGCCCCGCAGCTGCGGCGAACCCTGCTGTCGTTTGACGTCTGGACCAACCAACACGGGGAAATTTCCGCGGCTCAGCCGCGTCCCGACTGTCGTGCGTGCGGAACCAAAGACTTCATTCATCTCGCGGGAGAAGGGCGGGCGCATATTACGCTCTGCGGTCGCAACTCCGTGCAGATTCACGAGCACCAGAGGCCAATCGATTTCGCGGAGATGGATCGCCGCCTCCAACCCCACGGCGTGGTCCGGCACAATGACTTCGTGCTGAAGTTCTGGCACGATCCTTACGAAATGACCCTCTTTCCCGATGGCCGTGCCATCATCAAAGGCACGACCGACACGGCAATTGCTCGCAGCCTGTACGCCAGGTACGTCGGAAGTTAGGTTCCGCAAGAGCGGCAAATGCTTGTTTTGCTGCGGATTAACGGAAAGTCTTTGCACAATAGGTGAAGGGCACGTATTTGGTCGGCGGCTAAAGACCTGAAAAACGCCCATTTTAGCAAGTCGGGCAGAAGCGATTACTGGCACGCCACCTGCTCCGAAGGAGCCATTGGGTACGTCTCCCAGGAGGTCGTATGCGTAGCGTCAGTCTGGCTGTTCTGGTTCTTGTTTTCTCGGCTTTAGCAGTCGGTCAATCGGGAATAAGAAATGTTCCCGGCTATTGTTCGTATGGCTGCGGGCCCTTCATCCCACTAGTGACTACACCCACTGTCTCCCTCGAAACCGTTTCACCGTCTCCTATGGGAGCAAGCAATGCTACCGGCGGACTCTTGGCCGGTGCCAGGAATTCCACACTCTCCATGGTCACGGGCAATACGAGCGCCGTCTATACCGAGCCGGTGTGGTACTCCGGCGGTGGAAGTCCGATGGTATCGCCTGCCGTAAGGCTTCCTCATGAGCAACGCGGAGGAATGCATGAGGAGCGCGCCGAACACCGCGAGGCAGGACATGGCGAAGAAATGCGGCAAGTCTGGACCTATTACACCGGTCAGGAGCAATCCGTCGGTGCGGGACAGGCTGCTTCTACTGTGAGCGGCGTGAAGCGGGCCGCACGCACTTACACAAACCAGGACGTGGAACGGATGAATCAGCAGAACGGCCAGGTGAAGTGGGATGGCAAGACCGAGAAAATTCAGTAGCGGCCACTAAGGTCTCTGGTTTTGACTCGTGCGCGAAGGCTGGGCATTCCGAGCCTTCCTTTTTGCTCAGTGCGAACCGCTGCCACGATCTGCTAATCTTCTGCTCGCAAATTCCTGATTCCAATCTTCTCGTTCCGAGAAAAGCTCCGATGCCTGAAACCTTGCGTCCCGAGCCTACACGCCTATACCGGTGGCTGGTCCTCATCTTCGTCAGCCTTGCGATGTTTGGCAGCTACTACGTGTATGACGCATTAAGTCCTCTCGCCGACGTGCTCAAAAGCCAACTCGGGTTCTCTGATTTGAACATCGGCTTCCTGCAAGCGATTTACAGTTTTCCGAACATTTTCACGGTAGTAATTGGCGGCTTCCTCATTGATCGCATCGGACTGCGAAAAGCGTTGATGATATTCGGCGTCCTCTGCTTCATCGGTCCGGTCATCACCGCGGTGTCCGGGCACCTGCCGCTTATGGCAACCGGGCGCCTGATTTTCGGTATGGGAGCGGAATCGCTGAATGTTGCGGTCACCACTGCGCTGGCGCGCTGGTTCAGGGGCAAGGAACTCAGCTTTGCCTTCGGGTTGAACCTGACCGCCTCGCGATTAGGAACGTTTGCCGCCCTTAACTCCCCGACTTGGGCGCGGGCGGCCTATGCCAACTGGCGCACGCCCTTCATTATCTCGGTGGCCTTTGCCAGCTTGTGCCTGGTCGGATCCATTGTTTACTGGATCATGGAAGTATGGGCCGAAAACCATTACCGTCTCGGCGAGGTTTCCACCGACAAAGTCGTCTTCTCTGACCTTTGGAAGTTTGGCGTGAGTTATTGGCTGATCGTCGCGCTTTGCATCGTCTTCTACTCGGCCGTTTTCCCTTTTCAAACGTTTGCGGTGAAATTTTTCATGGAAGCCCATGGCACGTCGCGTGAATTTGGAGGATTTCTGTCGAGCATGCTGACTTTGTTTGCAATGATAGCCACTCCGCTGTTTGGCCTCTGGGTGGACCGAGTAGGAAAGCGGGCCCTGTTAATGATGCTCGGTTCTATGCTGCTCATTCCCGTATACCTGATGATGGCTTATACGCATGTCAGCCTGTATGTTCCGATGGCCATGATGGGAGTTGCGTTCTCGCTGATTCCGGCGGTCATGTGGCCCTCTGTGGCCTACATCGTCGATCAGTCGAAGTTGGGCACTGCCTACGGACTTATGACGATGATCCAGAATATTGGCCTGTTCGATCTTAACCTGGTGATTGGATGGGCCAATAATCACAGCCACGCCGGAGCCGATAATCCTGCCGGTTACCGCCTAGGTATGTGGATTTTTTCCGGCCTGGGATTCCTTGGCGTGGCGTTTGCCTTTTTCCTGCGGCGGCGCGAAACCGGTCCTCACGGACACGGCCTGGAAACTATTACCACGGCCAATAGTGCGTCCCCGTAATCTCCTTGCCTTACCAATTTTGGTAGTCTGGCGACTCCGCCGCCCCTGCCGGGTTGGAAGTTCTTGGGACAAAACCGTACAACTCCCCGAACACAAAGGGTTTCCTTCAGGAGGCGACGACCTTGCCGAGGCTCATAGTTGAATTCCAGGATCGGGAGAAAAGGTCTGATATTCTGAAGGTAACCGCGCTCCCCCAAAGCTCTGTAGGGCTCGCAAGCCGTACAACGAAAAGCTACTTAAGCGGCATCAGATAGAGTGCGGCCGGAACAGGCGACTTGACCGACCGAAGACAGCAAACCGACGACGGTCTCAGCGAGGCCGAAGCGATCGAACGGGCCAAGCAAGGGGACGCGGAAGCGTTCCAGGCTCTGTACGATCGTCACAAGCGACGCGTGTATTCCCTATGTTTGCGTATGACCGCCAACACGGCGGAGGCCGAAGATCTGGCCCAGGAAGCGTTCTTGCAGTTGTTTCGCAAGATCGGCACGTTTCGCGGCGAGTCAGCATTTTCGACTTGGTTACATCGGCTGTCTGTAAACGTCGTCCTGATGCATCTGAGGAAGAAGAGCCTTCCCGTGGTTTCGTTGGAAGAGACCACGCAAAACACAGAGGAAGACTCACCGAAGAGAGATTTTGGGGCCGAAGATTTGTCGTTGGCCGGATCCATCGACCGGCTGCAGTTGCAGAAGGCAGTAGAAAGTCTCCCTCCCGGCTACCGGACGATCTTTGTCCTGCACGATGTTGAAGGCTACGAACACAATGAAATCGCCGGCATCGTGGGATGTTCGATCGGAAATAGCAAGTCACAGTTACACAAGGCACGTATGAAGTTGCGCGATATCCTCAGGATCAAGAGAGCTGAAAAGGCCGGGAAGGCCTGAGGAGTATAGCAGTACCTTTGCAGAGGCGCATGAACTGCGGTAAACATAAATAACCGCAGCGAGCTTGGGGAGAGTCGTATGAATTGCGTTGAGCTGCGTCAGAGCTTGGCGGAAGTCGAGGACAGCAGTAGTGCAGAACAGCAGGCCCACTTGGCCGGTTGTGCAGCGTGCTCGACGCTGGTCGCTGATCTAAACCTCATTATCTCGACGGCTGCGGAACTGCGCGAGGTCGATGAACCCAGCCCTCGAGTATGGCATTCCATTGCCAGCGCTTTACGGCAGGAAAGACTGATTCGTCCGCCGGGTGAATCGCGTTCGCTGGTGGCGTCGTTCGGCGCGCGCTGGGGACGGGCGCGTTGGATGGTCCCCGCCGCAGCAGCGCTCCTCATCCTGGTGGGGATTTATGCGAACCAGCATTCCCTCTCCACGCGATTGACCAAGGACACTTATCGTCCTCTTCCTGTTCCTGCAAATGTCGCTGTGGCGGATGCGGGCATGAACGACGCTGAGTTGTTACAGGAAGTCGCTGACCGTGCTCCGTTCGTGAAGATGCAATATGAGGACAATTTGCGGCGGGTCAACGAATACATACTCGACGCACAGAGTACGGTCGACGCCAACCCGAATGACGCAGAGGCACGGCGTTCATTGATGGACGCTTACCAGCAGAAGGCCATGCTTTTTGAAATGGCCATGGACCGTTCTCTGCCATAATGATGGAATCGTGGCCCGCGGGCACAGAGAACCGTGGGTAGCAAGCCTTGAGGGAGTCACATGGTTAGCACGCGCACCGCGAAATTTCTCATGGTTGGAGTCATGGTAGCGGGCACGTTGGTCGCCGAGAGCCGCAAGGAATATCACTTCATAGTGGGGCCGAAGGCGGGCGTCTCGGTGAACAACCCTTACGGATCGATCTCGGTAAGGCCTTCCTCCAATAATACTGTCGTCGTAAGTGCATTCCTCCATTCTGACAAGGTCGAGGTGGACAACAGCCAGACCGGAAACCGCGTAGATATTCAGTCGCACCTTCTGCCTGGCGCCGACCGGCAGAGCGGGCGCGTGGATTATGAAGTTCTGGTGCCGGCAGACGCCAGCATCACCATGCATTCCACCACTGGCCCACTGCGAGCCGAGAGACTGCACGGAGACGTAACTCTGGAAGGCGCAGCGGCCACTGTTGATGTGCACGACATTTCCGACGCCCATGTACACATAAAAACCTTGAACGGGCCAGTGACGCTGAGCAACATTAAAGACGGTCACATCGAAGTCGACTCCTTGAGTGGAGAAGTAACGCTGAACGGGGTCACAGGCCAGCTGGTGCAGGTTGTTTCCACAAGCGGAACCATCACTTACAGCGGGGACTTCGGCAATAGCGGAGAATACCGCCTGACCAGCCACAGCGGAAATATCGATGCCATTATTCCCGAGTGGACTTCTGCCGACGTGAGCGCTCGCTCCGTCCGCGGAGAGGTCCATGATGACATCCCCCTCCAACCCAAGAATCACAACTGGTTCCCTACCAAGGTGGGGAGTGCCTTCTCCGGCACCATCAACAAGGCAGCATCCTCGGTAGTGCTGCGTACCTTCAGTGGTAAAATCCACCTCAAGAAACGCTCAGAAAAATAGACTCGATACGAAAACCGATTCGGGCGAGAGGGCGTACTCAGAGCCCGGTACGCATGCAGAAGCGATCAGGTCTACGCCGCCCAAAGAAGAAGCGTTCGCACCCGGGCGACGTGTCCGTGCGAGCTCTCTTCCTGGTCGGCTTCATGGGCGCAGGCAAGAGCAGCGTTGGGCGGGCCTTGGGAGAACGCTTGGGGTGGACGTTTGTGGATCTGGACGAGCGTATCGAACGGCGCGAGGGACGGACGGTCGCGGAACTCTTCCGGACCTCGGGAGAGCAGAAATTTCGGCGTGCCGAGCGAGCAGCTCTGCGCGAGTTGCTGAAAGAGCTACAAACTGGATCGGCGATGATCGTCGCCCTTGGAGGCGGTGCATTCGTGCAAAAAGAAAACGCTGCGGGAATTAAAAGCATCGGAGTTCCCACGGTCTTTTTGGACGCGCCCGTTGCCGAACTGTGGGGGCGCTGCCAGCAACAGAGAAGCAGCAAGCAGGTCGATCGTCCCCTGCTCATAGATGCCCAGGGCTTCCAAGGGCTCTACGATGCTCGGCGGCCGGGTTACCTGAAAGCATCGCTGCGGATGGAAACCAGTGGCAAAGATGCGGCAGCGGTTGCCGCGGAGGTCGCCAGAGCCTTTGATCTGGACCGGAGAAAGGGAGTTTGAAATTGCCTAGGATTAGCATGTTGAAATGGACCACTGATGCCCGGTGGCGGATAGCGATTGTGTTGGTGTGCGCCCTTGCGGCCCAGGCCCGGGACCAGAAGCAGGATAAGGACAAGGATAAAGACAAGGCCAAACAGCCCGCTGCGCAGACCGTGGACTCGGGTTCATTCGGTGTTTTCATAAAAGGACAGCGGGTAGTAACGGAGAGCTTCAGCGTCCAGCAGGAGCGTGGCCTCAGCATCATCAAGTCGCGTCTTAAAGACGCTAGCGGCACGGCTAACTACGATCAAAGCTCGGAACTGCAGATCATGCCCGATGCGCAGTTGGTTCGCTACGAGTGGGACGAAACCATCCCGGCCGTGAGTTCGTTGGTCGTCACTCCAAGCAACGAATTTCTAATTGAGAAAATTTCCACTTCCACCTCCGCCAAACCCGCGGAACAGCCATTCTTGATGCCCAACACGTCCATGATCCTGGACAATAATTTCTTCGTTCATCGTGAGGTGCTCTTGTGGCGTTACCTGGCTGCGGACTGCCACCCGGAGAGTGGAAATTTGCAATGCCAGAAGGGACCTGTGGAATTCGGCGTTTTGGTGCCGCAAGATCGCTCTTCCCTGCGAGTCCGGCTCGAGTTGGTAGGCAAGGAAAAAGTAAACATCCGCGGTGCGGAGAGGGACCTTCTGCGTTTGAATCTGAGCGGGGAAGGTTTCACCTGGGCGCTTTGGGTCGATGACCACGATCAATTCAAGCTGATGCGAGTAGCGATCCCTGCCGATAATACGGAAGTTGTTCGGGACTAGGGGGGATCGATCTTCGCGTCCGATTTGAGATCGTTCGGAAAGAACCTTTGTCGGTGATTGACACACGCACGGCGCGGGTACTGGTGACGGTGCTGTTGTTTGCGCTGGGCTTCGGTTTTCTGTATGCAGCGCGGCAGACTCTGATTGCATTCCTGTTCGCCATTTTCTTTGCTTATCTCATGAGTCCCGTCGTTTCGTATTTGGAACGGCTTCTGCACGGTCGCGGCCGCGCGATTGCGGTCATCTATGCTCTCTTGCTATCGCTCGTAGTGTTATTCTTCGTTTCCATGGGGCCGCGAATCGGCCGCGAAGGGACGCGGCTGGGGCAGACTTTGCCTGATGTGCTAACGCAGCTTAGTTCTGGCAAAATTGCAGAGCAACTCGGCGAAGAGCATGGCTGGAACTATAGGACCACCGAACTCCTGAGAGAACTTCTGACGAATCACAGCGGCGAGATCACTCGAGTCGCCCAGCGTGTTGGTCTGCGCGTTGCGGATTTGGCCAAGCAGGCATGGCTTTTTATTGTCGTACCCATCCTGTCTATATTCTTCCTTAAAGATGGCCGCGCATTTGGTGAGCTACTCCTTTCGCTGGTGCAATCGCGGCCTCAGCGCGAGCTTTTGGAGGGAGTGCTCAACGATTTGAATCAGATGCTGGCTCACTTCATTCGCGCGCAACTGACGCTCGCGGCACTCACTCTCGTCGCATACTCGGCATTTCTTGGCGCCATACGCGTGCCTTACGCGCTGGTATTGGGCACAACCGGCGGCCTGCTCGAATTCATCCCTGTGGTGGGACCGCTGGCCGCCGCAATCATCATTATGAGCGTCGCGCTGTTGTTGACTTATAAGCATTGGATTGTTCTCCTGGTATTTCTGGGACTGTGGCGATTGCTTCAGGATTACGTGACTTCCCCGCGCATCATGGGGAAGAGTATGGAACTCCATCCCTTGGCAGCGATTTTCGGCGTAATGGCGGGAGGAGAAATCGCTGGTATTCTTGGCATCTTCCTTTCCATTCCGGTGATGGCCAGCTTGCGGATTGTTTTCCGCCGCTGGCGCTTATACGTGGAGAAGCGAAAGTTTGGCCCGCTCAACCAGTACTCCTTCGGAAGCGAAATCGTGCCCCGGAAGTAAAGATTGAAGTCTGCAGTTCTTCCGCGATTCTCAGGCGTCACTGCAGCCGATCTCGGCTTCTCCTTCCGCAGAGATTCCGCGGCAGTGGGGTCAAGAACCCACTCCACATCCGGTTAGATCTAAGCGCTGTTGTAGAATCCGAATTAACCTTCATGCAGAAATTGTGAGCAACCTATGAGCACCAAAATCCCCGTAGGAATTCTGGGCGCTACCGGAGTTGTGGGACAGCGCTTCATCCAAATGCTGGAACGTCATCCCTGGTTCGAGGTGGCTTGGCTGGCAGCTTCGGATCGTTCCGAAGGCAAGTCCTATGCCGAGGCTGCACGCTGGCGCCTGAAGACGCCTATTCCCGCCGCTGTCGCGGCGATGCGCGTTTCTCCGGCGATACCCGACGGCGCGCCTAGGGTCATCTTTGCCGCGCTGGACGCCGGTATTGCAGCCGAGCTCGAGCCTCGCTTTGCCGATGCCGGCTGCGCGGTGGTCTCAAACTCCAGTGCTCTGCGCATGCAGCAAGATGTGCCGCTCGTGATTCCGGAAGTCAACGCTGACCACATTAAGCTGATCGATGGGCAATCCTGGCGCAAGAAATCCGGCGGCTACGTCGTAACCAACCCGAACTGCTCGGCCATCGGCCTGGTGCTGGCTCTGGCACCCTTGCAGCAACGTTTCGGCCTGGAAACCGTCATGGCCGTCACTATGCAGGCTGTCAGCGGGGCGGGCTACCCCGGAGTGGCGTCACTCGACATCTTGGGCAACGTGATTCCCTACATCGCCAAAGAAGAAGAAAAGATGGAGGAAGAAACGCGGAAGCTGCTTGACAGATGAATGGAACCAAAGTTGTGTCGGCCACATTCGCCATGAGCGCGCAATGCAACCGTGTGGCGGTCGAGGACGGCCACACCGAGTCGGTTTCCATTCGCCTCAAGCGCAAGGCGAAGCCGGAAGAAATGATCGCTGCGTGGAATAGTTTTCGCGCCGAGCCTCAGGAACTGCAATTGCCCAGCGCCCCGAAAAATCCTGTAGTGTATTTCGGCGCTCCCGACCGGCCCCAACCCCGTTTCGATATCGATCTAGGCGCAGGCATGACCACGGCCGTGGGTCGGCTCCGTCCTTGCGGAGTGCTCGACTGGAAGTTCACCGTCCTATCGCACAATACAATCCGCGGAGCAGCCGGGGCGGCAGTGCTGAACGCCGAGCTGCTAAAAGCTAAGGGATATCTGGGATGAATCCACACCCAGACGCGCTCCCGCAGGGCATAAGGAAGTCACGCCGATGATCGTGATGAAGTTCGGCGGCACTTCGGTCGGAGACGCGAGGGCCATCGACCGCGTTGCTTCCATCGTGCAAGGGCGACTGACGCAACGACCCGTGGTCGTGGTCAGCGCCATGTCCAAGGTGACCGACACACTGCTCACCATGGCACGCGCCGCCGGAGCCGGAGAGCGCAAGGCCGCGCTCAAGCTCTGCCGCTCGCTTCAAGAACGCCACTACAACACCGCCAGCGAATTGCTGGGAACTGCGCTCTTCACTCAATTCCATGCGGAACTGGGAGCCGACTTCGAGGCCCTCGACGAATTGCTGCGCGGCATCTCAGCCGTCGGTGAGTTGACGCCGCGTACCACCGACCACGTGGCCGCCTTCGGTGAAGTACTCTCCAGCAAAATCGTGGCGGCAGCTTTCTCAGCACGCGGCTTAAACGGCAGCCACGTGGACTCCCGCGACATCCTGGTCACTGACAGCAACTACATGCAGGCAGTTCCGCAATATGATGAAACCAATGAACGCTTGAAGACCAACGTGCAACCACTCCTCGATGAAAGCCAAGTACCGGTCATGGGAGGATTTATGGGCGCGAGTCGCGCGGGCATTACCACGACCATCGGCCGAGGCGGTTCAGATTTTTCTGCCGCCATCGTGGGAGCCGGCCTTGGCGCGGAGCGTATCGAGATTTGGACTGACGTTGACGGCATCCTCACCACCGACCCCAGAATCTGCCCCGACGCACGCCGCATCAAAGTCATCGGCTTCGACGAAGCTGCCGAACTGGCTTATTTCGGCGCGAAAGTACTACACCCGGCAACGGTTCTGCCCGCCATCCAGAAGAATATCCCGGTATATGTTTTGAACTCTCTAAATCCTTCCTGCGAAGGAACGCGTATCACCACGCACGCTCCCCAGGGACAAAACATCTTCAAGGCCATCGCGGCCAAGAAACATATTACGATCATCCAGGTGGCTGCGCCCCGCATGCTGCTGGCCCACGGTTTTCTGCGCGCGATCTTTGAAGCCTTTGATCGGCACAAGGTGGCGGTCGATGTGGTTTCCACTTCTGAAGTCAGCGTCTCCCTCACCGTGGACTCGAATCACTCCATACCCGCCCTCGCGGCCGACCTGTCCAAGTTGGCTGACGTAAAGTATGAAGGACGCAAGGCAATCGTCTGCCTGGTCGGCGAGAATCTGCGGGAAAAGCCGGGAATCGCCGCGCTGGTATTTCGCGAACTGGCGGACAAGAAGATTCGCATGATTTCGCAGGGAGCTTCCGAGATTAACCTGACCTTCGTAATCGAAGAAGACGAAGTACCCGATGTCATTCAGCGTCTGCACAAAACATTTTTTGCAGAACTGGATCCGGAAGTGTTCGCGTAGCAGCATGGCCGGGACCCGCGTGGATCCGCGAGTCCGCCGGCCTTTCTCTTTGTCTTCCTTAAACTTAAACCGATAACAACCGCTGAAAGAACGTGCGGTATCGCTGCAATGCGATGCGCAAATCCTCCGTCGAGACACTGTCTCCGCGATCCCATTGCTGCTCAAGGTTCGAGCGTTCCTCCGCGAACACTTCAGCTAACCGCTTCATCGCAGAAGCCACCAAGCCATCGGCTTCTTCGACGGCCTTGCGTGGCTCGTCCACGAATGTAGTTTGAACTTCTTTCCAGCGACTGCGCAAAGCTTCCAACTCATTGTTGGGGAACAGTGGCGCTGCGCTCCGCTTGCACTCTGCTTTGGCTCTCTGGCAGCCTGCTCAAGATCTTGTTCAGCCGGCATCCGTTCACCCATAACAGGTCTCGGACCCTTCGGTTCTGTGGCGGCACGCTGTCCTTTGGCGAGATCGGCAGTTGTGAGTTTCTGGTCGACGATTTCTTGGGGCTCGTCTTTTCTCAACGGTATGGCCATGGTTATGCTCCATTTCTTTGCGCTTCACGCTCATCGAGCAGTTCTTGAAATAACTTGTGGTAATGCACCATCGCCTGTCGCAGGTCCTCCGTGCTGGTCTGGCCAGCACTGTGGCGCAGCGCGATCGTATGTGCCGCACGATAATTTTCCACAACTACCGGATAATCCACCGAAATATCGGCGGCGCGCTGCTCAAATTCGCCGATTGGATATCCGCGGGCCTGCATCACCTCGCTGACCAGACTCTCCACAATGGTCACCGCTGCCCGGGGATCGTCTACAAACCCGTTTTGGACTTCTTTCCAACGAACCGCAAAACTGGATCGGGCGGTGGCCGACAGTGGGCGGATTTTGAACTTCTCTGCGTTGCTCGCGAAATTCCAGTACCCCTTCTGCCTTGCGAGGATCTCCTTCCTGCTTTACAACCCGATCGTATTCCGGTCCAAAGCGCTCCCGCAATTTTTGGGTGCGGCGCCTGTCGCATTGCGAAAAACAGGATTCCAGCCACGGCGATTACAGCGACGACGACAATTACAACCAGGAGTTGAGTCTGATTCATGCCCCTCCGGTTCAACAATGTGTTGCTATGGGATACGAGTGCCAGCAAGGATGTTGTCGAGAAGGATTTTTGCAATTGTGGCCCGCATGTTGTTTACGCCGACGCTGTCAGACGCCATCAGGTCATTACACCAAACCTATTCCGGCATGACTGCAGACTCCTGAGGTAAGCTGTTTGCATTCGACTTTCTCGAAGTCATGAACCTGCTTATCTTAGGACGGGGAAAAACGGGCACCCTGGTCGCCAAGGTAGCGCGAGAACGCAAACATCACATCCAGATCGCCGGTGCAAAAGAGAACGAAGCCTGCGCCGCCCTAACTCCCGAGACCCTTCGCGACGTAGATGTTGTCATCGATTTCACCGCCCCCGAGTGCGTGATCGCTAACATTGAAGCCGCCGTTAAGCCGGGCAAGAACATGGTCGTCGGCACCACCGGTTGGTACCAGGAACTGGACCGAATTCGCGAACTAGTTAGGCTTCACGACACGGGATTCGTTTACGCAGCAAATTTCTCCCTAGGAGTAAATCTGTTCTTTGACATCGCCCGCACCGCGGCCGCAGCGCTGCAGCACGAATACACAGGTCAAATCTTCGAGCGCCATCATGCCCACAAGAAGGACGCCCCCTCCGGCACGGCAATAGCGATCCAGCGCGTGATCCGCGAAGCCAGTGGCCGGGACGAAGAAATCGAAATCATTTCATTCCGCGAGGGAGACGTCATAGGCATGCACGAGCTAGTCCTCGAGTCCGCCAACGACAATGTGTATCTCTGCCACGACGCCACCTCCCGCCGCGGCTTCGCGGAAGGTGCGGTGCGCGCGGCGGAATGGCTCGCGGGCAAAAAGGGCTTCTACGATTTCAAAGACATGTGGCGGGAGTTGTAGATTCGCCTGGCAAATCGATTCTGCGCTTGCCTTGGGCTGAGTTTCCCTCTATCCCTATTCGCGCTATCTTATTCGTATGCAACTCCGTGGCTGTGGTACGGCGCTCGTAACCCCTTTTCGTCAGGACGGCTCCATCGACGATACTGCCCTGCGCAACCTGGTCGCATGGCAAGTGGAATCAGGCATTGATTTTCTAGTTCCCTGCGGCACGACCGGCGAAACGCCTACTCTCACGCACGATGAATGGCTCTACGTAATTGACACCACGATAGAGATTGCGGCAGGACGCGTGCCTATCGTCGCGGGCGCCACCTCAAATTCAACTCACGATGCAGTCGAGAAGGCGAAAGAGATTGCCGCGCGGTCCGGAGTGAATGCGATCCTCACCGCTTCCCCGTACTACAACAAGCCCACGCAGGAAGGCCAGTATCGGCACTTCAAAGCCATCGCCGAAGCGGTAGGAGAGAAGCCCATCATCGTTTACAACGTACCAGGCCGCACGGGGGCAAATATCGAGCCGGGCACGCTGGAACGCCTGGCGGAGATCCCCAACATCGTGGGGGTAAAGGAAGCCAGCGGCAGCATGACGCAGATCGCCGAGGTCATCAACGTTGTGCCCGAAAGATTTTTGGTGTTCTCAGGCGACGATGCTGTCACTCTTCCAGTAATCTCCCTCGGCGGCGTGGGAATTATTTCCGTGGCATCAAATGCAATCCCACACGAAATGTCAGCCATGACACGAGCTGCGCTCAACAACGATTGGACCACCGCCCGCAGTCTTCATCGCAAATATCTGCCGCTGATGCAGGCCAACTTCACCGAGTCGAGCCCGATGCCGGTGAAAGCCGTGTTAGCCATGATGGGACGCATCGAAGAAGTCTATCGGCTACCTCTGGTGCCCATGCGGCGCGACACTCGCAACCGCCTCCAGAAGGTGGCCGCCGAAGCTGGATTGATCGCCAAGCCTGCCGCGGCCGCGGCACAAGTCCCGGAGTTCTATATTTACGAGAACTGGGCAGCAGGCCCGCACAAAATCGTCCTGCATCGCGCATCCTGCGGCCAGTGCAGCCACGGCAAGGGACGTCCTGCCGGCCACGACGTTAATCACGCCCGCTGGCACGGACCCTACGCGACCGTGGCCGCCGCGCGCGAGGCCGCGCACGGCATGACCGGCGTGCTGATCCGCAGCGAGTGCAAATGCGTTTAGATGAATTTCCGTTCTGTATCACGGCTGGCGTCATCCTGAGCGCAGCCGTTTTTCAGGCAAAGTCAAGGATCTTGCGTGTATCGTCACTGCCATCGGTGAGGGCGCACACTACCAACCTCCGCCCTTTTGACAAATCAACAATCAAGAATCAACAATCAACAATTCTATGCACTCTCTCAAATCCTCCATCGAGCGCCTCGCTGCCCTGGGAGAAGTCGAGCATGACCCGTCGGCACGGGCAACCTTCCTCGAGTTCCGCGCCGCCCTCACCCAGGGGAAAATCCGCGCCGCCGAAAAGCTCAAGGGCCGCTGGACCGTCAACGCCTGGGTGAAGAAGGGCATTCTGCTGGGATTCCGTCTCGGAGAACTGGTCGAAATGGGAAGTGGTGCCTGCCTTTCGTTTGTGGACAAAGATACCTTCCCAGCCCGCCAATTCACCACTGCCGATCAAGTCCGTATCGTTCCGGGCGGTTCCTCCGTGCGCGAGGGAGCTTACGTTGCGCCTTCAGTCATTGGCATGCCGCCCATGTTCATCAATGTGGGCGCCTATGTGGACGAAGGAACTCTGGTCGATTCGCATGCGCTGGTAGGTTCGTGCGCGCAAATCGGCAAGCGCGTTCATCTCAGCGCAGCGGCGCAAATCGGCGGCGTGCTTGAACCTATCAACGCCGCGCCGGTGATTATCGAAGATGACGTGCTGGTGGGCGGCAATTGCGGAGTCTACGAAGGCACGCTGGTGCGCGCCCGCGCCGTCCTCGGTGCGGGGACGATCTTGACTCGGTCCACGCCGCTTTATGACCTTGTGCGCGGCGAAATCTACCGTGCAACTCTCGACACTCCACTCGAAGTTCCCGAAAATGCCGTAGTCGTGCCCGGCTCTCGTGCAGTAAGCTCTCGCGAAGTGAGCTCTAGCTCGGCAAGCTCGCGCGCAGCAGAACAGCGCACAGTGAAAAAGGGCGCAGCGGACGAATGGGGTCTCGCGCTCTACACTCCAGTCATCGTGAAATATCGTGACCAGAAAACCGACCGAGGAATTGAACTGGAAGATTGGTTGCGGTGAGTTCTGCCTGCTATTCAGGACCCTGAAAGCTGACGGCCAACCTTCCCGGACCATCCTTTCGAACCTGCACCAGAGCCAGTTTCTTGACCACAGCATCAGCTGCTTGCAGTTGGGGCGCTCCATACGTGCTTGTGAGTCCCACAACTTTCATGCCGCCGGCCTGCGCCGACTGAATTCCCGCCGGGGCGTCTTCAATCACCAAACAATCCTCAGGCTTCGCTCCCATTAGTTGCGCTCCCCTCAAATACGGCTCTGGGTGGGGCTTTCCATTCGTCACATCTTCAGCCGTCACCAAAACTCGCGGCAAGGGCAGCCCCGCCCACTGCAATCGAGCGCTCGCCAGCAAGCGGGTTCCCGATGTAACCACGCCCCATTGTCCTTCGGGGATCGAACGTACCAACTCAACCGCGCCTGGCATCACAAAAACCCCATCGTGGTCCTCTGCCTCTCGCTGCTCGAGCCTCAGCACTTCAGTTTCCGCATCTATATGAGGCGCCACACGCCGTATGACTTCGATTGTCCGCACGCCATGGGCAACATCAATCACGTTCTGCTCGTCAATTCCATGCTCACGCGCCCAGGCACGCCATTGGCGGTCAACCGAACCCGTGGAGTCTACCAGGACACCGTCGAGATCAAAGAGAATGGCAGAGCAGTTTAGAGTGAGCATCTATCAGAAGTGTTTTAACACAGCGCGGCGCAAACTGCGCAGCCAGTGGTGCATCGGTCCTTAATCCTTGTCAGGACGACAGGCAGGAGCGGTAGAAACAGGCAACGCTTCCCGGTCCCGACTCATTTGATCTCGGATCTCCAAATGCCGCTGGCGGAAGTGTGCCTTGGCGCGCTCGCCCCAGGCCCGCACGAACCAGTAGTTCAAGGCAGCGCCAATGGCGGAGCTGGCCAGCGGGATCAGCCGTCCCGCCCACTTTTCCACAACTTCAGCGCTGGCCCGTGCGGCAATTCGCTGGATCATCCGCGGCACAAATTTGTTGACGACTTCTTTCTCCAGAAGCTCCCGGCTGATGTCTACTCCCGCGGCACTGGCGGCTGCAATCCAAAGCTCGGCAATTTCATCGTCAGTATTGAATTGAAAACCGTAAACCAGGCTCAGCTTCTGGATGGTTCGCATGGTGATTGTCGACAGAATTCCGAGGTCGGGAACAATTGTGAGCAGTCCGCCCAGGCCAAATCCTGCCCCTTCCACCGCCGCAATTTTCATACCACTGCGCACGATGGAGTCGGCAACGGCATCCAGTTCATTTACGTCCAGCGAGTACACTCCCTGATAGCTGCTAATGGGCAACCGATATGCAGCCCGGACCTGTAGAAGAAATCTGTCGTGATCCACCTGTACCGTGGAGTAAGCACGCGTCAGCCCTTTCACCAGCGCTGTCTCGACGCGGCCGCGAAACCAGGACTTGCGTTGAATCTCGATCATCTACATTCAGGTTAGCCGAAGCGTCCCGCGAAAGCCATGCAAGAAGCTCAACCGATGGGTTAGCGTCCATTTATTCACTGCCAGTTGCTAAGGGATCGCCGTACTCGCCGCTCGCTCCTCCGCACGGGTACTCAGACACTCGGTACTAAAGCCGTCTGTGCTAGCATCATTACTTCCGATGCCAACTGGAAAATTGCAGATTGTCCCTCTTGGGGGCCTGGGCGAGTTCGGTATGAACTGCATGGCCGTCCGCTGGGGGGATGACATCATCGTAATCGACGCCGGCCTAATGTTCCCCGAGGCCGAACTTTTGGGCGTCGACATCGTTGTACCCGACATTTCCTATCTCATCGAAAATCGTCAGCGCGTCAGAGGGATTATCCTCACCCACGGTCATGAAGATCATATCGGAGCCCTGCCTTGGATCCTCTCTGAGCTGAATGTCCCAGTCTGGGGCACCGAGTTCACGCTTGCGTACATCGAAGACAAGCTCGATGAGCATGGCTTGCTCGACAATGCCGACTTGCGAGAGATGCGAGCCGGAGAAGGATTCAAGGTCGGCATCTTCACCGTCCACCCCATCCGCGTAACCCACAGCCTGGTCGATTGTGTCGCACTCGCCATCCATACCCCGCAGGGCACCGTCATTCACACCGGCGACTTCAAGGTCGATCCCACGCCTACCGATAACAGATTATTCGACCTGCACGCCTTTGCCGAATATGGCAAACAGGGCGTATTAGCGCTGTTCCAAGATTCAACCAACGTCGAGCGCAAGGGATACACCCCCAGCGAACGCGCTATACGCCGCAAGTTTGACGAAGTATTCGCCCACACTCGACGCCGCCTCTTTATTTCCTGTTTTTCGTCATCCATCCACCGCATCAAGCTGGCCGTGGATCTTGCCTATGAACACGGGCGCAAGGTCGCATTCATCGGCCGCTCCATGAACAATTCAGCCGAGATTGCCGAGGATCTTGGCTACATCGAGATTCCCGATGGACTGGTGATCCATCCCGGCGACATGAAGAATTTCCCGCCGGAGAAGGTTTGCGTTCTGATTAGCGGAACCCAGGGCGAACCCATGTCGGCGCTCTCCCGCGCCGCGGTCGACAATCACAAGCACGCCAAGATCGAAAAGGACGACACGGTCGTGCTTTCATCGCGCATCATCCCCGGCAATGAGAAGACGATCTATCGCATGATCGACCACCTTTTCCGCCGGGAAGCGCACGTCATTTATGACGACGGCTCATCTCCGCCCATTCACGTAAGCGGACACGCCAGCCAAGAAGAGCTCAAACTAATCATCAACCTGGTGAAGCCGAAATATTTCATTCCCATCCATGGTGAATACCGCCAACTCAAGCTTCATGCCGAAATGGCGGGAGCGATGCACGGCTCGGTCGGCAAAGTCATGCTGATCGAGAGTGGCGACGTCCTCGAATTCGACGAACTCGGCGCCCGCAAAGCAGGCCGCGTGAACGTGGGCCGAGTCTGCATCGATTCCGGCTCGCGCACAGATGTGGTCGAGGATTTGGTAATCAGAGACCGTCGCCATCTCAGCGAAGACGGCATCGTGCTGCCTATCATCGCCATCAACAAACTGTCAGGTCGCGTAGAAAGCACCCCCGAAATCGTGACCCGAGGCTTCGCAGTCGGAGACAACGGACTCATGGACGGCGCTCGCCAGGTAGTGATGCAGACGCTGGAGCAGTCGAGTGAAGAAGAAAAGGGCGACTACGGAGTGATTAAAGAAAAGATCCGCGCCGACCTCAAACGCTACATTTCAAAACAGACACAAAAGCGACCACTGATCATGCCGGTGATCCTGGAGATTTAGCTCTCGCTCGTTCTCTTCGATTTCCTCCCCAGGCGTACCCGAGCCTCCCGCTTTCCACCTCGTGGAGGTTACGATTCCAGCCACTTAAGTCTCGAATGGCCCGCGAAAGGCGCGATCATGGTTCGCAAGAAGTCTGACCATAGAGTTTCATTTTCCCGGCGCAACGTGTTCATCTCCGATTTGGACGGGGTACATCGAAGGCGCCATTCGCTCCGGTGAGCGGGCTGCCGCTGAAATCCTCGCGGCTGGTAAGCAAAGTTCAGAGAAAACGATAGAATTCACTGCGAGGGATTTCTTATCGTTACCCTGAATGATATCTTCACCGCTCGTGTCCGCATCCGAAGCGTTGCCACCCGGACTCATCTGATCGAATTCAGTCGTCCCGAAGATCACACGGCGGACGAGCGCCGCCTTTTCCTCAAACCCGAAAATCAGCAACCCATCGGAGCCTTCAAACTCCGTGGCGCCTACAACAAGATCGCCTCACTGTCTGCCGAAGAACGCAAACGCGGAGTAATCTCCTACTCCAGCGGCAACCACGCGCAAGGCGTAGCCTACGCCGCGCGTGCCCTCGGCGTGAACGCTGTCATCGTGATGCCCAACAACGCTCCGGCCATCAAACGCCAGGCCACAGCCGCCCTCGGAGCGGACATCGTCCTGGTCGGCCCCGGCAGCACCGAACGGCAACTCAAAGCCGAAGAACTTGCGGTGCAGCACGCATACATAATCGTGCCTCCCTACAACGACGAGAAAATCATCGCCGGCCAGGGCACGATGGGCTTGGAGATTTTGGAAGATCTGCCCGACGTTGAAACCATTCTCGTGCCGGTCGGTGGCGGTGGGATGATCTCCGGCATTGCAACCGCAATTAAGCTGAGCAAGCCTTCAGTAAAAGTAATCGGTGTGGAACCGGAACTGGCGGCTGACGCACAAGCCAGCCTGCGTGCAGGAAAAATCATCGACTTCCCTGCCGAACAGGTGTCACGCACCATCGCTGATGGACTCCGCACCCAGAGTCTCGGCTCCATCACCTTCGAGCACATCCGCCGCTACGTCGACGACATCGTCACTGTCAAAGAAGACGAAATTCGCGAAGCCGTAAAACTGCTTGCATCAAATCCGAACACAGTGGCGGAGCCCAGCGGAGCCGTGGCCGTAGCCGCATTCCTCTTCCACCGCAATGAACTGCCCAAGACAAAGATGAACGTGGGCGTCATCAGCGGAGGAAATATCGACCCGAAGTTGCTTCAAGAAATTCGTTGCGATCACGCGGCGAGTTCTACTTCTCCATCTCGGAAGCCCAGTGGAGGATGATCGACAACGGTGCTGCATAGGGCTCGTCCACTTTTGTGTTGACCAGAAACCGCTGGCCGTCGCTGCTTACATCATAGGAAAACACGTCCTGCGCAGAAATTGGTTGTCGCAGATGCGTCTGAAACAACACCACAGGCGAACCGGCTTCGAAGCTGGTTCCCAATCTCACCGGCACGGCCATCATTTTCCCTTCCGCGGATAAGTAAAACAGCTCCTTCCCGTCCCGCCTCCATCGCGGCTCGCCTCCTCCCCTGGACACTTGCCATTTGCTGGTTCCGCTCGGAAAAGGCGAAACATAGACCTCCCAGTTTCCTGTTTCATTCGATGAATACGCCACCCATTTCGTATCCGGTGAAAACTGCGCATTGCGCACGATCCACTTCGGTTGCAGGTACGGCTTGGCCTGGAAATCGGGTAATGCCAAGTACCACAGCTCGTTGTCCTTCCCAGCGAGGACGTATTTATCGTCGCGCGACCAATCCCAGCGTGAAACGAGTCGTCCCATTTGTTGCCAATTCGTGAATCCAGATGTCTATGTGGCGGCCGTCCCTATCCGTCTGCTCAAAGGCCAACCTCCGTCCGTCCTGCGAGATGCTCGGGTTGGCGAATGCTCCCGGTGTTCCGATGGCGCCCGTCGTCCCGCCATTCCTGTTGAACCATGTCAATTGCGACTTGTCCGCGCCTCTTCCCGTTTGCGTGACCAGGGCCTCCTTGCCCGCTACACCGAAAAGGGCAAGGTCGGTCTGGGGAAAGTACTGCACTTCATCGCTAATCGTGCGGGGCTCTCCGCTAAGCACATATTTTCGGGAATCAAATCGCTGCGCCACCAAAACATTGTCCCGCATATACAGCAGGTAGCCTGGGTCGGCATAAGCAGCGTTCGAGCTAGCGCTGACAATGGGTCGTTTCTCGCCCGAATCCAGCGAGCCCAGAAAAATCTGGTTCGCTTCGAAATGTCCCGAGAAATTGCCCGCCAAATACAGGAAGTGTTGTCCGTCGGGAAGAAAAAGGGGCCAGCGGTGGCTTGATTCGAGGCGAGCCGCATCCGGCTTGGTCACTTCCACCGGTGTCCCGCCACCGGATGAAAGCCGGAATAATCCGGTGAAAAAGTCCGGTGAGAACAATATGGTGCCTTCCCGATTCCAGGCTCCGCCACGACCGTGGGGAGCATCGCACAACACTTGCGCCGATCCTCCCGAAGATAGATCTATTTTCTTAAGCTTCCCCTGAGAGAAGAAGGCGATAGAGCGGCTGTCCGGCGACCAGAACGGATGCGATGCGTCCTCTGTTCCCGGCACAGCGGTCGCGCCCCGGCCTCCCAGCGGGTGTGTCCAGAGCATGTATTTGTTGGTTTGATCCCAATAGGCGACCAGCACCAGGGTATGCCCATCCGGCGAAAGTGCAACGTTGTTGGCGGGGAGAGTGACAGGGATATTGAAGTACATCGCCCGCGGGGATTGCCGCGCGCCAAGCCACCACGCCACTGCTCCGCCGAGGATAACCAGCAACAAAATTGCTGCCAAAATCCAACCAGCGCGGTCCCAGGACTTGCGCTCCGCAACGCCGCGGGTCGGCACGCCCGCCTGCGAACCTGAGTCAGAGATCCAGCGCAGTTCGGCTGCCAGATCGCTTGCACTCTGCCAACGTTCGTCGGGATCTTTCGCCAGACATTTCTTAACCACTCGCTCCAGAGCCGGGGGCGTCATCGCATGCAAAGCCGTCATGGGCTCTGGCTCCGAAGTAAGAATGGCCGCGATCAAGCTGGCCCGGCTCTTTGCAGCGAACGCCGGCCTCCCGGTCGCCATTTCATAGATCACTTCCCCCAGCGCAAAAATATCCGTGCGTGCGTCTGCCTCTTTCCCTTCCAGTTGCTCGGGCGCCATATATTGGAACGTCCCAACGATCGTTCCTTCGACCGTCAACTTGGCTTGCTCTGCCGTCATTTCGCTCAGTACGTCTGCCAGGGGGGCGGCGCCGGACTCTTTCGCCAAACCGAAATCCATCAGCTTGGCTCCGGCCTTGGTCAGCATGATGTTCGCCGGCTTCAGATCGCGATGCGTGATGCCCGTCTTGTGCGCCTTAGCCAGCGCATCGGCAATTTGCGCCGCAAAGCGGAGGGTCTGCTCCGGCGGCAACGGTCCCTTGATTAACCGGTGCTCCAGCGTTTCACCCTCGACCAGTTCCATGACCAGAAAGTCCACGCCATCCTGGTGCCCGATGTCATGCAGGGTGCAGATGTGAGGATGAGACAGTTTTGAAACCGCTCTCGCTTCGCGCTCCAGCCGTTGCCTTAACAAGGGATCGGAGGACAGATTGGCTGGCAGAACCTTAACGGCTACGGTGCGCTCCAGCCGCGTGTCGCGCGCCCGATACACTTCTCCCATGCCGCCCGCACCAAGCGGCGATTGAATCTCGTACGGACCAAGTTTTGTGCCGGTCGCCAGCCCATCGTTGGCGAATTATAGTCTCAAACTGACGATTACCAGAATAGTTGGCAAACATGATCTTCCTGACCACATTTGTGGCCGTTTCCAGCCAACAGAGGCTCCTTTGCGTCATCTCAAGTTTGATCTGATACGACGCCAAGGCGCCACTCTGTTGATTTACCGATTCTCTTGGAGGTAACGCCAATGAACAAGTTTCTCGGAACACTCGCGCTTCTGGTCGCAATTGCGATGCCCGCTTTCGCGCAACAAGCGGGCCGGCTTTCTCCCGATGACCAGCGCGAATTCCACAAGTACTACGTCAAGTGGGTGAACGACACGCGCAAAAACGATCGGGACGACATTCCAAATGGGTAGATGACATGCGCAGCAACGATCGCGACGACATCAATAAAGGTGCTGCTCGCATGCAGGAGATCATGGCCCCGCAACAACATCCCGGCCAACGTCCCCTTCGATCAGATTGCCAGCAACGGTGCCTATGCCAATCGCGGATATTCGGGCGGTAACTATTCAAACCGCGCTTATTCGTCGAATGGACAGTCCAGGCTCTCCGTCGACGATCAGCGCGAGTTCGACAAATACTATTCCAAGTGGCTGGAGGACATGCGCAAGAACCATCGCGACGACATCGATAAGGATGTGCGGCACATGCAGGACATCATGGGCCGTTTACAACATACCCGCCAGCATCCCTTTCGATCAAATCGCATCCCCGGGTGCAGCACGACGCTGACCAGATGACGAGAAAACTGGAGGTGCAGGAATGCCTGCACCTCCGCTTCACCGTCCTGACGTAGTGTTAAACAGAGACCCACAAACTTCACGTGGTTGCGTATCGATCAAGACCGCCCGCTACCGACGTTCGGATTGCCTTGACTTCATTTCTGCAATATGAGCCAATGAAGTTGGTAGCAATCTTTAGTGCGCCGCCACTGACGGTCGCAGCTAAGTCCGGCGCGTTCTAGATTTCACCCGCAACTCATTGTGGCTCAATAACTTGCGTGATAATTCTCGCTGACGTGATGATTGTAATAGGCCGGGGAGGGGGGTACCCCCTCAAATGCCGGAATTCCTACTTGGGACTCGTCGTCGAACTCACATCAAAATTCTGCAGCCGGTTTGCAATTGTCGGCGTAGTTATTCTCCTGTCGGTGGCATCCGCGCTTGCCGACGCCCAGCGCGGAACGCTGGTGCACGAAGCAACCCTCCACGTCGCTCCCAACGAAGACGCAGCAAAGTTAGGCCAAGCCGGACGCGGCCACGAACTCATCGTCATTGAAAGCAGCCGCGACTGGGTCCACGTTGAAGCGCTGTTGACCGAGCCCCGCAAGAGTGATTCCGATGATGATGAAGAACATCCCAGCAAAACCGTCACCGGCTGGGTAATGGGCAAAGCCCTGGTCACAACTGCAACTCCGAATGGAGACAAGATCATCTTCGGCGAGGCCGCAGACTCCGAAGACCAAGCCAGCCGTCGCCGCGGACGCCGCGACGCCGCACAGGACGCCATGCGGCTCTACTACCGCGTGTACGATCTCTTCCCTAGTTCGCCACTGGCGGGCGAGGCGCTCTACCGCGCCGCCGATATTCGCTGGCAAATGGAACGGTCAGACGTGATGACGCGCCCCTCGGCTCGCGAAAGAGATGCATATCTGCGCGGGGCCATCGACGAGGAGTGGATGAAGCTGGTGATAAAAAAGTTCCCCGGAAGCAAATGGGCTGACCTGGCCGCCTTCCATCTGATCGACAATAAATTGTGTGGCGACTGGCAGGGAGCGTCGAAGTGTCCCGAGAAGGAAGCCGACACTTACGAAAAATATGCCAACGATCACGCACAGTCTCCTGCCGCGCCTGAGGCACTTTATGACGCTGCCTGGCGCCGTTCCGCGCTGATTGAAATTTTCAAGACCGAACTGAATCAGAAAAAAGCAGAAGAAACGAAAAATCGCGCTCTCTCTCTGGCCCAAAAAATAGTGAGCCAGTTTCCGCAAAGTGATTGGTCCTTGCGCGCGCAGCGCCTGATCTTCTACATCCAGCAAGGCGTCCCCACCTACGGAAACGTAACCGAATAGAAACAGAAAAAGGTTTGCGCCTTTCTCAGCGTTCTCCGCGGACTTTCTTAGCCTCCGCGATAAAGATTTTTGGGCCCTTCGCCCTCGAGAAATGCTGACGATGCTACAGCACGAACATAACTGCGTAACGGTCAGGAAAACCTTTTCTGAGATACTAGTTCTGCTTTCCTCGTGGAGGATGATTGAACGATTACCTGCTCTCTCTGCTATTGGGAATCGTCGAAGGCTTGACCGAGTTCCTGCCCGTCAGTTCAACCGCTCATTTGCGTATCTCGGAAGCGCTTCTGCACATCAGCCTTTCTGATGGCTACTGGAAGATGTATTCGATTGTTATTCAACTCGGCGCAATCGTCTGCTTGCCGGTGTATTTCCGCAGCCGCATTGCGAAATTCCTCGCTACCTTTCCGCGCGGAGAGCACGGCGACCGCACTCCGCTCACGCACCCTTTGGGATTGGCCGCCGTCGCTTTCGTGGTGACGGCTATTCCGTCATTCCTGCTGACCAAAGTAATCGGCAAACACTTGGAGAGCCTGCCGATTATTGGCTGGTCATTGCTGATCGGCGCAGGCGTGATGTGGATCGTGGATGCGATGAACGCGCGATGGGAAGCCACCGGTCCCGGAGCACCCGCAAGCCGCATTCACACCTGGAAAATGGAAGACATGTTGATGGGGCAAGCGGTGTGGATTGGCTTCTGCCAGATCTTTTCGGCAGTATTTCCCGGAACCTCGCGCTCGATGGCAACAATTGCAGGCGGTCAGGTTGCGGGCATGTCGCGCGCCGCCGCATTGGAGTTCTCGTTCTTCCTATCCATCCCGACCATGCTCGCTGCCACAGGATATACGCTGCTCAAGTCAGTCATGGGCAAGGGAGCGAATCCTATCGGGGTCTCCCAGATCGATTCCCACGGATGGCTCGTTCTCGCCATTGGATTCGTCGTGTCATTTGTTGTTGCTTATGCTTCAGTGGCGTGGTTTATGGCCTACGTTCGCAAACACGGGTTCGCGCCTTTTGCTGTGTATCGCATCATCGTCGGGATTTTAGTGCTGGCGTTCGCCTCGCGGTTTGCGGGATAAGTAAATGCAGTTCCGGAATTAGCAATTGCAACGTTCCTGTGCTCGCGGGGTTTATTCGCGGCAGCCGAAGTGAACTTCGCATCTGGCAAGGCTTTGCAGAAGGAAGCCAAGTCGGCACTAGGAGCAATTTACGCCATTGTCGGAAGCGCCGGTTCTTGGCATAATCATCTGGCTCTGGCGTGGGTGCGGCGCAGGCGGTCGAGGTGTCTTTAGGCTTCGAAAGCCGGCGCGTAAGTACGCCTTATGAACTTTATCTCGCACGTTTTTGTCCCCACCGGCAACCGCCGGCTCAATGAGCTGGTCGGGGTTTTGCTGTGTGTCTTCGCGCTCCTCCTTTTCCTTGCGCTGGCTTCGTACTCTCCGCTTGATCCATCGATCAATAGCGCTTCGGTGCTCACCGGCGCGCACGCCGCGCGAAACTGGATCGGCGTGGTCGGAGCGTTGGTTGCGGACCTGATGCTGCAGTTTTTCGGCGTTGGAGCGTTCCTGGTACCGGTGTTTCCCGCTGTGCTTGGAGCGCGATGGTTTCGTTCACGCAAGGTTCAGTATCCGATAGCAAAGAGTCTGGGTGGAATCTGGCTGGTGATTTTCATTCCCGCTCTGCTGGCGCTTTTGCCCAGTCAGATGCGCTGGCTGGATGTGATTCCGGTTGAGGGACTGCTGGGGCGCGTTGTCGGCGATGTGTTGATTCACTATTTAAATTTGGCGGGCGCTTACATCGTCAGCGCGACTGTGTTGGCGGTGGCTCTGTACCTGACGACGGCGTTTTCGTTTTCTGCGCTGGAAGTATGGGCTCCGACACGATTCGCCTTTGTGGTGGCGCTCTGGAACCGGTGGAAAGACTGGCAGGAGGAGCGCCGCAAGAGAAGGCAGCAAAAAGAACTGGAGAAGCGGCGGATTGCCAGACCTACCGTCCAGACCCAGTTGATCTCATCGCGACAGGCAGCGTCTCAGCAAAAGTCCGCTGAGCCTCGCCGAACCGGAATTGAACGCACGCTGGCAGAAGAGCGCGGTGAGATCGAACAAGCCCCAGCAGGGACGAGGGGAACCCTGGCCGACTCCCTCGATGGGGGCTCAAATTCCGCAGTGGGATCACGACCACCATGCCGAAGATCGCAGGCAGCTACAAGTTGCCGTCGAGCAGTCTTCTCCAGCGTCCGGACGAGCAGCAAGCGGTCGACGCCGATGAGCTGAAACTTCTGGCTCAAGTGCTTACCGAGAAGTACGCCGAGTTTGAGGTCCATGGCCAGGTTACGCAGATCAATCCTGGACCGGTTGTCACAACCTTCGAATTCAAGCCCGACGCGGGCATCAAGTACAGCCGCATCACCAACCTCACCGACGACCTGTGTCTGGCGCTGAAAGCAGAGAGCATTCTGATCGAGCGCATGGCCGGAAAGTCAACCGTCGGCATTCAAGTTCCGAACCGCGAGCGCGAAATCATTTGGCTGCGTGAGAACATTGAGTCGCAGGAGTTCATGGGCTCGAAGTCAAAGCTCACGATGGCTTTGGGCAAAGACATCAATGGACGAATCGTCACGGCTGATCTGGCGGGGATGCCTCACCTGCTAATTGCCGGTTCTACTGGCGCAGGTAAGAGCGTGGCCATCAACGCCATGATCATGTCGATTTTGTATAAGGCCACGCCTGATCAAGTGCGCCTGATTCTGGTAGATCCCAAACGCCTGGAGCTCGGGAACTACGAAGGCGTGCCCCATCTTTACACTCCGATTATTACAGAACCCAAGCTGGCCGCTAATGCGTTGCGCAATGCGGTGCGCGAGATGGAACGGCGGCTGAAGCTGCTGGCTGCGAAGGGCGTACGCAATATCGATCAATACAACCGCTTGTTCGATCAGAATGGCACGCCGAGTCTGTTCGAAGTAGACTCCGAAGACAAGCCGATTCCGTCCATTGTCATCATCATCGACGAGCTAGCCGATCTGATGATGCTCGATTCCAGCAACGTGGAAGAATCCATCACCAGGTTGGCGCAGATGGCACGCGCCGTGGGCATTCACCTGGTGCTGGCGACGCAGCGGCCGTCAGTGGACGTGATCACGGGATTGATTAAGGCGAACTTCCCTGCCCGAGTTTCGTTCCGCGTGGCGACCAAGGTGGACTCGCGCACGATTCTTGATGCCAACGGCGCTGAGGCGCTGCTGGGCAAAGGCGACATGCTGTATCTGCCTTCGGGATCAGCGCGCGTGCACCGGCTACATGCGCCCTTCGTTACGGAAAAGGAAATCGCCGCCGTGGTGGAGTTCTGGAAGTCGCAAGGTTTGGCCGAATACCAAGAACAATTTCTTGAACCTCCGAAAGAAGAACGCGAGGCTGTCGCGGGAGGAAGTGGCGAGAATGGAGAAGATGGCGAGGCCGAGGACGATCCTCTTTTTGGAGACGCGGTGCGGCTGGTCGTAGAGTTCGGCAAGGCTTCTACTTCCTTGCTCCAGCGAAGGTTGCGCATCGGCTACGGCCGCGCCGCACACCTGATCGATCTGATGGAGCAGGACGGCATCGTCGGAGCCGCTGATGGGCCCAAACCTCGAGAAGTACTCAAGCGTCCTGACTGGATTTCGGAAATCGAAGAAACCGCGCGCTAGGACTGGTGCGAAACCGGCTTACTCGAAGCGTCTGCTTTAAGCCATGCGCGGAGATTGATCCCGTTCAGAACAATGCAGAATAAATTTGCCGGAATGAAGCCGAGCTGCGCGGTTCTGACGCCGATGATACAAAACACTGCGCTGTTAATGCTTGCCAGAACCCACCCTTCCCAGTTTCGCCTGCCGATCAGGATGGTTGAAACAACGGTAAGCACGCACGACAAATAATCAAGCCTGAACACGACTGAGTAAAACCTCCGACAATTAATTACTAACAGGTGTTTCGGGCTTTTTCGCAAGTATGTCTCAATAAAAGGTAACGTTCGTAACGACAACCAGGAACAACGATCCGCGGGTTAGAGCCGCCTCATCAAAACTGCTGAGAGCAGATGAGTGGCGAGATCGGTAATAAGGTGCCGAACCGCTACCAGATCGTTCTCAGCCTAGTCCCATGGCGAGATTGACGCATTATCTGCGAAACTGGTCTGGTCCTGCACATCATTTCTTGAGGAACACTATGAAAGTGCATACCGAATATTTAAAGTTTCATACAAAGACTCATCGGGCATACGTGCATATCACGCCGCAGGTGGAGGAGATCGTTAACAAAAGTGGCGTCAAAGAAGGCATGGCACTGATTTCGGCTATGCATATTACTGCCGGCGTTTATGTGAATGACAACGAGAGTGGATTGATCGAAGACATCGATCAGTGGCTCGAACATTTGGCACCCTTTCGCAGCAACTACAAACACCATGAGACGGGTGAGGACAACGGCGATTCGCATTTGAAGGCTTTATTGATCCACCACGAAGTCACGGTTCCGATTACGGCGGGCAAGCTTGATTTCGGCACCTGGCAGCGGATTTTTTATGCCGAGTTTGATGGTCAGCGGGATAAGCGGGTGATCGTTAAAGTGATGGGGGAGTGAAACAGTAGCCAGTGGCTAGTGGTTAGTGGCTCGGCCAGTTCCGATCCCTCTCTGTCGGTTTTCGTACGATTGTTGCCGTCGAAGGGTTCGCTTGCTTGAAGAATGGCGAATCCGTACTATCGGGAGCTGCGACCGTCGTTTGGCGGAATCGTTTGGAGGATGAATGAGTGCAGACGAGCTGCAAGAACTACATGAGCATGCCGAACATGCGCAGCACAATCCCAGCCTCGCACCGGTATCCCTGACCATGGCGGTGCTGGCGGTGTTGGTGGCGGTGGCTTCGCTGCTTGGGCATCGCGCGCACACCGAGGAAGTGATCCTGCAAGCGAAGTCTTCGGACCAATGGGCGTACTCCCAGGCCAAAAATATTCGCGAGCACGAGGACGACTTGTTTACCGATCTGACTGCGGTGATCCCGGGCAAAGACGTCGAATCGATGGCCAAAGTTCGCGAAAAGTATGTGCAGGAAGCAGAGCGCTATAAGCATGACAAGGAAGAGATTCAAGCCGAGGCGCGCAAGTTGCAGCGGGAGGTCGCTGTAGAAAGAATCCGTGCTGACCGCTTTGATCTGGCGGAAGTTTTTCTCGAAATCGGGTTAGTCATAACTTCGATAACGTTGCTATCGGGCCGACGGTTGTTCTGGTATCTCGGAATGGGGTTCGGTGTTGTGGGGATAGTGGTGGCCGTTACGGGCGCGTTGATCCGTTAAGCAGGCTGTTATCAACGCCGGGGGCCTGCGAATTAGGAACCGCAGTCGAGGCGGAAACTCCTTTGGCCCCGGCTGGTAGCGCGGCTGGCAGGGGATTCCCTTCGACTTCGCTGGGGGAGGCTTTCGCTGCGCTCAGAATGACACGGTAAGAAATAGCGGTACCTTGTTCAGAGCCTGCCCGGTCGGTGCACCTTCAAGGTAGGAATGCCTTCATACAAAAGGCGCTGCCTCCTGATTTCTCAAACTCCGATGTGTCGACCATGACGGGCTTGATCCCTTCTAGTTCAAGTATGGTTTGCAGGTGGTCGGTGACATACGGTGTGATGTAGGTTTCGTTGGAAACGATTCCATTTCCCATGAATCGATGCGCTTCTTCCGCGGTCAGTTCGTGGATTCTTTTCCAGAATGGACGGAGAGTGGCCAGAGCATCTTGTGAGTATGCACCAGGATAGATAAGCACAGATTCGTCGTTGAGTGGACACAGGCACGTATCCAGGTGATAACAGAAAGGATCTACCAACTGTAATGGAATGACTGGAACGCCGATCTTCGACATCTCGGCGGCAAGTTTTTCTACTCCGCCGCGAGTTGTACGAAATCCGTAGCCAGCGTAGATACGCGACCAACCCGGATGCCACAGCAAGTCGCCGTGGCCCTCAAGCCGGTCATTGCTAATATCGAGTTCGATTACTTTGTAACCGCGTTTGCGGAACCATTCCACGAAGTGGGGCACTTCGCGCTGGCGTGAGGCGTACACCATGCGGCTGGGGATAACGAACCTGCCAACGGCTTCGCTATAGCCGACAAACACCTGATTGGCCGCGAAGACCATGTCCTCGAGGCCTGCAACTGGATCAATGGTCTCGACCTGGCATCCGCTCTGCTCCAAAGCCGAGCAGAGGGCTTGCCACTGCCGTTGAGCTTTTCCTTTGTCTACCGGCGACTTGCCTGACATGTATGGATTTTTCTGGTCCACCACGTCGAAATGCGTCGGAGGGCAGAGCAGGACATGCTTGGGCATACACCAAGATCGTATCGGGGGATGAAGCCAGGAGCAAGGCGCCGCGAGGTTTCCCTCTAAATGTACCCGTCTTTCTTCCACGTCTTCCAGTCAGAAATACCAGCCGTCACCATGTCGTCGGCGGCTTCGTGGAGCCATTTCGGCCGCTGCTTGTTCAGGTGGCTGAGAATTTGCTTGCGTTTCGTTCGAGCTCCGAGATGGATGTTTGCAGTCTCCCAGCCCATGCCATGAAGCAGACGCAGCTCCTTGCCGGGGGCCTGCAGCGTGGCGAGCTCGATCCGGGAGCAGTGCGGGCTGAGACGGCGTACAAGCCAGCCGGTGCTAACCACACGAAGGGATCGGGACATCGCACGGCGCGGCTGATGATTGTTTGACAAAGGATCTCCGCAGGCTCGGTCAGTTCCAGCGCCCATGAGACCGCGGAGGGCGCGAGCGCCTTGGCCTCCCGGGCGATCTTGCCTCCGCACCAATCGCCGAGCGCAACGAGGCGGGCATGGCCGAGATTGCCCAGACCTGCAACGCGCCGCGCCAAACGATACTGAGTGCCGGGAGCCGGCATGAGATGCTCCAGTGCATCGACGGCGCCTGCTGGGGTATCACCCTTCACGGTGGGAAGGGCCGACATCTTCGCCCAGAAACGCACCGGGTCGCGCAGCTCACTTTCGGCGATTTGCCGTAGCCATGTGTGCGTTTCGCTGAGCACATGCGGCTGACCTTCTGCACGCATTCCTTCGGTGTAACCGTCCAGGATGGCGGCGCAAATATTTTTTCCCTTAAGCGCAAGTTGTCCCGCCTCCGATGCTAAGTGCGCGCTCACCGCCAGTCGCAAGAGATCGTTGGCGTATGGCAGTGGGTAAGCCTCGTCGAAGTCGTTGACGCCCCAGATCAGGCGTCCCTCGATGTCGCGCCAGGTCCCGAAATTTTCCACATGAAGGTCGCCCACCGCTAATACCTGCGGAGATTTTGCTAGATCAGGACAGACATTCGGCCAAATTTGAGCCCAGCGGTAGTAGGTCGCACGAAGAAAGCGAAAAGCGCTGGACTTCATGGCCTCATGCTTGGTTCGGAGATCTTTTTTGACCAGAGGAGTGCGCTTTCCCAGCCAAGCTTCAAATTGGCGAGTGGCCTTGACGACGTTCATAGTGCGCCACGATAGGGGGGAGAAGCTTGGGAAGTCAAACGGATGGGCGATCAAAATCACAACGCCAGATTCTTAGACAATTACGGGGATTCCTGTCGAGAGCGGACCTTCCTCCGGCGATAGATAACGAGTCTGCCCAGACGCGGTGTCTTCGTTGTGACACACTTCATACTCGGGATACGACCGCTAAGTTGTTTGTTTTGATATTTGTGCGCTTGGTCTGTGCCTTGCTCCTGGATTCAGTGCCAGGCTTCAAGGAGTTCGTTATGCAAATGGCAATCACAGCAATGGCAGTTATCGCGGGAATGATTCTCTCGCTGGCAGTTGCACTGCTGGCGGAGGAGCTGATTTTCGGTCAAGTGTTCCGCTTGTTCTTTGCTCGGCAGGCGGTGCCGGTGAAATCGGGGCAGAAGCGCTAAGACGCACTGGAGAACGACAATGCTGATGTTGAAATATTTGCTGATGACGGGCGGCCTCGGAATGATCGTGGCGGCCGTGAGCATTCTCACCTATGACTTGTATCGCGGAGTTGCTTACCGACCTGCGCTGGCTACGGCTGGAACGATGCCCTCACCTCCAGCTCCACAACTTCGCTGGCGCGCGTCGCTGGCTCTCGCGTTGTTGGCCTGGGGACCTCTGCTGCTAGCGTTTAGCATCGTCGTAGTCGCGAGTGGAATGGCTGGGGTTCGTGTCAGCCAGATGAGCGGGACGCTGCCGGGTACGCTCTATCCGGGTGTGCATCTGGTGGTGCCTCTGGTGGAGGACGTGGCTTCATTCGACACGCGGGATCAGATCTTCACCACAGGCATATCGGAAGATGGAAAGGCTGCAGCCACGAATGCTGCAAAGGCGCAGCTCCTCGATGTGCAGGCCAAGGAAGGCCTGACGGTTGGACTGGCGATCACGGTGCGCTACCGGCTTGACCCCAAGCGGCTGGATTACATACAGAGCAACTTGCCCCATCCCGTGGAAAGAGAAATCGTGCCGCCGACCGTGGCCAGTGTGTGGCGTGAACTGGTCCCCAACTATACGGTGCGCGATGTATTTTCGGCGAAACGTGAAGAAGTGCGCCAGCGTGCCGCGGCCATGATCGCGCAGAAACTGGCGGTGGACGGAATCGTGGTGAAAGAAGTCATGCTGCGAGACATCCAATTGCCTCCAGAGTATGCCAAGGGATTGGAAACGTTGCTACTGAAGGAGCAGGAAAACGATCGCATGGGCGTCGAGACCGAGCTTAAGCAGAAAGAAGTTCGCATCGCCGAGCTCGGAGCTGAAGCCATAAAGGTGCAACAGGTCAAGCAGGCGGAAGGAGAAGCGCAGGTGCATGTGCTACAGGCGAAAGGCGAGGCGGATGCGATGAAATACACACTTCCCCTGAAGGAAAAGCAAATTCAGCAGAGCCGGTTGGAGGCTCAGGCGCGCAAGGAAGCGACCATCCAGAATGCGGAAGCAGCCGCTCAAGCCAAGGTGATCGACAGCAGAGCGGAGACCGAACGACGCAAGTTGCTGGCCAACGCCGAGGCAGACCGCATCCGCGTAACTGCCGCCGCCGATGCCGAGCGGCTGCAGAGTGAGGCTGCTGTGCTAAAGCAGAATCCACTGCTCATCAACAAGATCGTAGCCGAGAGGCTTTCCGACAAGTTGCAGATCATGATGGTGCCCGCCGACGGGAAGTTTTTCTTCGCCAATGACGTCCTGCGCAGCATGAACGTCGGGAACCAGAGCAGCCAAGTGGAGCAGGCCGAGCCACGACCCCGATAGCCGCCGTATTAAGAGACAGTTAGCGCGTCAAGGACCGGGCGGAATGCTACGCGTACCGCCCAACCTACTGGCGGTGGTGTCCAAACAGTACAGAGGAGGGAGCGGTGCTATGCGCAGTGCAGTTTATAATTTGCCTATTCCGAAAATGATGAATCCAGCTGCACGCGCTGCGCATGGGCTCAATCGTGTTCTGCCTATTTTGATTTTTTCCGCTGGGCTGAGCGGTCAAGCTCTTGACTGGAGCAAAGCCGAGCAGCAGTTCGCAAAACAAATCGCAGCGGTTACGGGCCCGGGAGCGGTCGCGGTAAGGCAGGAAAACCGGTCTTCACTCAGTAAGAAGGATGCCGACGCCGCAAACAGCAGGCTTCAGGCTGACCTGGAGGCACTCGGAGTGCGTGCAGTCCCCCCGGAGCAGGCTGCCGCTACGGTGGCGGTTTCCCTCTCTGAGAATCCAACTTCCTACGTTTGGGTTGCGGAGATTCATCTTGGCGCAGCCGAGTCTTCGGTGGTGATGGTTTCGTTTCTGCGTGCGGGTGGCTCCGCTTTCTCACACGAATCATTCCCGATCACTCTTCGCAAGATCCCGCTTTGGTCGCAGGAGGATCGCATCCTTGACGTGGCGGTGTTGGAAGAAGATCCGCCGCCAAATCCTGCTCCCAAACACATCGCCGTGCTCGATGCTGAAAAGGTTTCGGTTTATAGACTCCAGGGCGGAAAATGGCAGCGGGAACAGGCTCTTAACATTTCATCTGCTGGGCCCTGGCCGCGAGACTTGCGTGGACGTTTGATCGCCGGTAAGGACCACCTCTTTGATGTTTATCTTCCCGGCGTGCTCTGTCACACCTCTGCTGCCTTGCCGCTTACTCTCAGCTGCCGGCAGAGCGATGATCCCTGGCCCCTGGTGGGGCGTCCAGTGGATCCGGAGGCTGGGACATCAACGGATTCGTCTTTTTTGGGGATTTCAAAGGGCACTTTGTCTGTAGGCTCACCGGTCAATGCTTTTTTCGCATCGACGCGCAACTTCTTCACGGGAGCTTTGTCTCCGGGTATCGGAAAGTTCACGACGATTCCTAAATTTTATTCTGCGGCTTTCCTGCCGCGTAACAAGTACATGCTGGGCGTTTTCGCCGCAGTCGATGGACAAATTCACTTAGTCGACGGCGTGACCGACCAAGCCGCAAGCCTGGGATGGGGCAGTGACGTGGCGAGCGTGCGAACCACGTGCGGGATAGGGTGGCAGGTGTTGGCAACAAGCTCCGGGAACAATCCAGGAGACTCGGTGCGAGCTTACGAACTCGCGGACCGTGATCCGGTGCCGGTGAGTTTGGCTGCGGACTTCGCGGGCGAAATTACTGCGCTATGGACGGAGATCAAAGGCGATACGGCCGTCGCAGTGGCGAGGAATCAACGAACGGGTGACTATGAAGCTTTTCGCCTGGCAGCCACTTGTAATCAGTAGCCTGGTTCTCGCGGTGCTGGCGGTCGCGGAGACGCGTCCCCAATACGGAGGCACGCTGCGCGTGAGCATACGCGAGGCGCCCACATCGTTGGATCCGGCAGACAGCAGGGAAGCAGATTTGCTCGCTCGCCACAATCTCACGCTGCTGATTTTCGACACATTGACGGATATCGATGACGCCGGGAACGTGCGCGCCGCGCTGGCGACATCCTGGCAGGCCGCGCCTGGCAACCAGCGCTGGCAATTCCGACTGCGCCGGAACGTCAAATTTCAGGACGGCATGCTTCTGACCCCTGCGACCGTCGCATCCTGCTTGCGCACCGCAAACCCTTCGTGGAGAGTGCTGCCGGATGCCGACTCCATAGTGATTGAGCGTGACGCACCGGCACCGAATTTACCCGCTGAACTTACGCTGCCTCGCAACGCTATCGCCAAGAGAAACCGCGACGGCACAATAACCGGAACAGGGCCCTTTCACATCGCAGATTGGCAGCCTGGGAAGAAACTGACCCTGGCTGCTGAGGAGAACTGCTGGCGTGGGCGCCCGTTTCTTGACATTGTCGAAATCGAAATGGGTAGAAACTTTCGCGATCAATTGGTCGGGCTGGAACTGGGCAGAACAGGACTGGTCGAGGTAACTGCCGAACAGGCTCATCGGATCTCGGCGCAAGGTGCACGCCTGACCAGCTCTGCACCCATCGAACTAATAGCCCTGCTTTTCGTGCACGATTCGCATTCGCCCGAAGAAAAGTTGCTCCGCGATGCGTTAGCGGTTTGCGTGGACCGCGCCTCCATTCGTAGCGTGCTGCTGCAAGGAACGGGAGAACCTGCAGCCAGCATTCTGCCGAACTGGATGAGCGGCTACGGATTCGTATTTCCGACGCAACCTGACTTGCAGCAGGCGCGTCGCGATCGCGAGCAGGTACACACGATTCCGGTCTGGACGGTGGGATACGACGCCAATGATTCTATTGCTCGGTTGTTGGTGGAGCGCATCGCTCTTAACGCGCGCGATGTAGGCCTGTCGCTGCAGCCAAGCACCTCACGCTCAACGGACCTTCGCCTCGTGCGCCTTTCCATAGTCTCGACGGATCCATGGATTGGTCTGGCCAACGTGGCGACTGTGGCCAACTTGCCAATTGGTGACGCGGGTGGTAATTCCGTCCAGGATCTTTACCGCGCGGAGCAAGCGCTGCTCGCGACTCAGCGGCTCATTCCTTTGTTTCATCTTCCCGCAACTTATGCGTCTGCCAAGTTCCTGAGGGACTGGTCAGTGGGCGCTGATGGAAGCTGGCGGCTCGCCGATGCCTGGTTGACGAGCGAAAAAACGAACGGTGATAAGCGATGACTTTTCGCCGGAAATTGCTAGCCGTCTTTGCACTGACAGTATTCTTGTCGGTTGCGACAGTGGGCTGGCTGGTGTCAACCCTGAGCCGCAGAGCATTTGAGCTTGCCGATGACGAGCGGACCTCTGCACTGGTCACACAATTTCGCCACGAGTTCAATCGCCAGGGGGAGGAAGTCTCGCGCCGTATGGAGGCAATTGCAGCTTCCGAGCCGGTCGCTCGAATGGGGTTGGCCATGAACAATAGGGCTCCGGATTCGGCGGCATATTTTGATGCGGCAAAATCGACAGCGGAAAACTATCAACTCGACTTTTTGGAATTTGTAGACAGTCAGGGAACCATCATTTCTTCCGCGCACTGGCCGGCGAAGTTCGGGTATCCCGAGCCTGCGTTCGCCAGTCTGTCGTCGATGGCTGAAAAGGGCGCGTTCTTGAAGCAAGAAGAACTACAAGACAATGCGGCTCTTGGATTGTTTGCGGTACGCGCCATTCATGTCGGCGAACATCCGGTATATGTTATCGGCGGACGCCGATTGGATAGAGATTTTCTGTCAGCCCTTGATTTACCTGCGGGCATGCGTGTGTTGCTGTACCTGAATCATGGAGATCACTCTGGCAGCGAATCACTCATCAATCCGTCGCGAAGCGCTGAGACTCCAGAGACGAATCGACCGGCAGACCAGATTGCTTCGCTTATCGAAGCAATCCGGCAGAACAACCAGGAAACGACCGCCATCGTACACTGGTCATCGGATCGGGCGGATGATGAACTGTTTCACGCCATCCCCCTACAGGGTACAAGCAATGCGAGTCCAAAACCTTTACTGGGAATTCTGCTCGTAGGCAACTCGCGGCGATCCTATGTTGAGCTGGAACGCCGTATCCGCACGACCGCATTTTTGGTGGGCGGCAGCGGAATCTTACTGGCGATTCTTCTCAGCAGCTGGGCTGCGGCTCGCGTCACGCGTCCCGTCGAACGACTGGCAGGCGCAGCCCAGGAGGTTGCGGCTGGCAATTGGAATGCGCGGGTGGAGATCTCGGGAAATGACGAACTCGCCGAACTTGCCGAATCTTTCAATCACATGACGAGAGAGCTCCTAACCCAGAAGGAGCGACTGGTGCAGGCCGAACGCGTCGCAGCGTGGCGCGAACTGGCTCGTCGTCTTGCTCACGAACTGAAGAATCCATTGTTTCCCCTACAGCTCACAGTGGAAAACCTGGTTCGAGCGAGACAGCAGGGCTCCGAACAATTCGAAGAGATTTTTCGGGAAAGCTCGGCGACGCTCCTGGCCGAGATTTCAAACTTGAAAACGATCATCTCACGTTTCAATGAATTTTCCCGAATGCCACGACCACAATTGCAACTGGTTCAGATGAATGATGTGATTCGCGGCGTATTGCAGCTTTTTCAGGCCCAATTGGAGTCCCCGGGGCGCGGACAAATCAGTTGCGATTTACAACTTGACCAGCGGCTCGAACCAATCCCCGCAGATCCGGAGCTATTGCATCGGGCTATTTCCAATCTCGTGTTGAACGCCATGGAAGCCATGCCTGAGGGCGGCAGGCTCAGCTTGCGAACTCGCGGGAACAAGGACAACATTTGCCTTGAAGTTTCTGATACTGGTGCGGGGTTGACCGCGGAAGAATGCAATCGGATATTCACACCTTACTACACAAGCAAAGAGCATGGCACCGGCCTGGGACTGGCCATAGTGCAGTCCGTCGTAAGCGATCATGGAGGCACGATCCGCGTCCATAGCGAACCGGGTCAGGGAACTACATTCGTGATCGAGTTGCCGAGAAATCCGGATACACTGCAAGACGGCTCGGAAAAGAACCAGGCCGAAACCATCTCTAGCATCGCTGCCGAATGAACGGGGGGGAAACCTTGCCACCGAGAGCGCACCTGTTGATCGTGGACGATGAAGCCAACACGCTGGCTTCGTTGTCTCGAGCATTCCGCCTGGCAGGGCATGATGCGGCAGTTTGCGACAATGCGACCAAGGCGTTGGAGCTGGCCAGAGCGCAGCCATTCGATCTGATTCTGTCCGACGTGTTCATGCCCGGCAAGGACGGGCTGACGCTGCTTGAAGAGCTCAAATCTCAAGGCGTAACGGCGCCGGTGGTGATGATGTCAGGCCAGGCGCACATCGAAATGGCGGTGCGGGCTACGCGATTGGGCGCGCTCGATTTTTTGGAGAAGCCCATTTCCACCGACAAGCTATTGCTCACGGTTGAGAATGTGCTTAAGTTGCAGCGACTCGAGAGCGAAAATCGACAACTGCGACACCGGTTGGGCAAGCATGAAATTGTCTGGAAGGGCGAGGCCATGCGCCGCGTGATGGTGCAACTGGAGCGGGTGGCGGCCAGCGAGAGCCGAGTTTGCATTCTGGGAGAAACGGGCACGGGCAAAGAGTTGGTGGCGCGGACCATTCATGAGCGGAGCCCGCGTGCCTCCGGGCCATTCATCACACTGAACTGCGCGGCTGTACCGGGTGAGTTGATTGAATCGGAACTCTTCGGGCATGAAAAGGGAGCATTCACTGGCGCGGCGGGACGTCACGTCGGCAAGTTCGAGCAAGCCAATCATGGCACAATCTTCCTCGACGAAATCGGGGACATGCCACTCAGCATGCAGGCAAAGTTGCTCCGAGTTTTGGAAGAGGGTGAAGTAGAGCGCATTGGCGGCGATAAGCCGATTTCCGTCGATGTCCGCGTCGTGGTCGCGACCCATCGAGATCTGGAGTCGCGGGTGCGTGAAGAAAAGTTCCGCCAAGACCTGTTTCATCGCATCTATGTTTTTCCGCTTGTCCTGCCTCCGTTGCGGGAGCGCCGCGACGATATCCTGGCTCTGGTAGAACATTTCGCAGCTCAAGTGAGCGCGCAAAATGGGTGGAAGCCAGTTCCCTTCACTGCTGAGGCTATGGAAGCTTTGCAGTCATACTCGTGGCCGGGCAACGTCCGCGAACTGCGAAACATGGTAGAGCGTTTGATGCTGCTTGCGAGTGACGGCAAGGTTGACCTGGCAACGGTTCAATTGGCTTTGCCGAAGAATTCTGTTGGTGGAATCGTTTCTTCTTTATCCTCGTCGGCCGGCTTGGCAGAACGAGTACAAGGGTTCGAACGGGAAGTTATTCTGGCGGAGTTGAAGCATAGCCAGCAAAACGTGAGTCTTGCTGCTAAGTCTCTCGGTTTGGAGCGCAGTCACCTGTACAAGAAAGCAGAACAACTGGGTATTGATCTACGAGCCATGCGTCGTCGGCAAGAACAGCCGCAGGACTGAAACTTTTGAGCAACATTCTTCACGCCGCATCGGGAGATTGCATTGAACCGAACGACTTGCTGTCGTTTAATCAGTCTCTTGCCATGTCTCGCCTTCGCACGTCTCAGCACTCTCGTCACAGAACCACCCTCTCCGCGGCCGATGAAGGGCTATCTACAAAGCAGGAGGACCGAAGCCCTCCTTACAAATCCTTCGTCAAATACATTGGCGATTTTGCAGGCCACTGTCATGCCGCCGTCAGTCCGCTGCCGCGACCAAAGCCGACGCCCTTTTCAAGTCATCCGCCAGCAAGCGATGAAACAATTGCTCTCCGGCCTCGCGGCGCACGGAAAGTCGCCCAGCACCGTAAGCGCGCGATTTCAATCCACGTTGCACATCCTCGCAAATCCCCAAATCCTCCTCTTGCACCCGATTTCCCACGTCAACCGATTGTTGGTTGTACTCCCGCCTAGCTTCGCTGACATCGCTGAAATAGAAGTCAAAAATAACTTTGCAATGGTCCGCATCTACGGGAATAACTAAGTTGGTGTCCATGTATCCCTCGTAGCAGTTGATCATCAGGTTAGGATACTGCCAGAAATACCATGCCCGGTCGCCTTTGCGCGTGGCGCCGGTCGTAACATCCTCGTCCGAGCTCACCATCGGACTGGACTGAAGGCAATAACGGTCCTCGTTCTCGATTGTGTATTGCTTGTAGTCGAGGACGGAATTGAGACCTTTGTGCAAGTGCGGCACGTGATAGCCGCCGTCCAGATAATTATCCACAAAGACTTTCCAGTTGCAGTGAATGTCGAAGCTGCGCCGATCGAAATAATGTAGTTTGCTGACTTCCAAAGGCGCCACGCGCCTGACCAGATCGCCGAGAAAGTCCTGCAGCGGAGTTGCATGTTCGTCCAAATTCACAAACACAAAGCATTCCCACGTCTCCACTCGAACCGGGACTAGGCCATTCTGCGCACGGTCGAAATTCTGTACGCCTTCGAACTCAGGCATGCCTTTTAGCGATCCATCGAGGCCATACCGCCAACCATGATAGGGGCATTGCAACATTGATGCCTGCCCGCACGGCTGCGTCACCACAGCGGCGGCATGATGACGGCATACGTTGAAGAATGCACGGAGAACTCCGTCGTTACCGCGCACCACAACGACTGGTTCCCCGGCAACCATAGTTGAAACGAACTCTCCGCCCTCCGTCACTTGGTCCGCTCGAGCCACCGGTTGCCAGGTCTTGCTGAAAACATTCGTCCGCTCCAATTCAGCGATGCGCGTATCGACGTACCAGGGCGCCGGAATCGTCGAGGCTTCGGCCAGCGGCGCACGGTCGTTGTAGCTTGCCAAGATTGTTTGGATTGATGACTTCATGCTTATGCTCTTGTTTGAGATGAAGATAACACCATGTTCAGCAATCCAATCCAGTGAGCACACTCGACGCCGCTCAAATGCCTCTAACCTCGGCGGTCTCCGCGCGTTTCCAGGCGGGCATTGCGAGATGAAACAACCGGCTCACCAATCGCGCGTTGCAATAAATCCAGGAACTGCTGAATTCTGGCCTCTTTCTTTTCTGGCATCTCGCCCTGCCTGCGGAAAAGACCAGGATCAAACTCGGCGGTGAGCAACGCATCCTGAAAACGTTCCACGGTCCAGTCAAGAATAGAAACAATCATCTCCACATCCATATCTTTTCGCAACTGGCGTCGTTCCAGACCAAAGCGCACGAAGGCCACAGTGCCATATGGATCCTCGATAATCAGGAAGCGGTTGATCTCGCGCTTCAACGTCAGATCAGTTCCGTAGTTACCGAGCAGCGAGATGCGATAGGGAATCCAGTCTTCATGCAGCAAGTGCTCGGTGCTTGCCAGCCAGTAGCGAAGCACTTCGAAGAAGCCACGATTCTTCACTTCAGCGGGGGCGTCCAAATACTTTGGAAAAGATCGCACCGCCCGCTTGTAGACCTCAAAAAATAAGCCGTCCTTGCTCCGGAAGTGCTGGAAGATCGAACCCTTGGCAATGCCCAGGGCGGCGGCCATGTCACCGACGCGCGCTGCCTGATAACCCTGCTCGGCAAAGTGCTGCATCGCGATTTCGACGATGCGTGAGCGCTTGGCCTCGGAACCAGGACGTTGCGGCAGGTGACGCTGGTGGCGCGGCGGGCTAACCGGATTGCTGGCAATGCCACCCATAACAGTGACCTCAAGTCACGGAAGAGTACATGAGAGATGGATGAATTTCAACTTCATTTTTGCCAAACGTTGCGATAGTGTTAGGAGCTTCAAAATAGCTTTATGTGACCCTCGGTCACCACAACTTTGCAGGCAAACTCCAACTCGATTTACGACACCATCGTCATTGGCGCCGGCCATAATGGCCTCACTGCGGCTGCTTATCTGGCAGGCGCGGGCCTATCCACGCTGGTCCTCGAACGAAGAGAAATTGTTCGGCGGCTGTTGCGTAACCGAAGAGATCGCTACC
>QIAN01000411.1 GCA_003225005.1 Acidobacteriota bacterium | reverse complement strand
TTGATTCCAACGCCCAGAGCAATCGCCAACACGGCGGCCGCTGTGAAGCCAGGATTGTTGCGCAGCACGCGGACGGCGAAGCGTAGGTCCTGCCAACAGGTCTCCACAATTGATTCCCAGCCCGCAGTGCGGACCGCTTCCTTCGAAACTTCGAGATTTCCTCGCTCCAAACACACGGCGCGAAGCGCATCCTTGCGGCTCATCCCCTGCTTCATCTTTTCTTCGGCGGCCATCTCCAAGAAGCCGTTTAATTCTTCGTCCAGCTCCTGGCTGACCTGCTCCTTTCGAAACAACGATCGGAACCCGCCCGCTATGCTTCGCAGCAATGACATGGAACCTCCCTACGACGCCTCCAAGATTCTGGCGATTGCAGCCACTTGCCTTCCCCATTCTCGTGTTTCGCTGTTGAGCCTCTTTCGTCCCTGTTCTGTTAGGGCGTAATACTTTGCGCACCTGCTATTCTCGGTGGCTTTCCATTCGCTTCTGATCAATCCATCTCGTTGCAACCGCTGAAAGGCGACAAACAGCGAACCGGCGTTGAGGCGGAAAACGCCTTTGCTCATCTGTTCGAGTCGGACCGCGATCCCATATCCGTGCATGGGTTCGAGCGCCAGTGTTTTCAGAATAAGCATGTCCAGCGTGCCTTGAACGAGATCACTCGCCTTGTCCGCCATTAGACGTATTCCTCCTGAGGATCAAGAGGAACAATACACCTCTCCTACTGATTGTCAAGAGGAGCTAACCGAAAGCCACCTCGTCGTTTGCTCCGCGATCCGATCACCTCCGGCCGGATCGGCGAGCCAAATGAAAGCGATTGACTTCGGCTGCCCCAGGAGGGTCTGCGGCAGTGGCGTCCATGTGAGTCGCTAGGAAGTCTCGCGAGAATTTCACTTGCAGAGACACAGCCTTCGTGTTTTTTTTTGTCCGAAACTAACAGGTCGACGCCAGTATCTGCCAAGATGCAGGTTGGTGAAGCCGCTCTACCCGATTCATGGTCTGTTTGAGTTTTGTATTAGTTTTTGTCGGTCTACGGTGGATTCGCGCGTACGTCCGTGTACGACCGTCTACAGAGCACAAAGGAGTTACGAAATAAATCCTCTATTTGTGGAGTGTTTCGGTGGAGTGACAGGGCAGCGTGCGGAGGTAACTACTTGTAATTTCAGGGCGCCGATCGCCACCCTTGGCGCCAATTGCACCCAGATTTTCGCGAGACCAGTCAATACAAGCGCTTCTCGGTACTAATCCGGGAGGCATTACATGCGGGTTGCACGTCATACGGCACGACCTCGACAGCGACAAAGGGATCAGATCTCCCGTCAGCCGACATACTCAGTTCGGTACAGTCTTCGCGCCGCTTCGCGGATCATTTCCATCGGGAAACAACAAACACCGTGATGGTTCTCCCCACTGGGAGAAACTAGACAATTTAAAATTCAAACTGCTTTGATCTTCATGCCCGAGGCACTCCGATACGCTGGACAAGATCCTGAAACCTTGGATCGCCTCGCATCGCGTTAAATCGGGGATCCACCCCGATGAATGGCATTCAAGTCGACCGCTCAAGGAACCCCTGCTCCAGTGATTCAAGGGCTTTCTCAGTATCGCCTAACTCCACATAGGCATCAGCGACGAGGAATCGGCAGACATAACGTTCCTTGGCTAGTTCCAGAGCTTTGCTTAGAAGCTGTTTCGCCTCGTGTTTCTGGCCGATCCGCGCGAGGGCTGCCGCCGTTGTGGCCATTACCGACGGCCTATCCGCAAGCCGAACTGCGTTCTCTGCAGCACCGAGCGTTTCGGCACGTTGCCCCATCTGCGCGTATGCCATTGCGAGGATCGCATAAGGAAGACTCGCCGCGGGTTCCAACTCAATCGTTTTCCGGGCCTGCTCGACGGTCTCCGGCATGCGGCCAGAGAAATAATAGATCCAAAGGGCTTCTTCGCGGCTTTCGAGTGCAAGAGGGTCGAGCAGGTAGGCCTGCTGAACGCGGGACAGGGCTTCATCGAAGCGCCCCAGCGTCCCAAGATAATTGGCATAACCCAATTGAGCTTCTGGCAAGCTTGGATTGATTTCCAGCGCCCGGCGATATTCCAGTTCGGCCGCAGACCAATCCCAATCGAAAAACAGGCGCACATAGCCAAGCCGGACGTGCGCGCTCGCCAGGTTGGGATCAAGCTCAACAGCTCGCAGTGCCGCTTGCTTTGATTTCGGCATCACCTCGGCCGGAGGACTGTAATAAGGTGTTACCGCGTCGTAGGCCCCAGCAAGGGCCGCGTAGAGGCGGGCGTCCTTTGGGTCCTTGGCTATGGCCTCCTGAAAGTACTGAATCGCTCTTGTCTCACTCTCTCGCGTACCTTCCCCGAGCGCGTGCAG
>QIAN01000410.1 GCA_003225005.1 Acidobacteriota bacterium | reverse complement strand
GAAATCGGCTTCCGGCGCGGATTTTCACAGTTGACATTCCGTCCAGAGGGAGGAAAATACAGCCGTCAGGTTTTCCAAACTCAGCGAGCCCCTTCGTCCCGGTATTGCGCTGGGAACGAAACAAAACCTGCCTAGGAGAAAAAATGAATAAAGCCGATCTCGTTGACAAGATTGCAGGCGCATGCGAAATCAGCAAGGCGCAGGCGAATACAGCGATTGATACAGCCATGGACAGCGTCACTGCTGCCCTCCGGAAAGGGGATCGGGTAGCCCTGATTGGTTTTGGCACTTTCTCTGTCTCCCAGAGGAAGGCACGCAACGGGCGCAACCCGCAGACGGGCGCCACAATCAAGATCGCTGCCCGAAAAGTGGCAAAATTCACACCCGGTGCTGAGCTGAAGAAAGCAGTCAACAGAAAGTAAAGGGCACGGCAGGCTTCTTTAATCGATGCGGCAGGGGTCGGCCCTGCCGTTTTCTTTTGTGCGCTACTCTCCATCTACAATGGCTGAGCATGATTGCCCATTTGCATGGAAAGCTTCTCGCCAAGCATCCCAACCAGGCCATCATCGAAACCAGCGGCGTCGGTTACGATGTGACCATCAGCGTGCCCACCTTCTCCGATCTGCCGGCAGTCGGTAGCGATGTGGCGCTGCACATCCACACTCACGTTCGCGAGGACTTAATCGCGCTCTATGGATTCCTGCGTCCCTCTGAAAAACTGCTATTCGAGAGACTTATCACGGTGAGTGGCATTGGCCCCAAGCTGGCCATCACAATTCTGAGCGGGATGGCGGCGGACGAGATGGTAGCCGCGATTCGTAGTAACGATATTGCGCGGCTGACGCGTATCCCGGGAATTGGCAAGAAGACCGCGGAGCGCATGGTTCTGGAACTTCGCGACAAGTTACCGGAAGCAGGATCGACCACGCCAGCAGCTCCGTCGCTGAACCCCACGGAAGAGGACGTACTGTCTGCTCTGCTGAACCTCGGATATCAGCGCCCGGCGGCAGAGAAGGCCTTGGCCGCCGCCCCCAAAGATGGAGGTGCAAAATCCTTCGACCAGATGTTTCGGTTCGCCCTAAGCCGACTGTCGAAGTAACTCGATTTTCCTATGGACACGGCGAGCGGCCTGCGATCTAATCCTCGACCACGCTGACCATCGGCCTCTCTGATTGGACCCCGCGCAGCGAGAGCCGCCTCAAAAGCCTGTACTGGCCTTCGATCCAAAGCGGCGCTGACGTCGATTATGGGGCTGTGCAGGGTGTCTGGGTGTGCTCGATTGTGGGCACAATCTCGTGCTCTTTATTTTCCAATGCAGAAGGTGATTAACTATCTTACATGTATTTTTTTTGCATTGATCACAATTAGGATGTAGCAGCAGCAAGACGCCCACGGCAGGACAAGCGCAAGGAGTATTTTCCGGTACCACTTCTGACGGGAGTTCCTTCCAAAGTATCATTCTGCCCAGCGACAAATTTTACGCGACATACGGGACGACAAGCGGCAATGTCCTCTATATTTCGGGCATGATGACGGGGCAGGGCGCGTCCAATAACGGCAAGTATACGGCCACGGTGACCGATTTCAACAAGGGTGGAACCACTTTCACCGGATCGGTTGCGGCTTCCGGTAAGCTCTGTCCTGTGGGTTATTTTTCATCTTTACTTCTCTCGGATGCAAACGGATTCGGTTCACAACCTCGGAATAAGGAAACCGGTGTGCCGGCAATGCTCTTTGAAGGCTTCGCCAAATTGCGCGGCCAGCATGGATTCTTCTTTCCTCGCCTTGATCCAATAGCCCAGGATGATCAAGCCAACTCCCACGACGCATCGCCACTGGTCAATCGCCAAAGCTCCACCGACCGCGGCCAGATCGATTCCGGAATAAATGGGATGTCGAAAACAAGCGTAGGGCCCAGTGCGAATGAGCTTGTGGCCCTCTTTGAGAGTGACTCTAGCGCTCCAATACTGTCCCAGGTGCCAGCGGGCCCACAGAGCGATAGCGATGCCTATCCAGGTGAGTACGACGCCCGCAACAGCAAGAGCGTATGTTCGATGGAGAACGCGATGACCAAGAACGCCGATCTCCGCTGCGTCGCTGAAGAGCAGGGCAAAACCAATAATTTCCAGAAAAAGGATGCCGTAACGTGAGACGAAGGATTCTTGGCTGACCGTTCTGCGCGTCTTCAGTGCGCCCGCAACCCAGTATGCGGCAAAGACGATCCACGGACCTTCAATGAGATAACGCCAAATCATGTTTCCAGCACCGCAGATCTCGCGGGCACGCTCAAGTGGCAGTGCCCAAGGTGTCATGGTGAAGTCGACAGAGATTATAGTAGGCAAATATTTCCGGAGATGCTCCATGCTGATGAACAGGGTTAGCGGTGCCTGTTGGGTTCGCAGCCCAAAAGCTCCGCCACTATCTAATTAGTTGCCGAAAGAGAAGGAATTCCGTCGCAGGAGAGCAATGATTTTTCCGGCCCGAGGTTTTGGCTCCTCGCTCGGGGGGTGGCCGAATCTTGATGGATGGGAACCCGTGGGACCGAAAAACTTGAAACTATGGTTCGGTTGAGAATTGTACGGGCAACCAGGGTCAACGAAATGGCAATTTAACGAGAGTTTCGGGGCTGGGCCGAGTCATCGTCTGTCATTGCACTTACGGTCTCGAAAACGGTTCAGATGCATGAGCTGCGCCAACTTCGTATAGCCAAGCTCCCAGGCGAGGTGAAACGTCGCCGCTCTCTTATTAGCCTGGCGGATCACCCCCGGCCCCTATCAAATTCGGGCACGCTCTGTCTTTCACGGCATTCGTTCAAAGATGCGATTCTGGCCTCCGGCTACGACTATCGTATTTCCCCCCCGAAGGCTACGGATGAACCCAGCCGGCTTCTTGCGTTACCTCCGGACCAATCCGCTTGAAAGAGTCTGCGTCATGTTTCTCCAGCCGGTTGCTAGGCGAACGAACAGATAGATCGCGCCCGGATAATCGAAGGGCGCACCGGCAGACTACCGCGTTTCCGCCGATTGCAACCGAGCTGCCAAGGCCCGCCAGTACCAGGACATCATCCGACGCGGTTAATTTCGCGGTCTCGTCGACGGTGCTCCAGCCGGTCCGCGGCTTCAGAAAAACGTAAACCCGCAACCCCTGGCAACCGGTTGTCCAACCGCAATTGTGTTGCCGCTGACGGCGACCGACCCATCATACCCAGCAAAATCAGTAGAGGCGTCGGACGGAACCAGCTTTCCGGTCTCGGTACTTGATATCCAACCCGTCGTCGGCTTTCCGAAAACATAAGCACCCCCAAAACCATGCGGCCCTCCGTCACCCGGTGCTCCGACCACCACGGTGTCCTGATTAACCGCCACCCCCCCAACCAAACCAGTCCCGGACGGGACCGTCCGAAGCAGTCAATTTTGCCTTGAACTTTGACGTCGTTGCCCAGCCGCTGCTAGCACGCCGTCACTTCCAACCAAATGGAAATGGCCCAGAACAACCATCGTGGGCCTCTCCTCAGCTTACTTTCCAATGCAGAAGGTGCTGAAAATTAGATTCAGAATGTCGTCGCTTGTGGTCGCGCCGGTGATCGCGTCCAGCGGACCCAGCGCATTGTAAAGATCGAGCAGCAGCATCTCATGCGGGACGCGATTGACCAGCGCAATCCGCGCGGCCTCGAGCGAGGACAGTGAATCGCGAACCAGACCTTGGTGCCGCACATTGGTTAGAAAGCCAGTTTCCTGCGCCGCGCCAGACTCGCCTGCGATGTGGCGGAAGATTTCCGCGCGAAGTTCGGCAATACCCTCTGAAGTCACTGTCGACGTGCGAATGTGGGGTGCCCTACCTCGCTGCCCTTTCGGAGCCTGAGTCTCGATGGCTCCCATCACGTCTTTTGGGCTGGCCAGCAAATCGGATTTGTTCTCCACCACAATTGATGATCGCTGCGCCGCTTGATTGATGAGTTCATCATCTTCCGCAGAGGCAGGCTGCGAGCCGTCAAGGACTACAAGGACCAGATCGGCGTCGGCTAGCGCTTCCATGGATTTGCGGATGCCGATGGACTCGGCTTCATCAAGCGCACGGCGAATGCCCGCCGTGTCTACGAGTTTTACCGGGATACCGCCCAGACCAACGGTCTCGCTGACCAGATCCCGCGTGGTGCCCGGCGTGGCAGTGACAATCGCACGTTCACGCTCGACCAGACGGTTAAACAGGCTCGACTTCCCTACGTTGGGCCGGCCCACAATGGCCAGGGTGAGGCCTTCGTGCACGATTTTGCCGTAAGCGAAGCTCGCGGCAAGTTGCTCGAGCGGAGTGCGCACCGCAGCGATGTGCTCGAGGCTTGCGGCATTGGGCATGACGGAAACGTCGTCTTCCGCGAAGTCGATGCCCGCCTCCAGCAGCGCAATCAACTCAACCAGTTTCTGCTTAATCGGCTGCAGGCGCTGGGAAAGAGCTCCGTCAAGCTGTTGCGCCGCAACTTTCGCCTGATACAGAGTTTGCGAGTCGATAAGGTCGCGGACCGCTTCGGCCTGCGTGAGGTCAATGCGTCCCCGGAGAAAGGCTCTCATGGTGAACTCGCCAGGTTCGGCTAGGCGCGCGCCGCGGTCGATCGAAAGCTCGACAATGTGCCGCAGCACGACGGGTGATCCGTGGGCGGAGATCTCCACAATGTCGTCAGTCGTGTAGGAGTGCGGCTTGGCGAAGTACGTGACAACGACTTCATCGATGCGTTGCTCCTGTGGCGCTGAGACTCGTGTTCGCGGCGAGATTGTCGCAGTTGTCGTACCCTCCGCCGAGCGTCGCTCGGTTGGACCGCCGCGGGCGGCTGTCTCCACGCGGGCAGTGCTTTCGTTGTGGCGGCGATCTATTGATTCTTCCGGTTCGACCAGCTCCCCAACCACGGCACGTCCAGGTTCCAGCGCATGCGCAAGGCGCAACATCGGTTCAGCGATGGCGCGAGCCTGAGGTCCCGCCAGGCGCACAATGCCAATGCCACCGCGGCCCGTCGGGGTGGCAATGGCGACGATGGTGTCGTCAAGGTTCACGCAAGAATTGTACCGGGTAAAACTGGACGGGACCAACCAGGTTGCCTTAGTTGTTTCGACCCGCCAGAACTAGCGCAACGGAGCTAAATGATTAGCAATGCGGGAGGTATTGCTAGCGAAGATTGTGACGGGTTCCGCGGTCTCAGTGGGGCGTCCAATGCGGATGAGCGCTAAAGAAGCCCTGAACAATGCATATCTGGTAGGCCAGCACCAGGCCGAAGGCTACGCTGACCAATCCGGAGACCATCGCCAGGCGATGACCGAAGCCTTCAAAGCGATTTCCCACGAACCGAAAGGCGGAGGCGATGCTCATCGTGATTAACATCATGCCAGCGATCGTCCCGGCGCCAAAGACCAGCAGATACGCGATCGCCCAACCGGGATCTCGGATGCTGGCCAAAATTAACAGGGCCACGGCTGCCGAGCCGGCGAGTCCATGCACGATGCCCACCACCAAAGGTCGGACAAACTGATATAGGCCGTTCCGTCCGAATTTCTCATCCAGCCTCGCCAGCGGCACTTGTTCCGCTGAATGGTGATGCTCGTCATCGGTGTGACCATGCGGGTGGACATGGCTGTGCTCGCCGTGATTGTGAGCGTGGGAGTGAATCAGCGGCTGCTCGCCTTGAACAGGACCAGCGACTGGCATAGACCGCAGAAAAGCAGCCAGATTCCATCCTCCAAGCGCGATCAACATCACGCCAACAGATAACTCCATGCCCAGCCCGAGGCGCGCCGGAATCACGAGATTGAACAGAATAATGGCTGTGCCGACGGCAAAGATCGTGGCCGTGTGACCCACTCCCCAGAACGCCCCAATGAGTGCAGCGCGTTTCGTGCTGCGTTGCTGACTGACAATGGTAGTTACCGCGATCACGTGGTCAGGATCAGTAGCGTGCCTCATCCCAAGGAAGAAGCCGACTATTATGATGGAAAATAATGTGAGCATGCGTATTCCACAACCACGCGCAAGGTTTGTCAGATCTCAGGCTTGACTTCTCTCAAAATGGGCTTCGATCTCTTCCAATGTTTTCCCTTTGGTCTCCGGCAAAAACACCGTAGCGGTAATGAAGTAGATTACGGTGCAGCCAGCAAACGCGAAAAACATAGTCGAGTAGCCATACTTGCCGACCGTCGGCAGGAATATAGCGGCAATGGTGGTTGAGACCGCCTGGTTGATCAACAGGGCAATGCTCATCCCGTTCGACCGTATACGAGTCGGCATCAATTCCGAAAGCGCCAGCCACACGCATACTCCCGGCCCGATCGCAAAGAACGCCATGAAAACGAACAGGGTGATGGCCACCCACCAGCCGTTGCGCGTGCTCGGCACGGGCGTTATCAGCGCATTCTCAATTCTCAGAGGAGCTTGGCGGGCGGCGTCGAGATTGCCGAATGGATTCGAAAAGAATGCAACGACTTTATTGGCGGGTACGCAGCTTTCGCGCGCGATCCCAATAGGCTGGGCTGCCCTTTCGTCCGAACGTGCGACCTTGCTGGCCGCGCGAAAGTCGCCATACGAATAGATGACGATCAGCGAGGTTGGCCTGCTCCCAATCGCCTTGGCGGCAGTGCCGGCAGTGTTCAAAAGCCCATCCGCCACCCTTTGATCGTAAACCAGCGTCAACTTCTGATCGGCGCTGACCATGGATTGCACCGCGTCCCTCGAATCCACCCGCAGTTTTTCAGTCCGTCCGAAGAGCAAGCCTGTACAGATGAGCGACGCGATAATGCCTCCACTACCCAGCGCGAGCAGAAACTTGCGCCCCTTGCGGTCCACCAGCATGACCCCTCCCAGGGTCACCAGGAAGTTCACCACGGTGAAAACAACGTAGCCCCAGTGAGCCGCGACATCGGAAAGGCCGCTCTGCAAAAGGATGTTCGTGTTATAGGCAATGATCGAGTTGATACCCGTAGCCTGGTTGCAGGCGAGGATGACGCAGGCCAGCAGGAACGGGATCACATATTTTCGCCGCAACAGCGAGTCCTTGACCTGTGCCCCGGTCGATGTCTTGGCCTTCTCCGCCAGGGCAGTCTCTTCCATCTCCCGGAGTTCGGAGTCTGCTTGATCGCTCGTCCGTGAACGAAGCAGCGCGGCGTAGGCAGCCTCCTTTTTTCTACGGCGGAACAGCCAGCGCGGCGACTCGGCCACCATGAGGCTGCCCATCACGAACAATATTCCTGGCGGTAACGAAACCCAAAAGATGCTCCGCCAGGCTGTGTCCTTAAAGGCGAGCAGCCTAGCCGGGTCCGCGAGTCTCGCGACCTGTTCGACACGAACGCTGAACAAGATGCCAACGACGGCTGCAACCACGATGCCCAGTGTCAGCAGCCACTGGAAGATTCCCGTGCCCTTTCCGCGGTTCGCCGCCACCAGACACTCTGCAAGATAGAGCGGAACAACCACTCCGATGAAGCCCGCACTGACGCCCTGCAACAGGCGGCCGAGAACCAATGGCTGGTAGCCATGCGACAGGGCGATCATGGGAATGCTCACGACAAAGAGGATGCCGCTGACCGTCATCAGGGCCTTGCGTCCGATCCAGTCGGCCAGCAGGCCGGCAAACAAAGTGGAGATCACACTACCCAACAACACGGCAGCGACCACGATGGAAAGCTGGCCGGCATTCAGGCCTGATGTAGCCTCGAGATACGGCAAAGCACCCGCGATGATGCCAACATCAACCCCGTAGAGCAGACCGCCAAGGCCCGCCACCAGCAGAAGAAAGCGGTTGTATGCAGTTTTGTCGTTTTGGACTGCGGCAGTCGAGCCCTCAACTGGGGATATCATTCTGGCCATTGGGCGATGGTTTTTCTGAACCGGATTTCGCTTAATCTCTGATTGTCAGTTTCCGCGAAACATAGTCTAACCTCTGAACTGTCGGCACCGTGCATGAATTGTTTGTCCTCGCAAGTCTCCTCACTTGCGACCAGGAGGTTTGGCTTCGATCTTCAGCGCATGGCACGGCATCAAGGTCCGAGAACCACGGCTGTTACGGCTGTTACCAGTAAGGTTTATGCGAATTGCCGGATGCTTTAGAATGCACGTGCGACGGTAGCGACAGTGAAAAGCGATCATTCCTGCGAACTCGATTTTGGCCCGCTTGCCGCTTCCAGCCTGCGCTTCCCGGCAGATTTCTTGTGGGGAGTCTCCACCGCAGCTCACCAAGTCGAAGGTGGCAACGATAATAATCAGTGGTCGGCCTGGGAGAGCGCGGGCAGAATCAAATCCGGAGACCGTTGTGGTCGAGCTTGCGATTGGTGGTCTGATGCAGAGCGCGATTTCGACCTGGCTCGCGAGATCGGTGTAAATTCCCTTCGCCTCTCCGTCGAGTGGAGCCGAATCGAGCCGGACGAAGGCCGATGGGATCCGGCTGCGATTCAGCGGTACCAGGAAATGTTGCAAGCACTCCACGACCGCGGCATTCAGCCGATGATCTGCCTGCATCACTTCACCCACCCCATATGGTTTGAAAACAAGGGTGGCTTTCTGGGAATGGAGGCCTCGCGTCTGTTCGAACGATTCACAAGGCACGTTTTGCATGAACTCGGTGACTTTTGCCAACACTGGGTAACGTTTAATGAGCCGAATGTGTACGGAGCGCTCGGCCACGTCCTCGGGGAATTCCCGCCTGGCAGCAAAGGACAAATCCTAAGAGCCATTCGTGTCGTGGGGGCGATGGCGCGTGCCCATACCGCCGCCTACCGCGCGATCCACGAGCTTCAACCCGGGGCGCAGGTAGGATGGGCTCACAACTACATAGTATTTCAGCCCGCGAATCCGGATTTCGCGCCTGATCGCTGGATATGCGGCCTGCTCAACGAGCTTTTCAATGAAAGCTTTCTTCAGTTAATGGAGCAAGGCCGGCTGGGCTTTCCTTTCAGTCTGGTGGGTAAGCGGGATTCTGGCTCGAAAGGGATGTGCGATTTTGTTGGCTTGAACGTCTACAGCCGTTTTCATGTTGCTTTTGATCTGAGGTGTGCGTCCACGTTGTTCGGACGCGTATTCGTGCCGGGACACGTGCCGCAAGGCGATAGCGGCGTCGAAGGCCCCTACGGCGAAGCCTACCCGGAGGCGATTCGAGTCGCGGTGCGCCGCGCGGCTAGTCTCGGGAAACCGATTTACATCCTCGAGAACGGCGTACCCGACGCGCAGGATCGCATTCGTCCTTGGCTCATCGTTAAAGCTGTTCAGGAGATGCACAGTCTCATTCACGAGGGATTCGACCTTCGCGGATACTTCCACTGGACTCTTACCGACAACTTCGAATGGAGTGAGGGCTGGAGACTGCGATTTGGGCTGGTTGCTTTGGACCCCGACTCTCAACTCAGAACCATGCGCGGCAGCGGACGCTTGTATGGGACCATCGTCCGCAGTAATGAATTATCGCCAGAGACGGTCGCTCGTTATGGTTCGCCCGAGATGAACGTTATAAGAGGCTAAGATCGCGTGGCGTTGCCCATCAGAATGAACAAAAGGGGCAGCTATTGACTGGCGGAAGAACTGGAAGAATCGAAGGTTTCGGGAGGATCGAAGAAGCATTGATGCCAGAGCGCGGCATCGGATAACGCGCCTGCCTTCCATTGCTCGAGACTGGCGAGCGTCGCGGCGATCATTCCTCCATCTACCGAATCGAAAATCAATACGACTCCGGCAAGAGCTTGGGGGGGCTTGGCCAGTTCCGCGTAGCTTTTGTCGAGCAACGCTTTCGCAAATTCCAGTTTCACTTCCGGACCCGCATCCTTGGCACCGTCGTCCATCTTCTGCACCGAGATGATCTTGACACTTTTGCCTCGAAGCGGCGCCCAGTCACCGGGAAACGGAGCTGTTTCTTCGCGGCTCACGTGAAACAAGTCCGCGGCGGTCGGTACAGGCGGTCCGCTGGTTTGCATATCGACATCCGGAACGCTGCCGGGCATCTCCAGGCTGCTGCGCCAAATCCATCCCCGTGACAAGCCAGAAATGCGAACGTGGACCCAGTCTGCGTTGAAGTCGAGCATCTCGAATTCGTCATGGGCACTGGCCAGAAATATGGGCACTGGCCAGAAATAAAGTTTTAGCATTCAAGCTCGGGGTTGCCACGACAGGAGTCCCAGACTTTTTCACCGCAACCAGATTGTCCAGCAACTGTCCTTGAGCAATTGCACATCGTCCGCCCAGAACTTCCACACAACAACCTGCCTGAAGAATTCACAGGGACGTGGTTGTCATTCTCTCCGGCTACCAATTGCGGTCAGAGTCAGGCGCGTCATCGGCCTGTCTGAACTGATTGCGCTTGCGATAAACAATGAGAATCATACCGACCGACATGAACGTGGGCGGGACGACAAGGATCAGAATCCCACTGCGCAATGCCTGAATCATGCGAGCGCCAGCGGAGGCCGCCTGGGTGTAGCAGAGCGCGGCAGCTCTGGGAGAAGGCCGGGAGAGGGGCGGCGAGCATGGTCAGTCCAACCAGCGCAATACCAATTAGCAGGAGGTAGGCCTGCTCCGCATCCGCCAGACCTGAAGTGGCGACGCTTCCCAGATAGTTGGGATCGCGTACTTCGCTTTCCGCCACTGCCACGGCGGCCAGACCTCCCTGGAAAGGTCCCAAAGCGATCCATTTAGGCCCGATCTGGGTCACAGCCGCGCGCGCCGCCGGAACCGAATAGATCATGTCAAATGCGTTCGACTGCATGTCCAGCATCGGGTTGCCGGAACCGGCCCCCAAACCGGAATAGTCGGTCGCAACCACCGCATAGCCGAGATTGGCGTACATCGCGAGGAGCGGTCCGACACCGAGATTTTTCATCATTGAGGGAGCGCACTGTCGCGGTGTTCCTCTGAACTCGTGCGCCCAGGCAATCACCGGCCATCCGCCCGCTGGCGGCTTGCCATCCGGAACCAGCACCACAGCCGAGACGGGCACATCCTCACCCTTCGCGGTCCGGGAGTGATAAAGAATCCGCCATGCGGACAATTCGAACGGAAGGTGGTATTCATCGGTCGGTTCCGAGCGTATGAGTTCGCCTGGCTTGCCGGGAGACAGCGAAGGTGGCGTGTCGTAAAAGCTCGTCCGCGGAAGGGTATAGGGAGGCCGGAATGTTTTGGCTTGACTTGCGGTCTGAGCGTGAACAAACCTCGGTTTCCAGTCAGTCCGGCCAGACTCAGACAAACAGCGGTGGTAGCCGTGAGAAACATTCGGGCATTGCGGCTTTCGATGGAAAACGGTGATCTATATAGCAATCTCCATGGAAGAGACATCCGTCCGACTCCGTGGCCAATCGCACACGCTAAGGCCACCTTCATTTTCTGTAAACGATCCCACCTTTCATCACAAGTCCAACGTTCTCGACCGCTCCGATGTCCTCGAGCGGATCCCCTGAAACAGCGATGATGTCAGCAAGGTAGCCAGCCTCGAGCGCCCCGATCTGTCCTTCCCAACCCAGCAGTTTCCCTCCGTTCAGCAGGTCGGCCTGCAACACGGCCAAGGGCGACATGCCATATTTCACCATGAGCACGAGCTCCCGGGCTTGCGTGCCGTGAGGAAACGGACCAACATCGGAGCCCACCGCCATCGGGACGCCGGCCGCGACCTGCTTGCGGAATTCCTGCACCTTCAGATCAAGCATCCGATGTTCGCGTGCCGTCTGCGCCGGAGATTCCGCATGTTCGGCAAAATACTCGAAGATCGTGAAGGTGGGAACCGCGAAAATCTGTTTTTCCCGCATGATCCGCATGGTCTCGTCGCCCAGTTGATTGGCATGGTCGATGGATGCCACTCCCGCCCGCGCAGCGTAGAGTGTCCCAGGCTCACCCGTGCCATGTACCGCAACCCGCTTGCCCAAACGCGCCGCCTCCTCGACGGCGGTCCGGAGCTCGGGTTCTGTGTATTGATAAACCGTGGACAGTTTGCCGTCGCGAACCGCATCCGGGCCCGTCTCATAAATCTTGATGAAATCCGCGCCCTCCTTCAGCTGCTGGCGCATCACCGTCACCAACTCAGCCGCATTGTTGGCATAAGTTGCGTTGGGGAGGACGTGCTGTGCCGGGTTGTAATTGATCGCGTCCTCATGTCCGCCGAGAATGTTAATCGCGTTGCCACTGATCCTCAGCCGTGGTCCCGGTATCCTGCCCTCATCAATCGCGTTGCGTACGGCGGTATCGGCCGAGCCCGCGCCTTCGGTTCCCATGTCACGTTCGGCGGTGAAACCGGCCATCAGGTCATCGCGGGCTGCCAAGGTGGCTGTAATCGTCCGCTGCGGCACGGACTCTTGAACCGTCTGAAGATCCTCTGCCCCCGGATGCAGAAACAGATGTATGTGGGCATCGATCAATCCCGGCATCAAGGTGCGATCGCCCAAATCGATCACCTCCACCCCAGCCGGACGCTTCACCCCAGACCCCACTTCTACAATCCGCTCGCCTTCCACCAAAACTTCGCCCGGTTTTACGAGGCGGCCGTTTTTCACGTCCAGCAAGCGCGCCGCATGCAAGACCACGGCATGTCCTGGCGCAGTTGTGGTTTGGCTCCGAGCGTACGGCGTCGAGGTCGAAAACAACACAATGGCAGTGGCTAGCAGACGAAAATTGGCGTCCGTCATGGGAATAGGACGCGATGCTACCACTTTGAAAGCGAGCGTGCCATACGAAGCTGCGCGGAAATGCCACCGGGGAGTTTCCATCATCGCATCTCCGTACCTCCGTAGTAGACTCACTGTTTGGCAGGCGCCGAGGTTGATCGCGCCTGCCAGACAATATCCCCGACTCACAGGATTAAATTCGCATGCCCTCTCAAGAATCCCATAGTGTCGCCATTTGGCCGGTCATCTCCGAGGCGAAGTTGGGTGTTGTATTTTCAGCTCTCGTCCTCATTATTTTTTTAGCCAGCGCAAATTTGGCGCACGGCCGTTCCTCAAAAGCGGCGCACGGCGCGGTCGAAGAGCAGCCCTTCGGCACGACAAAGGAGGGAAAGAAAATTACTCTCTATACACTGACCAATTCGCATCACATGGAAGTCCGCGCCATGAACTACGGCGCCATTATTGTTTCGCTGAGAGTTCCCGATCGAAAAGGGCTGGTGGCGGATGTTGTGCTCGGCCACGACACTCTCGAGGGTTACTTCGACAACTCTCCTCACCTAGGCGGTCTGGTCGGACGCTATGCCAACCGCATTGCCAACGGCTCATTCACCCTCGACGGCGTGAAGTATTCGCTGCCGAAGAATAACGGTCCAAATACCCTGCATGGCGGCATCAAGGGATTTGATCAAGCTGTGTGGCAAGGCACTCCACTCAAAGGCAAGACTGGGGTCGCATTCTCCTACCTCAGCAAGGACGGCGAAGAAGGGTTCCCGGGCAATCTGAAAGTCAGAGTCAGTTACTCGCTCACCGAAGCAAACGAACTGGTCATCAATTACGAAGCCACCACCGACAAGCCCACCGTCCTCAACTTGAGCCAGCACAGTTATTTCAACCTCGCCGGTGAAGGCACGGGAGACATTCTCAACCACGATGTCATGATCAACGCCGATCGCTTCACTCCGGTCGACAGCACCATGATTCCTACCGGCGAACTGCGCCCGGTAAGAGGCACTCCTCTGGACTTCACGACTCAGACGAAGGTTGGCGCGCGCATCGACGACAACTACGAGCAGCTGGTTTTAGGCAAAGGCTACGACCACAATTTTGTGATCAATGGCAAAGCCGAGGGCTTGGTGTTAGCCGCGCGAGCGTATGAGCCCACGAGTGGCCGCGTCATGGAGATCTCGACCGACCAGCCCGGAGTCCAGTTTTATACCGGAAATTTTCTGGATGGAACCGTCACGGGCAAGCAGGGACATGTGTACAAGCAGCGTTACGGACTATGTTTCGAGACCCAGCATTTTCCCGATTCACCCAACCATGCCGAATTTCCTTCCACGGTTCTGAGACCGGGACTGACGTTCCATTCCCGCACGATTTTGAAATTCTCGGCAAAATAGCGGAGGGGGACCGCGACCATTCGCAGCGGCAAAGCGTTCACTCCCCCTTCAGCTCGTTGAGCAGCGCATTTTCTACTTGTTTCCGGTGCTCCGCCGTGAGCTTTGCCCCTTTCGACGTCAGATAAAAAGCGTCAATCGCCATCTGACCTTCGGTATCAATCAACGCGATCTCGATGTTGCACTTCTGATGGGAAAGACAGGAACTGATGCGGTGCAAAAGCCGCGGCCGGTCCTGAGCTATCACCTCGAGCAGCGTGCTCGCGGAAGAGCTGGCATCATCAAATTCAATCCTTGTCTGTACCTTCACCTTGGCGACCGCATTCTTGTCCGAGCGCTGCCGGTCGCGCAGCATGCGGTCCAAGTCCGCTTTACCCAGCATGACGTCCGTCATGCTGCGCTTGAAGCGCTCCCACTCCGACAGGTTCAATTCCAGAGTGCGAAAGCGGTCCGTAAAGTAAAGCGTGTCCACCACGGTTGCGGCTTCGTTGGAGAAGGCATTTGCTTTCACAATGTTCATGCCCCAGGCCGCCAGTACCCCGGCGAGAGTCGCAAACAAGAATGGCCGATCGGTGGCGACCAGGGTCAATTCATACCAGTGCCGTCCCCGCTTGAGGTCGAGTTGTACGGGCTCATTGCCAAGCTCTTCCGCCATCTCCATGTGTCGCATAATCTCTTCCGCGGAGTGCATACGGAGGTAACGTTGCGGAAATCCTTCCACAAAATCCTTCAACCGATCGCCGGTGACAGGAGCCAGGCTCCTGAGCCGTGCCAGTTTCTCGTCGCCGGCATCCCCGTGCACACGCTGGTCGGCGCTCCGGTTCAAGTAGTTCGCTGCGCCAATGTAGAGTTGCCAGATATTTTCTGCCTTCCACGGCGTTAAAGCCTCGGGGTTCACGGCTTTGATGTCCGCATACGTTAGCAGGCAAAGCATCTTGAGCCGCTCCGGAGTGCCCACCTTGTCGGCAAAAGTGGCTACCGTCTCAGGATTAAAAATATCGCGGCGCAGCGTCGCTGACATCTCCAGGTGATTGCCAATCAGAAAAAGCACGGTCGCGCGCTCGCCCGGATCCACGTCCAACCGGTCCAGGCAGCGGGCAGCGATTTCCAGGCTGGCCTCCACGTGATTGCCACCGGGCACGCCTTTTCCTGTGTCATGCAGCAGGAGGGCAAGGTAGAGCAACTCAGGATCTTCCAGCTCGCTAAGGAGCTCGGCATAGCGCTGATCCCATTCCGATTGCGATCGGGGCAAGCGATGCAGGCTCTCAATTGCGACAAACGAATGCTCGTCCACCGTGAAACGATGATAAAAGTCGCGCACCACCAATGAATCCGTCAGCCGCAGTTCGGGCAACAATACCGTGAGCAGGTGCAGCGAGTGCATCGCCCGTAGCGCTTCGGCGGCGTGTGGCTGCAGCAAAGTTTCCTGCAAGTAGAGCCAGAGTTCGGCGCCGCGCGGCGGAGTCGCCGCCAGCGCCGGCAGAGCCTGTTCAATCCGATACTCGGTGGTCGTGCTCAGCTTCAGCCCATGCAGCGCCATGAAGTGAAACAGACGCAACAGAATTTCCGGGTCCTCGAGCGCCGAAGCCTGTTGCAGGAAGATGAGCCCATCCACAACCGAAAAATCCGGAGTGGAGAGCTGTAAACGCCAGCTCTGAATCTGGCGGTACAATGAAGACCAGGCTTCGGGAATCTCCTCCATGAGCTGCGACATGGAGCGTTGCACGGCTCGCGCGTGTCCGAAATAAATCCGCATCCAATCCGCTGCCGTGAGTTCGGGCGATTCATTGGCCCCAATCTTCTGCGCTGCCGCCTCGTCCTGCGCTTCCCAGCTCAGAGAATTGTCATCCCGGCCATTGCGGAAATGCAGGAAACAACGCGCCGCCATCAGGAAGTCCAGCGCCGATTCCAGTTGCTTGCGCACCGGTGCCCGAACAGCGCTGGCATCGGGCCAGTCGTGCAGCTCGTCCATGGCCGAAATCAGGGCTAGCCAGCAGGCGACGTTGTAGTCGCGCAAGCCGCCGGGGGTCTCCTTCAAATTCGGTTCGAGGTGAAAGACCGTGTCGCCAAACTTGTTATGACGTTCGCGCGTGACTGCGGCCAATCCCTGCAGCAGAGGTTTTGACTCCCGCATGATCAAGTTTGGGATCAGTTTGTCGTGCAATCGGACAAACAAATCCCGGTCCCCGGCCAAGTAGCGGCAATCGAGCAGCGAGATAGTGAACTCAGTGTTACGCGGATCGCAGCGGTCACATTCCGCCAGCGTTCGCCAAGCCGCACTCAGCTTCAGCTTTAGGTCCCACAGTTCGCGCGACAAGCGCCGGATGACATCTTTGTGCGCCTCTTCTTCGTCGTGATCGGCATAGAGGAAGAGCAAATCAATATCGGAATAGGGAAACAGCCAGCCTCGTCCAAATCCTCCGGTTGCTACCAAGGCAAAATTCCGCGGGCCGTGTTCTTCCCGCGAGATCAGATCCTGCCACAGCCATTTCAAAATATTTTCGACCAACCGGGTGCGTTGCGCTACAGCGACGCGACCGTCACCGGTAGCCGTGAAGTCACGCTGGATGCGTGCCGATTCCTCGGCGTAAACCTCGCGCAATTCACTGCTCAGCGAAGGTGCCCTGCTCATGAGGACACTGGCTTTGAACTTTGCCGACCTTTCGTTCGGTGCACCTTACAAATGGGAGCGCCACTCATAAAGCACCTTCCCCGCGGTCTTCATTGCGAATCCGGATGGCATCGTCCACTTTGGAAAGGAAGATCTTGCCGTCGCCGATTTTCCCGGTGCGAGCCGTGCTCAAGATGGCATGCACAGCCTTCTCTACCATGGAATCGGGCAGCACCACTTCCACTTTGGTCTTGGGAATCAAGTCGACACTGTATTCGCGTCCGCGATAGAACTCAGTGTGGCCTTTCTGCCGGCCATGGCCGCGTACTTCGATCACCGTCATGCCCTCGACGCCGGCTTCTTGCAATGCGCTCTTTACCGCCTCCAGCTTGGAGTTTTGAATGATTGCTTCGACCTTGGTCATGATCGTCTTCTCGCTGTCGCGTGCAGCTTCAATTCTTTCCCGGGGCTCACTTCGCCGAATGCCACTTCGCCACCATTATGCAGACGCCTCCCAGTAATAGCCTTCTTCACCGTGCTGCGATAGATCCAGGCCCTGAACTTCTTCTTCTTCGTTGACCCGTAGCCCGATGGTGACGTCTACCACCTTCAAGATAATGAGCGTGCCGACAATCGCCAGGCCCCAGGCGATCGCCACTCCCAGCATTTGGTTTAGCAACTGGTGCGGGTTTCCTTCCAGGACTCCGGAAGCTAAAGTGTTTCCCCGGGCGTCCTTGAAAATCGGGTTCACCGCGCTGGAAGCGAATACTCCGGTGAGCAACGCCCCCAGCGTACCACCGGCGCCATGCACGCCGAAAGCATCGAGCGAGTCATCGTACCCGAACTTCGCCTTTACCTTGGCCACCATCCAGTAACAGAAGACGCCGGCAATCAGCCCGATCAGCAGCGCCGGCATCGGGCTCACGAATCCAGCGGCAGGCGTAATCGCAACCAGCCCTGCCACTGCGCCCGAGATCGCGCCCAGAGTGCTAGGTTTGCCGTTGCGCAACCACTCTGCTCCAGCCCACCCTAGAGCCGCGGCCGCTGCCGCAAAGTGGGTAGCGACGAACGCGCTGGTCGCAAGGCTGCCTGCACTCAGCGCGCTACCCGCATTAAATCCAAACCAGCCCACCCACAGCAGACACGCGCCGATAAAGCTGAGCACCACACTATGGGGAGGCATGGGTTCCTTGGGATACCCGACGCGTCGCCCTAGGTACAGCGCGCACACTAACGCTGACACTCCGGAAGTGACGTGCACGACCGTGCCGCCGGCAAAGTCGAGCGTCGGGAAACGCCCGCCCAGAGCCGCATTCAGCAGTCCTCCTTTGCCCCACACCATGTGCGCCATGGGATCGTAGACCAATACCGACCACAGAATCATGAAGACCAGCATGGCGCTGAATTTCATGCGCTCGGCAAACGCTCCCGCAATCAGTCCGGGCGTGATGATGGCAAACATGAGCTGGTACACCATGAACGTCTGCAGCGGAATCGTACCGGAATAATCGGGATCGGGGGTTGCACCTACCCGGTGAAGAAAAACGTTGTGCAATCCTCCAATAAAACTGCTGCCCGAGCCGAACGACAAGCTAAAGCCGAACAATCCCCAAAGCACGGTAACGACCGCCATCAATGCAAAGCTTTGCATCATGGTGCCGAGCACGTTTTTCTTGCGCACCAGGCCGCCATAAAACAATGCCAGACCGGGCCCCGTCATCATGAGGACCAGAGCCGAGCTGGTGAGCATCCAGGCATTGTCAGCAGAGCTTTTGGCATCGGCGGCTTGCTGCTCCAGCCTGGCCAGCCGCACGCTTTGGTCGGAGGCGCTCGAGGTGCTGGATGTGCCCACGGTGGTCTGTGCCGCAGCAGTTTGCCCGAGACAGGGTGTGAGGAACGCGATTACCAGAGCGGCAATCAGCCGTTTTCCCATGAATAAATGCTTCCTCCGGGGAGTGAAATAGCGACAACCCCTGCTATTTTACGACGCGCCTACTCTATCTCCCGCAGCAAGTCCACGGAAATTCAATCTATTTATCGGATCGATCAGGAAATGTTATGGCGGTTGGTTTCAGAGCGATAGATGATGTCTCCTATTTACCCGGTTGCCGGATGAAATACCGCAATTTATCCATGCTGGCAGGCACAGCCACGTCGAAAAATCCAACCATCATCTCGTCCGAAGTCTGGTCTCCCCACTTCACGGTCTTCTCCGGATCAGGGTTGTGCGGATTCCTCCGTGAATTGTCATACCATGCAATCGCCCGCAGTTTGGTTCCCGCCTTCAATATACGGGGCTCAGCTAGCCGATAACTCAACTGCCAGTGAAAGTGATAATTGACTCTCAGCAGCGTTTCCACGCTACCATCGTCGCGCACAATGTCATACTCAAAGCGCTTTCCCCGCAGATGCATATGCGGCATCAGACTCAACAAGGTCGCATCGTTAGGCAGTGTTCCCTGCACCTCCACGCGAAAGTCGTCGGCTCCCGGAGGAATCAGCAGCGCATGGTTGTTCAGCTGCAGCGTGATCACGCGCTGCTGGGGCGGACTCTTGGCGAACCTCAGTGCGATGCTGGTCTGGTCGATCGCCGCGTGGCCATTGGTGGTGTAGTGAATCTGAAAAACCAGGTCTGATCCGGCAGGCACGAATTTCGCCATTCCATCCCGCCATTGCTCGAGCGTACTGCCAGGCGCGTACACCAGAAGAAGGTCGCTGGTAGTCTCGTGGGCCTCGCGCCGTTCCTCCGGATCGGTCAATGTCGAGGCCGTGAACGGCTCTCCCACCGGTGCGTGCCTCAACCACTTCGCGCCCGGAGGACGAATATAGACCACCGCATGATGCACGTGCTGCGCACTCGAAGGACGCACTTCCGCGGCCTGTATCCATTTGTCTTCGGTAAAGTGCGTCGGCACAATTTCATATGTGTATTCCACTTCGCCGCTGGCTGGAATTTCCACCGGCTTCGGCATCTTCGCCACGACGTCAGGATTATGAATGCTCCACCCACTGGTCCACTGGCGTGGCGCGGGAGCATCGTGCGGGTCGCCGGCGGGCGCGCCCGCGGCTGCCCAGGCAGAAATCTCCGCAATCTGCGGCTCGCTGAGTGACGGGTCATTGGAAAAGTGCCCATAGCGAGGATCGGCGAACCACGGCGGCATCATTTTCCTCTGCACCGCGTCGGCTATCTTCTGCGCCCAAGGCTTGGTCTGTTCATAGGTAAGCAGGGGCATCGGCGCGGATTCATCGAGGCGGTGGCAGCTCTGGCAATGGTCTTCGAGAATCGGCAGGACATCCTTATAGAAAGTGGGCGGAGTCACCGGTCTCTGCGCTTCCGGAGCGGCGCTGATCTCGAGCCCAATTCCACCTGCAACCGCGACCAAGGCAACCGCTCCGCACCGAAGTAAGACGGCTCTCACGGGCGCGGAACTCCAGCCCTTCGGTAACAAGAGCGTTTTCTGTGGTGTGGCGAATCCATTTCGAGGGCCGAGCTTTGCCGTCCGATTCAGTGTCGCACAAACGATTTCTTAGGACGCGGTACTGGGCATACTGCCTCGTGAAAATGCTACATTGAGCAGTTCATGTCCGCGCCCAATTCCATCTTCGTGCGAGCCTGCAAAGCTGTGCCGGTAGAGCGCACCCCGGTGTGGTTCATGCGTCAGGCAGGACGCTACATGGCTGAATACCGCGCCGTCCGCAAACAGCATTCGCTGCTGGAGATCTGCAAGAATCCTGCGCTGGCGGCCGACGTAACCATCAGCGCTGCCGAAGCCTTGGGGGTGGACGCAGCGATCATCTTCGCCGATCTCCTTCTGCCACTCGAGGTCATGGAACTCCCGTTTCACTTCAGCGCGGGGGAGGGTCCGATCATCGACAAGCCGCTGAGAACCCAAGAGGACATCTCGCATCTGCGCACTGATCGCGCGTCCGAGCTGGGATATGTCTCTGAAGCGGTACGACTGGTGACCAAGCACTTTGGCGATCGCTTGCCAGTGATTGGATTCTGCGGTGCGCCATTCACGCTTGCCAGCTACATGATCGAAGGCGGCGGATCGCGGAACTATGTCCACACTAAGAAGATGATGTACAACTCAGCCGCCGACTGGAATGAGCTGATGCGAAAGCTGGTCAGCGTAGTCGCCGAATACGCTGCTGAGCAAGTGCGCGCGGGTGCGGACGTGATTCAGATCTTCGATAGTTGGGTCGGCTGCCTGAGCGTGGACGATTACCGCCGCTATGTGCTCGCGCATGTTACCGATCTGGTGAAGCGCTTGCAGCGCAGCGAAGCGCCAATCATTTATTTCGGTACGGATAGCGCCACTCTTCTTCCTGCGATGAAAGAAACCGAAGCGGAGGTGATTGGGCTCGACTGGCGCATTCCGCTTGACCAAGGCTGGCGCAGCCTGGAATTTCGCGGCGCCGTGCAAGGCAATCTGGACCCGGTTCTGCTCTTCGCCGGCTGGAAAGAACTGAAGTCGCGCGCGCAAGAAATTTTGCGGCGTGCCGGCGGAAGGCCGGGACACATTTTCAATCTCGGCCATGGCATTCTGCCGGAGACGCCGGTCGAGAACGTGAAGAATCTGGCTCGCTTTGTACAAGAACATTCAGAAAACGCCGCCTGAAGCCTGCATTCATGAAGCGCATTGCTATCATCGGCGGCGGAATTTCGGGGCTGGCAGCGGCTTTTGCTCTCGAAGAACATCGCCGCGCCGGCGCCCCGCTCGAATATGTACTTTACGAATCCTCGCCGCGCCTGGGCGGCGTGCTGCGCACTGAACACGTTGAGGGCTGCGTGATTGAGGCTGGACCCGACTCCTTTCTTACGGAGAAATCGTGGGCGGCGGATCTCTGCCGCACGCTGGGCCTCGGCGATCAGCTCATGAGCTCGAATGATGCGGATCGAAAAACCTACATTCTGGTCCATGGCCGGCTCGTGCTCATTCCTGACGGCCTGATGTTCATGGTGCCGACCAAGCTTATGCCCACGATCCTGTCGCCACTGTTCTCGGTAAAGACCAAGCTGCTTATGGCGCGCGAGTGGTTTCATCCACCGCGCGCCGCCGATAGCGACGAAAGCGTCGCATCGTTGGTTGAGCGTCACTACGGCCGCGAGCTGGTCGATCGCCTCGCCGATCCGTTGCTCTCCGGTATATATGGAGGCGAAGCTTCGTCATTGAGCGTGCGCGCCGTTCTGCCTCGTTTTGCCGAGATGGAGCGCACACACGGCAGTTTGGGTCGCGCCGTGCTGGCTGCGCGCAAGCAGATGTCGCAGGCCGCAAGGCAGCCGGCGCGTCCGCTGTTCGCCTCCCTCAAAAACGGCATGCAGCAGTTGGTGGACGCTCTCCTATCCCATCTTTCTCGGTCTGCGCTGCTCATCAACATGCCGATTGACAACGTTCGAGCTGAGGCTCACGGTTGGAGAGTCTCGGCTGGCGCGAAGACCGACTCCTTCGATGGCGTGATTTTTGCCCTGCCTACACATTCCGCCGCCAAGCTGCTTTCCTCTTCGAGCCCGGAGCTGGCGAACGAGCTCGGCGGCATCGGTTATAGCTCGTCCATCACGGTCGGGCTGGGCTACGGCCGCGAGGTGCGTCAATCGCTGCCTCCGGGCTTCGGATTTCTGGTGCCGCGCAGCGAAGGCAGGCTCATGCTGGCCGCAACGTTCGTCCACAATAAGTTTCCTGGTCGTGCTCCGCAAGATCGTGCCTTGCTGCGCTGCTTCATCGGAGGTGCGCACGCTGACCAAGTCTGGCAGCTTTCCGACGGCGAGGTTGTCGGCCTCGTCCGCGAAGACCTGCAAGAAATCCTCCGACTCCGCGCCGAGCCTCTTTGGGCCCGCGTATATAAATGGAAGGCGGCGATGGCCCAGTATGGCGTCGGCCACCTTGACCGCCTGGAGCGCATCGAACATCTTCGCCGTCAGTTGCCGGGGCTGGCGCTGGCGGGCAACGGCTATCGCGGCATCGGCGTCCCCGACTGCATCCGCTCCGGTAGCGAAGCTGCTACGCAGGTCCTGACCTCGCTCCATCTGATCTAAGCCGACTCAGGCAATTCACCGTGACTGAGTGTGCTCTTCTCTGGATATTTCACTTGCTTGTAAGTCCGACTGAAGGCGAACCAGAGCAATGCAATTACGACGAAGCACAGGGAGCTGCCTTCGGGACCGACCGAACCCCCGGTGAGCCAGCGGGCTCCGTGCAGCGACGACTTGAGCAGGTGACCGGGGAAAACGATGCCGCTGTCGGGGACTGAATAAAAAAATGTTTCGCCCCAATCCCATGCGGCGTGAAAGCCCACAGCAAACCACAGCGTGCCGGTGCGGCGGAGGGTAAGAGCAAAGAACAGGCCGATGCATGCCACGGCCAGCAGGCCGTTCCACTCTTCTCCGCCATTTCTTATGTGGATGAGGCCGAAGGCGCAGGACAACGATATTGCCGCCCACCAGAACCCCACCGCGCGCGTCAGCGTGAATTGAGCGTAGCCGCGCAACAGAAATTCCTCGAAGCAGCCGACCAGCAAGAACATCACGGCCCAGAACGCGGCATACTTCACGATGCGCGGACCGTGCAGGGCGAGATGTCCGAAGTCGAAAACGTGTATCCGATTGAGCGTCCCTAGAAGCAGAGTGATGCCAGCGAATCCCCAGGTCGCACCCACCCAGAAGAGCTTGCGGAAGGCTTGACGAGGGGGCAGCCCGTAGGTTTCCCAGGGACGCCTCTCAATTTTCGCCAGGACCAGCGATGGGATGACGGCCGCCAGAAGGGCACAGAATTCTTCCAGCATCATCGACCTCAGACTGCCGGCGGGGCCGTAGCGCTCCTCTAGGTCGTTGGCCAGCCAGTACAAGAAATAGGACATGACCACGTAGAATGCGAATCCCCAGCCGGGGCGGAGGCCGTCGGGGCCAAACAAGAGCGTTCGGACATAGGGAGGCTGCGTGGCAGCCGCAAAGTCGGGTGCCGGAGGCTGTGACTCCGGTGGGGAGTCAGGGCCGGGAGTGTTTTCCAAGTTCCCGCTCAAATTCCAGCTCCTCGGAACACTACTTCCGACCGCGCCGGTGTTCCACGGTGACAGAAGATTGCGCGGAGTGGGGCTGCGTCATGGTAAAACACTCGGTCGTCCCATGAACCGATTTTTCACGCGCGAACGCTTTGGTCGGCCGCAGTTTCTTGCCGGACTCTTGCTCGTGGCGTTCTGCGCGCAGGCCGACTGGCTGGTGAATCTGCAATTGCGCGGTACGGCAGACGGGGACGCGCAGGAACAGGCCTGGATCAGCGAAGGTTGGAAGCAGTGGCATGGGCACGGAATCGGGGGAGCGCCGTTCTCCGAGGGCCAGCCGGCGATCGCGACAGGATCTCCAGGGAACGGTTTTGATGTTGGTCCTTTCGATGTCGAACACTCACCTCTTCTGTATCTAGTGAGCGCGGCACCGTTGCTGGCATGGCCCGGACCAAGCTTGGAGGCCGACTGGGCAAATTATTGGCGCTGGCTGCCGCATCTGCCGTTTCTGGCATGCGGAATGCTGCTCGGTGCGTCGTTGTGGTACGTGGCGCGGCGGCTCTGCGGGAATCCCGGGGGGTATGTGGCGCTTGCCCTTTATTGCTTTTCGCCAGCCCTGATCCAGGCCAGTGCGAGGTGTCATCGGGAGCCGGAGATCGTTGCGGCATGGGGAGCGTTCGGGACGATTTTTACCGCGATTGCGGTCGCTCACACGCTTTATGCGCCGCGCGAGGTGGTGTGGTGGAACTGGCGACGAATTGTGCTGCTCGGCATTTCGCTGGGGCTGGCGGTGGGCTCGCAGTTCTCGATGATTGTGGTGGCGCCGATCGCGCTGGCGCTGATGCTGTACGTGGCTCCCATTCGGCGCCAGGCCGCACTGGTCATCTGGGGCGCGGGATGCGTGGTGGGTTTGATGTTGCTGTTCGCGGCGTACTTCTTCCATCCGCGAGCATTCTGGGAAGGGATGCGGCACGCATCTTTTTGGGGAGCGACCTGGCGCGGGTTCGCCGTGCCGGGGGTTTACCGTGAGGTGCTGGCGCAGATCGGACGGGCGTGTCCGGCGCTCGCGTTTGCGCTGCCAGTGGCCCTTGTTACTTACGCAGTGTGGCCGCGCACGCGCTACTTCGGCAACACCGCTCCCCTGCTGCTGGCGCTTGTGTTTGTCGGCCTGGGCATGGCGCATCCGCATGTTGCTGGCGCGGGATTCCTCGTGGGCGCTGTCCCCTTCCTGCTGATTTTCGTTGCCGGTGTTTTGGCGGATCTCATGGAAACGCGAGCGCGATTGCTGGTGACGGCTTGTGTCTGGGGCATGGTGGGGGCGTATGCGCTTTGCAGTCTGATGGCGCTGGCGAAGGTCGGGCGAGGATAGGACGAGCGCGGCCAAGACGCGATTTGTCAGGAACTTAGGCTCGAGGGGGGTCCTTTTGGCATCCCGCCCTTCATCTTTGCAATCTAATGGATGTGGCGCGATTTATTGATGTGGTGCCATTTATTCGGACGTCGCGTCTTTCGAGGTGCGCCATGACTTGTTCTTTAGCGTATGATGATGCGGTGCGGCGGTGGATTTCAGCGTCGGTCGTTATGGTCGGGCTGGGGTTGCTGCCTGCGTTTCTCGTATCGAGCAGCCTTGCTCAGATTAATGGTGTGCCTGCGTCGGTGACGTCTCCGGGATTCGCTCGGGATCCGGGACCGCATGCGCCGCCTGCCAGCGTTAGTTCCCTCGGGCCCCGCGGTTACGCACCGAGTGCTGGCGGCAAATTCTTTTCGCACATGCCCGCGGGCGATGAAGGACACCAACGTCACCATCGTGACCGCGATCGCGACCACCGTTTCATTCCCTACTATGGGGGAGGGTATGCAGTTCCCACTTACCCCTATACCGACGAGGATGCGGGATACGAGGACGAGGAACCCGACTATCAGGGTGGCCCCACCATCTTCGACCGACGCGGGCGAGGAGATCGGGCTTATGTTCCTCCACCGTCTGATGCTGTAAGGGCTCATCCTGACACGAGAACCGACGGCACCGCGGAGATCGCTGCCCCGGAAGCGCCTCCGCCAACGACCCTGGTTTTCAAAGATGGCCATCGACTGGAAGTGCGCAATTACGCGATCGTGGGCGCCACGATGTTCGATTTGACGCCGGGGCATCCGCGCAAGATTGCGCTGGCTGATGTTGATCTGGAAGCGACCCAGAAAGAAAATGAAGATCATGGCGTCAGCTTCCAGCTGCCGTCGAATTCCCAAGCGAACTAATCTCATGCGGAAGGTATTCCTCTTCGCGTTGCTAGCCGTGACGGCACGGCTGGCGCTGGCGCAAAAGGGAACTGCTGCCACTCCCGCGAGCGATCCGACCAATTTCCTGGGCCCGGGATCTGCCGCGGCGCGTATGGCTCGATCTTAAACTTCGCGCCATCGGGACATCGCCGGGGTTCGCCCCCTTTCTCGCCATTGTCGTTTTTGACCGATCCTTTTTTGAGCGGGCTATACGGGAGCAGTTATCCCCCCGACGGCTTCGTCTCCCGTCATCAGGTTGCAGAGTGCCACGGAGAGCTTGGCCCGCCGGGAGACGAAGGTCCGCAGCAGGGGCAGCCTTTGCTCATCGAGTTGCGGGGTGATCGGTAGGTGCAAATCAGCTCGAACGGGACGGACTCTGACGAGCCCAGTGGACCGCCCGATTACGCATTATAAAAGGGCGCCCCTTTGAGGTAGGTTTTGAGTGTCAGCCAAAACTTTACCGAAGGGAGCACCCACTATGAACATCAAGTATATCGGCTATCTGGCTCTCGAGATAGCCGATACCATGTGGCCTTCCGGACTATGTCGAGCAGCAGTTCCATAACCCGGTGCATAAGCCCTTCGATACGGTTTTTCTCCACATAGTCTTAGTCTTGGTTCTCCCACTGCGACAAAGCAGTGCAGAAGGAGAACCGCATGGAACGATTTGTCA
>QIAN01000059.1 GCA_003225005.1 Acidobacteriota bacterium | reverse complement strand
CGCCCGCAAGAGCAACGCTTTTTCCTCAGCCCGGATCCGCAATTGCATCCGGTTGTTGTCTTCAACGGCGATTCTCGGCATGGCAGACTCCCCCCTTCTTATTTAGTGTACACATTCAAATAGTACATTAGAAACAGACGACTACCACTAGATGTCTCATGGAGAAAGGGGGAAACTTGCTGTCACACCTGGGGCACGAGCCTACCATGAGCCGGGTTCAAGGAGAGCCCCCTCGAAGGTGCAGCACTTCCTGGGAGAAGAAGCTCCGGAGGACAAGGACAAAAGGGAGAAACGAAACTGAACAACTAGGTAATCCCATTCCACGCGCGATTCAACGATAACCTTGTTTGCGGTGCGCCACGCGCATCACTTTCGCAACCTGCCTCTTGTCGTCTAGCTATAGCTAAAAGGCACACCGCGCGACAGTCTCCGATTCGGTAGCGCGAAAAGCCTGCCTTCTCGCCAGTCAATGCCTTTCCCAATTCGCGGGGATCAGTCCGCTCCACAAACCGGACTTGAAGAAAATTCAGAATGCGCCTTTGCGCCAGTCGATTCCAGCTTGTCTAGTTCTCGGAGAGCGCGAGGATCAAATTCAACTTTCCAGCCCAAGCTTTTTCACCACCTCTTCCAATGGTATGCCCGGCAGCTTTTCTTCTAACCGCGAGAGCGCAATGAAGTAGTCCTCTTGCTCCTCTAGGAACTCCTCAATGGCCTTCTTGGCGTAGTGCGCCTTCGTCCGACCGGTGCGTTTGGCCAGCCGGCTGAGTCTCGCCTCTAATTTTGGGGACAGTCGAACGCTGAATATCGCAATCTCCTCCGCGTATTACCATGTAGGACAAGTATATCGGAAACCCCTCACTTCCCGAATACCTCCTTCTCAAGTGTCTGTGTCGTCGCCGCATCCAGGCTTTCGCTGACCAGCACCGTGGCGCCTTGTTCCTCGATCAGCACCGTTCCCTCCTCGGTGGTCCAGCGATGCAGTCCTTTCAGCACTTCAATCTTGGGCTCGTCGTCCCCCGCCGCGTTTCGAGAACTATCGCGCTCAGCTTCGTCGGCCTTCTTATACCGCTGCACAAGCGACCGAGCATAAATCGCAGCAAACTCCTCAGCCTTTTCCGGACTCGACCACCGCGACACGTAGAGTAATCCCAGCGCCGCCGCCGCATTCCCCTTAGGCCGCGCCGCATAGTAATATCCGCCGCGCCACTCCGGATAGAGCCGCTTCGAGAGCTCCGGACCCACGTACTGATCCATCAGCAGAGCCACATCAAATTCGCCCATGGCGCCAATATCGAAGCGATCATAGTTCTTGAAGTCATGAGCAAAATCGGGCACGGGCATGGGTTCGATCTTCTCGCCTGATAGATACGTCTCGGGCTGCATGATCTGCCTCGTGGTATGCGGAGGATTAGCCAGCACCCCGGCAAAAGCCTTCTGTTTTCCTCCCACTTCAATCAGCTTGATCACGAATTCCAGCCCGTGAGTGTAGGGGAAGGTCAACGATTCTTTGAGGAAGATTGGAGCATTCTTGAACGCCGTCGAATCCGGTGTTCCATTGCTCATTTCTGATTCCATCGACTTCACCAACTCCGGCGAATCCTCAATCGAGCGGCCCACCGGCGCCAGCGCGTAATCCAGCATTATCGCTTCCGCCTGGCCTTCCACGACGGCCTGCCGCGCATTGTCCATCTCATCGTTTTCGATGTCGGCGGGTGTGGGATTTTTCTTGATCTCCGCCAGCTCCTTCTCGCCCTTTCTCATCCACTTCTGTAAACCCACCCACTGATCCTGCAGTGCGTGGGTCAGCTCATGGGCCAGGACTGGTTCCTGCTCCTCCAGCGGAACCCAATTCAGCAAATTCACCGTCTTTGTTTTCGGATCGTAATAGCCGGCTACTTGTTCACGCAGCAAGTCCACCAGCAGCTTTTCCAGATTGAAGTCGCGCGGCAGCAGACCGAATTTTTTCAGCACCAACTCCGACCGCTTCAGTCGCTTTGCGTCTTCGTCATTCGTATGCTTTTCAAGATAAGCCACCACTTCATCACGGCTGGTCAGCTTACGTTTGACTTGGCGTTTGATCGGGAGTCCTGTCTTTTTGCTGTCGAAAACCAGGATCTCATCCACCGTGTGAAAGAGTTCTTTCGCCTGCTGCGGAGTGATTTTGCTTTCCTCCGGTGGCGTGGAGGGAGCACCCGCTGGTTTTTCTTGAGCCTGTGCGGAGCCCGAGCCTGGGCTAGCAGGTTTCTGTTCCGGGTGCTGATCGGGTACGTCAGGCTTCTGAGCTCCTACATTCGCCTTCTGCGCAGGAGGAGTAGCCTGTGCCAGCATTGTCCATGCCAGCAGAACGACCCAACACAGCGATCTTCCCGCCGCGCTCAGCACCAATATCGCTCGCTTCCCATTACTTCCTGCGGAACTCAAACTCATCCGTCACCATCCAAGTCCCTTCTTTGATCTTCTCTTCATTCAACGTGTAGAACTCATCGGCGCTGCGCTTGCTTATGGTCTGGCGAATCTGGCAGTCCACTCCCAATATGGTCAGGCATCCGGTGAAGACAATCGAGTCCCGCTGCCACCCTTTGGATTGCAGCACGCCGTACACTGAACTCCGTAAACATCATCATCCAACGCTCCCTAAACGGATCAAACGTTAAATACGGCCGGGCCATCCCTCCCGATCCGGTAATAGAGATGCGCGTATCGGCTTCGCAAAGCTGGTACGAATAGAAATAAGTGTCGGTGTAAGCCGGAGTACTCGGCGTGGCCCGCACCTTATTCATCGCCGACCACTCGCCCACCAACCACCTGAACTCCTCCATCTTGGCCTCTCGGATTGCGGGAAACTTCCCCACCACCTCGCGGTTGAAGACGAGCACCTTGCGCACGGGGTCGAGCACCATGAACCCGCGGCCCACCAACTGTTCAAAAATCAGCATGAAACCTTCCCTGACCTCTGTGCTTCAGCTTTGTTCTTTTCGTCTCTAGCAGGCTGCTGAAAACTTTGATTTCGACTGCCAGTGCGAAGACGACTGGGCTATCAAGCTAAACGCTGGTGGCCGGCTACCGCCCTATCCTCCGCCCCATAATCGAACTGAGCCAGGAACGCGGCGGACGGCGGATTTTCCCGCTCCCAGCGTATCGTCTGCCGGATCGCTTCCTCGATCGCTACCACTTCCTTGTATCCCAACTCGCGGCGGATACGCGCCGAACTCGCCGTCCAATGCTGCGCGGCGTTGCCGGGCTTTCGCAAGTGGCGCGGCGTGCGTTCCACCGGCAGGATGACGCACTCCCCTTCCCACCGCATCTCGCTGGCTATTTTCCGCACCCATTCCAGCTCGCTAAACGACGGTTCCTCGCACACGTTATAGATACGTCGCGCGGCGCGATCATCTGTGGCAGCTAGCGCAATGGCTGCGGCCACGTTCTCCACGTAGCCGCGCGGCGAGCGCCAGGCGGCCAGCCCCTCGGGGAAAATGATGTGCTGCCGTCCGTCGACGATGCGCTTCACCACGGGATAAAAACGATGCAGTCGATCGCCGGGTCCATACACCATGGGCAGCCGGAGGACCGTGCCGGGAAGTTCACGGTCGTTCATCACGGTGCGCTCCGCCGGGACCTTGTCGTAATCGTCTGTCACCCAAGGGAAAATCTTGCGCATGATCTCGATGCTCTCTGGGGGGTAGAGATGCAGACTGCGGCGCAGCTCCGACTCTTCCGTGAGCGGCAGCTCCTGCAGCGGACCGCTTTCTGTGCCCTGCGAAACGGCTATCGCGCGGTACACGTCGATGCTGCTCAGCATGACTACCCGTCGCGTCGCGCCACGGAAGATGTTCATCAGATCTTCCGCCTGCGGACCCGAACTGATGATCAGGTCAATCACGACATCGGGAGCAAAGCGCTTCAGTTCCTGAGCGCTGGCATTCAGTTGGTGACGGTCGCCCCGAATCTCGTCAACGCCATGGGGTGCGGCGGTCGTGCCGCGATGAAACACCGCCAGCGTGTGTCCCTGCTGCTTTAGCGCGGCCACGGCGAACCGCCCGATGAAGCCATTCCCGCCAATAAGAAGGATGCGCATGGGACGGCCAAACAATCACGGTTTTTCGCAGCCCGCTGGGGCCGCAGCTCAAGGCTTCGATCCGCGGACAACTCTCTGCGCCACCCACTCCCCCGCTTCCCGCGTCCCCAGAGACCCGCCGATGTCCGGGGTGGACTTCTTCTGCCGCACGGCTTCGAGCACGGCGGCCTCGATTTTCGCTGCGTCCGCCGCCAAACCCAAATGATTCAGCATCATTGCTGCGGTAAGAATCGCGCCAAACGGGTTCGCTTGATTTTTCCCCGCGAGCGGTGGCGCCGATCCGTGCACCGGCTCGAACATCGAAGTCTTGCCCGGATGGATATTCCCACTCGCCGCCATGCCCAGGCCTCCCTGCAGCCCAGCGGCAAGGTCGGTGATGATGTCGCCAAACATGTTATTGGTCACGATCACGTCGAAGCCGCGGGGGTCCCGCACCATCTGCATACTCAGAGCGTCCACGTACATGTGCTGTGTCTTGATCTGCGGATATTCGTTACCCACTTCCTTGAACACACGCTGCCATAGACCTCCGGCGTGGGTCATGGCATTAGACTTGTCACACAGCAGCACGCGCTGACGCGGTGAGCCGTCGACCTTCTTGTGTAGCTCGCAATACTCGAAAGCGTAACGAATAATGCGCTCCACACCCTTGCGCGTATTGATGTCTTCCTGAACGGCGACTTCATCCGCCGTGCCCTGCTTGAATACGCCACCAACATCCCCGTACACCCCTTCCGTGTTTTCACGGATGACGACGAAATCCACGTCCTTGGGCTCAATCCCCTTCAGCGGACACAGCGCCGCATCGAGCAGCCGCACCGGCCGCACGTTGGCATAGAGATCCATCTTGAAGCGCATGCCAAGAAGAATTTCTTTGCCGTGTATGTTGTTGGGGACCCGCGGATCGCCGACAGCTCCGATAAGAATGGCGTCAAAATCCCTCCCGAGCATGGCGAACCCGTCTTGAGGGACAGTGACACCGTCAGCAAGATAACGATCAGCGCTCCAGTCGAACTCACTCAACTCGACAGAGGCACCTGTCGCCTCCATCACCTTTACAGCTTGAGGAATGACTTCCTGCCCGATGCCATCCCCGGGAATAACGGCGATACGCTTCTTGGAACCGAGGTTCGAGTCCACGGCAGAAAATTAACACAAGCCAAACAGAATGAGTAGGATAGCATTCGCACCGCGGGCAAGAAGCCTCATAACTCCGTTATAATCTAGAGAAACCATCATGCTTCCAGCTCTTCACGAAAAACCGGGCGCGGCTCAGAGCAGCGAGCATCGTGGCCCATACGCTGTCCGAAACTTCGGCGATACGGGGGCGGAGTTCGCCGCCCTGCGCACCGGCTGCGGGATTTATGATCTCGGCTCGCGCTCCAAGATCGTGCTGACCGGCAGTGACCGCATGCGCTGGCTGAACGGCATGGTCACCAACAATATCCGGGATCTCGAAGTCAACCGCGGCGTCTATGCTTTCCTGCTCAACCCTCAGGGCCGCATTCTTGGCGATCTTTACGCGTACAACCGCGGCGAGTCCATCCTGGTTGACACCGACCGCAGCCAGCTGGAGAAGATTCTCGCCACCTTCGATCACTACATCATCATGGACGATGTGCAGGTCGCCAATCGCAGCGATCAACTCGCGGTCGTCGGCCTTGCCGGTCCGAAGTCGCGCGACGTTTTGAAGGCAGCGGGAATTCAGATTCCGGAGCTGCAGCTGTTGCAGGCCTTTGCCATTCAGTGTGCCTGCGAGTGCGGTTGCCTGGAGTGCACTGTGGTGCGCGGCGCGTACGACGATCAGCAATCCTATGAAATCTGGCTTGCGCCCGCCCACCTTAAGCCGCTTTGGGACACACTTCTGAAGGCGGGTGCAACTCCGGTCGGCACAGAGGCCATTGAGCTCCACAGAATCGCCCTCGGCATTCCACGTTACGGCCACGACATTCGCGAGCGCGACCTGCCGCAGGAAACCGAACAAGCCCACGCGCTCAACTTCATGAAAGGCTGTTACGTCGGACAAGAAATTGTTGAGCGCATTCGGTCGCGCGGCAACGTGCATCGCAAGTTCACCGGCTTTGTGCTCGAAGCAGAACCAGCCTTAATCGCGCCAGGGACGCCATCCGACGGAACGAAGACCGCTGCAACAAATACAAAGATCACGTCTGGCGGCAAGGATGTGGGTGAAGTCACCAGCCTTGCTTCCCTGCCCACGACGCACGGCAATAAGACCGTAGCTCTCGGGTACATTCGACGCGAAGTGAGCGCTGCGGGCAAAGAAGTCGAAATCGGTGGTGCACGTGCCGTCGTGGCGTCACTGCCGTTCACCGATATTTGAGCCGGTACGTAGGTATCGGCAAGATCCAGATTGCAGATTCTGAGGAAGACTTTTATGGCTGAGAAAAAACAAGAACCAAGTTTCACCGTTACCGACCGACGTTTATTCACGTCCGAGGGCGAACTACGAACTGATCTGACAGACCAAACCGAAAAACCAAAGCCCGCCCCTCAGGCCGTGGCGCCGAAGGAAACCGAAGCCAACCACGCTTCGCCGGCAGCCGCGGCGGACAAATTGTCCTCCACAGAATCGCCGTCAGCGGTTCTGGACCGGGACCTGCCTGTTCCCCCCACGGCCGCCGAGCAGGAGGCACAGGCCAATGCGTACCAGCAGTCTTCGAAAGATTTGGACTCTCGCGTGGAACTGAGTGGTCAGTCCGCCAAAGATTTCGAAATGACGTTTGAACGCTTCATGGCGTCGCTGTACATGACTGGCATGATGCAGTTGGGCCTCATGCATGAGCAGGGCGCGCAACCGCATGTTGACATCATTGGCGCGCGCCAGACCATCGACACTCTCAGTCTGATCGCGGAAAAGACCAAGGGTAACCTCAGCGCAGCGGAACAAAACTTTTTGCAGAATAGCCTTTACGAGCTGCGCATGGCATACGTCGAGGTCACTCATGCGCTCTCGCGTCCGCCGGCAGCTCCCGCTACCGGAACCATGGGACGATGAAAGCCACGCTCACCGTGCTGGGCAGCGGCACTTCCATGGGCGTGCCCACGATTGGCTGCGATTGCGCGGTGTGCCGCTCCACCGATCCTCACGACCGCCGCACTCGGCCTTCCATAATGATTGAGTATGGCGGCAAGATTGTTCTGATCGACACCACTCCCGACTTCTACGCGCAGGCTATTCGCGAGCGAATCAAGTGGGTAGACGCCGTACTCTACACTCACACCCACGCCGACCACATTCTGGGCATCGACGATTTGCGGCCCTTGAGCTACCAACATAAACCGGACAAGCTTCCTCTTTACGCTCGTCCCGATGCCGCCGCTTTTCTGCGCAAGATGTTCAGCTATATTTTTGACGCCGATTACAAATTTGGCGGGCTGCCCCGGCTCGAATTACGTCCGATTGATGGGCCCGTTGAATTGTTTGGAGCACGCTTTGAACCCGTCAGGCTTATCCACGGAGAAGCGGAAATTTATGGCTTCCGCTTCGGTTCGGCCGCCTATCTGACGGATCACAGCCAAATCCCGGAGGCATCGCTTCATCAGTTGGAGAGATTGGACATTCTGTTTCTGGACGCGCTGCGGCACAAGCCACACCCCACGCACTCGACGGTTGAAAATTCCCTGCGCATCGTGGAACGGGTAAAGCCGAAGCGGGCATTCTTCACCCATATTTGCCATGACCTCGGCCATGAGGCTACGAATGCCACCCTGCCCCGCCACGTGCAATTGTCATACGACGGGATGAAGCTGGAGTTTGAAATCAGTGGTCAGTGATCAGTGGTGAGTGTCTACTGCGAACACGGACCACTGACCACTGATCTTCTAAATGCACACTTTCCGCAAACTCGACGACGTGCCCTCTGACTTCGGGCCAACCCTCGTCAGCGTCGGAAACTTCGACGGCGTACACCGGGCTCATGCCAACGTCCTGCGCGAAATCGTTGCTCGCGCCCGGTCTGCCGGCGACAAGGCCGTGGCAGTAACTTTTGAGCCGCACCCGGGGCGCATCCTGCGCCCGGACTCCGGATTGAAGCTACTTACACCCACGGCGGAAAAACTACGCCTGCTCGAAAGCACCGGTGTGGACGCCGTTCTGCTGCTCCCATTTGGCCGCGATCTCTCGCTGATGACACCGCGACAATTCGCCGAGCGCATTCTAAAGAAGAAGGTGCATGCCCGAGAGGTTCACGAAGGGTTCAACTTCCGCTTCGGCCACAAAGCTGCCGGCGACGTAAACATGCTCAGCGACTTCGGCCGCGAGATGGGATTCGAAGTTAAGGTTTATCCCGAAATGTCGTTGCGCGGGGAACCGGTTTCGAGTAGCCACATTCGCAAGCTGATTTCGGAGGGACGCGTCAGCCGTGCGCGACATCTACTGGCACGGCCATTCTGCATTCTCAGTACTCCCGGCCGTGGGCGCGGCTACGGGTCAAAATACACCGTCCCCACCATCAACCTTGCCCGCTACGAGGAACTGGTGCCGAAAGATGGCGTCTACATCTCTTGCACGCGGGTGGGAACGGAAACCTTCGAATCGGTGACGAACGTGGGCAATCGTCCGACTTTCGGCGCAGATTCTTTCGCGGTGGAATCTCACCTCCTGAACTTCCACCCCATTGAACTGACGCCTGAGACCGAAGTAGAAATTTCTTTCCTCGATCGTCTTCGCGATGAGATTAAGTTTCCCTCAGTGGAAGCTTTACGGGAGCAGATTGCGCGGGACCTAAGAACCGCGCGACGGTACTTTCGCCTCTTGCGGGTGAGGACGTAGCCTTTGGGCTTCTCGCCTTTCCGGGCATCGCCCGAAGGCTTTCCATTCTGAGTTGTGGCTGCGCTGCCAGCTTAGCTGTGGCCGGCCACCACCCTCGCGGTTCGCGTGCACGGACGGCGTCACCCTTACAAACTGCGAAGGCTGACACGAGACGGGGGAATGTCGGGTTGCGAAACGTGCGCCCAACGACATTCCCTGTACTGTTGCGCGCAGGCACGTAGGTTACCCTCTCGCGGCCGCCGGTCAATGCCGTGAAAGCCTTAAAGGCGGACGCTCGAATAGCGTAGAATCGCCGCCGCATGCCCATTGGTCCCATTCCGCTAATCCGCCAAGCTACGCCTGGGCAGCGGCGCACACTGCTAGCAGCGGCAATGGGTTGGGCGCTCGACGCCTTCGATGCCATGCTCTATGCCCTCGTGCTCACCCAGTTGATGCGCGACTTTGGCATGAGCAAGACCACTTCGGGCCTGCTCGGCACTCTCACCCTGCTGGCTTCCGGCATCGGTGGAGTCGCGTTTGGCTTTTTGGCGGACCGTGTCGGGCGTAAGCGCGCGCTGATGCTCAGCATTCTCACGTACTCGGTCTGCTCGTTTGCCTCCGGGCTCGCCACTAGTGTTCTCATGCTTGCCGTGGCCCGCTTCATTCTTGGCCTCGGGATGGGCGGCGAATGGAACACTGGTGCCACGCTTGTGGCGGAAACCTGGCCCACGGAGTTCCGCGCCAAGGCAATCTCGATTGTGCAGAGTTCGTGGGCGCTCGGCTTTGCAGCTGCAGCACTGGTGGCTGGGCCGGTGTCACATTACTTCGGATGGCGAGCCGTATTTTTTGTCGGAATCCTGCCCGCTCTGTTGACGTTGTGGATTCAGCGCAGCGTGCCCGAGTCTGACATGTGGGAAGAGCAAGAAAGAATGCGCTCGCAGCGGACAAACCTGAAGTTCCCCGGCCGAGACGCCGCGACTCGAAATGCAGTAGAGAGCCAAGCAGCAAGCCGCGTCTCTGCGGCGACAGTGCAAAGTGACCCAAATGCCGCGAGCTTCTCCCGTATCTTTCTGCCTCCCTTCGTCAGGCTCACATTTGCGCTATTGCTGTTCAACTTTTTTGGAATGTTCGCCTGGTGGGGATTGTTCACCTGGTTGCCGCCATATTTATCGCTGCCGGTCAAGCACGGCGGACGCGGCCTGGGCGTTATGGGCACCACCACGCTGCTCGTCGTGCTGAACCTGTTTGGGATGTTTCCCGGATATCTCAGTTTTGGCTGGGTGGCCGACCATCTCGGCCGACGCAAGGCCTTCCTGTTCTATACGTTGACGGCAGCTCTTCTGGTTCCTCTTTATGCTGCGGCCCGTTCGCCAGCCGCGCTCCTGGTGTTGGGCACTGCCGCAGCTTTTTTCGGTACCGGAATCTTCTCAGGATCGGGCATCATCGGCAGTGAAATCTTTCCGACGAGCGTACGAGCGCGCGCGTTGGGCTTCACCTACAACGGCGCGCGCACCATGAGCTCGGTCGCTCCTGTTGTGATCGGGCGCGTGGGTCAAACGAAGGGACTGAGCTGGGCTTTCTACTTGTGCGCTGCGGGATACTTGCTCGCCGCCGTGATGACCACGCAATTGCCGGAGACGAAGGGGAAGCCGCTAGAGTAATTTCTCCGGCTTTGCTGGGACTAGAAGCTATCTCACTGATCCGATCCGAATTGTCCCTTTGCACCTGCCGAGCGAACTGTACCGGCCAGCAGCAGGCATTGCGGCCCCGAACAACTCGCCTACCGCGGAGATCCGCTGCTCAGCTCGATAAAAGTCTTCACGATTTTCTGGGGGAGGGCGTGACAGACAAGTCCGAACTCCGACCTCGCAAACCAGATCATCCAGTTTTTCAGTTCGTGCTGAGGAGCGCATCGATAGGTCAGCTCGCAGAGTACAGCCTGATTACAACATCAGTTAGCCGTCGCCCGAAACAAGCAGTCCGTTGTCCAGCCACTTCAATGTGATTTCGCGTGTGAGAACATTAACTACGACATGTCCATTTTGACTGCTTCATACGAAGGTCCAGAATTTGTTGTGCGAGGCCGTCGAGGGCAGCGATATTCTCGTAGTTCAGAGCAAATCCAATATCCCAATCTATCCTACTCATCCCAATCCTCCGGATTTGCTTTCGCTAAGGTAAAATGCCATTCTCCCGCCGATTTGCCTATGCCCTCCTCCACTTCTTTCCCACCCGCACAGTTGCTCTCTAGCCGCCGTAGCGGAGCGAAGCCCTAAACAGCGCAGCGTAGCGGAGGCGGCGCCACATCCAGCCGCGACCCTCTGAAGCGGGGAGCTCTTTCATAATGCATTGACGCGGTTGCTCGTAACCAGACCCGGACGGGCACTTAGGTAATCTTACTGTTAGTGACGCTGCCGCCACATAATGGTGCCTGATTATGGTCAGCTCGCCAAACCCGCCCGTCGAAGCGTGTCCCGCGCGCTCATCTCGAAGGCAACACTCCGGCGGTGCTTCGGTTCCCAAATGGCCTGCACGTCGGGTTCAATCGTTCACAATCGCTCGGGTGTTTGTTTTGGACCTGAATCCTATGCGGTACGGACCGAACCGGAAATGGCGCTCGCTCGTTGTTGACGGTAACGATATGAAACTGGTGAACCAACAGTTCTGCTCAACTCGTAGCTGTACCGTTTCACTGATTATGAGGAAGAGCGGCTTCATTTCGAAGTGTCAGTCCGTTTCCACCACGGGGACGATGGGTTGTGTTTTCTGGCAGGGGGAAGCTGGACGATGTCGACAGGAGTGACTCCGGAATTTTCGCAAGGAACTGCGTCCAAGCGGAGTGTCCCTCGCTACAAGCTAACGGTACCTTTGGCTCTCACCGTATTGCGCTCGGGCATCCCCAACAATATCCCTGGACGCACCGTCGAGATAGGTGAGGGTGGAATGGGAGTTGTCCCATCGTCACAACTCCTCGTCGGCGAGTTCGTCCGCATCGAGTTTCTTATTCCGCACATGAGCTCGCCGGTGCGGGCGACGGCGGTGGTGCGCCATCAGCGTGAGCGGTGCTTTGGCCTCCAGTTTCTCCGTTTGTCCGCCGAACAGCAATCGATAGTCCGTTACTGGACGCGGCGCGAAGGCGAACTTTCATTGACTGCACAGGCAGGCGCCACCTTGGGAGAGGCGGTAGCCAAACCCAAGTTGCCCCCGCACTTCGAAAACTCCGAGAACTCAAGACGCAAGTTCGGCATCCGGCGCATCGTTGCGTTCGCCGTTTCCATAACGGCGATCACGGCCGCGCTGGGATGGTGGCAATGGCAGCAAGAATGGGCGGAGTTGGAAGCGCAGCTTCCGACAAAAGAAACCGTGGTGGTGCAACCACAGTTGAAGGTGCCAGCCGACGCAATGGGGAAACGGATCATCCACCAGGTCATGCCCGAATATCCGGAGCTTGCACGACAGGCGGGAGTGCAAGGCACAGTGGTGCTGGATACCGTCGTGAGTGTGGAAGGCGCGGTGACACAAGTGAAGTTTGTCAGCGGGCCGGAGGCACTGTCGCAAGCAGCCAGGAATGCAGTGCGCTGGTGGCGGTATGAACCCTATTTTGTGAATGGTCAACCGGCGACAGTTGAGACCACCGTGGCTGTAGACTTCCGGCTAGCGAACTAGGAGGGCGGATTGGGCGGACAGCCGCGAACCTTGCTCTGATCCTGGACGCAGCCGGAGACCTCTATGGGACGACCTCAAACGAAGGTGCCGGTTTCGGAACAGTCTTCAAAATCACACAGTAAGGGCTGCAAACAGGGGATTCGCCAAGCACAATTTTTCATACCGTCCGAGATGTGTCGATGAACTTTGAGCAGTGGCAGCAGCTATCGGCGTTGGCCTCTAAGGAACCCTGCGAAGTTGACGGATCTCGCGAGGAAACTGAACGTCGTTCTCAATCAGAAGACACAGGCCCTTGATTCTCTGCTGCGCAAGCCTTCAGAATAATCACTTCAGGCCATCGCTGTGGCATCGAGACTGGCGTCGTACAGATCGTCGAACACAGTTGGTTCGCTCACCGGACGCCAAGTCCTACCAAAGTGTCCACCCATTCCGAGCATTCTTGGCGTAACATCTCATAGAAGAACTCATTGACCCGGTAGTTTGAGAAACCGCCGTGGGTGTTGAAAAGGAGCCGAAGCAGTGATGTCAGCGCCTACAGCGACGGAGCTTCAATAACTTACAAGCGAACTTCGCTCGTCGAAACACTCTGAAAAGAGTTTTTCAACGGGTGTTAGCAACAGTTTGCTTCCGGTGCAATTAACGGAAGGTTGTCGACGGAGACTCGTTGACGCCCGGTTCGAGTTGACGCAGGTATTCTGCACTGTCGAAATACCCGCCTGACTCGCCAACAAGTCCGTCTGCTCCCATCCTCCACTCTTCAAAACCGCTGATGTGAACGCGTTTCCCGGTCCCGCCTGGACCGGTGTTCGTACCCACGAGTGTCCAGCAGTAAACCGTCTGATCACCATCAACAACGATGTTGTCCATGATTACCTCCAGGTCGGGGAAGGCGGCCATGCATCCCCGGGGCCGCAACGGCGATGGCATCACGACCCACAGCCGGGGGCTCAGCATTGACGCGGAGCGAGCCGTCCAGCGAGTAGCCAGCTACTCTCGCGGCGTTCTGGCTACACCACGCTGCGGTGTAATTCTCTGCGAGAGCCGTAGCTGGCCCTCTCTCTGGCTTGTCATCTCTCGGACCCTTACATCCCGAGCCGGAAATTACCTCGTCGCAGCTTTCGCTGACTTGGCTGCCTTACCCTTGAGCTCGATTACGACCAGATCCATCCCCTGCTCACCGGTGTTCTCCGGCAAGTGGGTTGTGGCCAGGCTGTACTGGGCATCGCCCCCCTTGATGACTAAATCTTGCGTTTTGCTGTCCGGAAACGTGAACTGCGCCTTGGCATCGGTAAGGAACACCGCAACCGTGGCGGGATGACTGTGCATTACCGATTTCTCGTGTGGGCCGTAGTGCACCTTCAAAACCCTTACTTGGTCATTTTCGGTCACTACTGTGTAATGCTTGGGATCAACCTTGACCGCATCCTGGGCGCAGAGGGTCGGGGCGAGATAGAGACACAGCACAGCCCCAAAAAGCGCTAGTCGCACTCGCATGTTTTTCTCCTTGAGTGGTTTGTGATATGGGCTACAAAAACACCCAAAGCTACGCCGGAGGCGCCGCGATGTCAAACTGGTGAAAAATCGCCTCACACTCACAATCAAAGTCAATGAGCGAGAGGCCTGTTTTCGAGAACAATCTCCTGCTCAAGCCGCTAGTAAGGCAGTTCGATTCGGTCGGAATGCTTCTTGTCGCGCTCGTGCTCTTCCGCCAAGACTTTTTCCAGCCACTTTGCTTGCTTTTCTGCGACCCACTTATCTACCGATTTTGGGTTGTGGCCGATGAAGAATTCCTCCCCGCAACCGTCACACCTGAGCGTTCCCATCTCTTGGAAGCCTATGGTTTTCTCGCGGCTACTCTTTTTTATCGCCACTGCCTGCATGTTCTAATTTTAGATGAGTTGGCAATTCTTTTGGCAGCCACCTCCATTTCACTGGAGATCTGCTTCGTGAATCTACTCAAGCCACTTCAGCCCAGTCTGGCCGTACTCGTCGGCTGTCGCCCCCATGGGACATCGCCCTGGACATCGCCCCATAGAGGCGAAGCGAAGTAGTCCGCGCCAGCAGAATCCTTCGCGCCTCTTTGTTCGGTACTGGCTGAATCCGTTCGTACCATGCCGGGCTCATTTCACGTGGGGACTCCAGGCACACATTTGATGTATGCGAGACTGCACTCGAATTGATCGCAATCAAGTCCTCATTTCGTCTTCGGATTATCGTTCCCATGACCGGCGCGTACTTCGTTCTTGTCAACTGATCGCACTTCATCACTGTCGACGTCCACGTTCACATCTTCGTGGCTCACCACTGTGGAGCCATGCGGAACCACGACCGCTCCATCCTGCGGCACTGTCATCCCCACGTTCGCCAGCCCCGCTAGACTCGTCGCTAGCGCGTGCAGTTCCTTTATGGTTTCCCTCGTCTTCCCCAAGGCCTTGGTGTAGTCTTCCATTTCCAAGGAGCCGCTTATGAGCTGCAGATGGCTCGTCATCTTGTGAACTGACTCCCTCACAGCTTTCAGCATGTCAGCTCCTCCTCGCCGCTCCAGGGAGAAACGAACTGAAGCCAGACGTCCGCCGTCTTTATCGGTAAAGCCACAAAGCAAACACCTTCCCCGTCCAACTTCTGCCAATATTCATTCAACCCATTGTCAGCGGACTCCAGAGATGAACCCATTGATTTCACCTTCAATCCAGCGAAAGGTGAGCTGTACTCCCTGGCATTGGTCGCGGGGGACAACAGGGTGGCTGTCGTTATCGTGCCCGACCCCATCTTTGCGAAGGGCAGAGGTCGCACTCCGAGTGTCGAACGTCTGCTTCCACATTTCGAACTGGCATACTTTGTAGGTAGTGGGTTCCCCCCACAGCGATGTGTCTTTCGATGGCCAATCGTATGGCGAGAAGCATCCGGTGAAGACCAAGGCAGATAGCGAAGGCAACATCCCGTTCGCTCCGATGCCCTTTGTATCAGGCCACCATAAGGGCACCACCACGATTAGAGGCGATCGGAATGACTTGCGACTGGGGCAGCTAAGTTAGCACCTGACCGTAGGCTTCTTGGCGAAAACATCACCAATGCACTCATCGACCAGGTTCTGAGTGGTAATTGACGCCTGCTCTCACCAACGATGTATATGGTTAGTAGTTTGGCTGGGCTTGCTCTGGGAAACAGCAACCCATCGAAATAGACACCCTACGGTTTAGCGAACTGCCTTGCCCAATGCGGCAACGGTTTGAGCCGGGCTGAGGCGTACTGCAAACTTGTCCTCGTCTCCGCAGCTGATTACTGTAGTTTGGCCGGGATACTCTCTGACCCAAATAACTCGTTCGGGGTTCACAAAGACTTCCATGCCGTCCACATCTTCAAACATGACAAAGTCCACGTCGCCTCCTTTTGGTAATCTCTACTCGTGCTTTTGAGGAAGGGCAAAATCACCGCGCCGTTCGGTCGATTGCGCCGAAAATCGCCGTTGCACCCACAACCAATCGTGAATAGCCTATGTTCCAAACCTCGGCAGGCCACCGCTCACGCAAGAATTCGGTCGAGTTTACCGAAAAGAATGCAGATCTTCCAGCAGTCGGCGGCGAGCCAGTATTGTCCCGCTGCGCACGAATAGAAAGCCCAGCTCAGTCTCGCGCTCAAAGACTACATCGCCTTGCGCCGCCAACGACCCTGTGGCGCGAATAGCTGAACGACAGCGCTCTTCGGCGCATGAACGAGAGGAGGCTCCGAGCGAGGCGGCCTGATCCGAATCGAGCCGCAATATCGTGCTCCACAAGTCGGCTACTCCTCGAGATCCCTACTCAATTGGTTCGACCACAACGGATGCTTCTGCGTCAGCGCGGCTGGGAAGCTGCACGATGACGATAGCCGCCAGAACCAGCACGATCCCCACGGTCTGAACCGAATGCATCACTTCCCCAAGCAGCGCCGCAGCCAGCAAAATTGAGAACACCGGCTCGAGGCAACTCGCGATGATGGCGCGTGTGGGTTCCAGATGCTGTAGTCCGAGGAAATAGAGAGAGAAGGCGCCGAGCACCGAGATCATCGAGAATACGAACAGGAATGCCCATTGCACAGCCGCGTAGTGCACGGCGGCGATTCTCCAGGGCGGATTCACAAATAACCAGAACGCCGATGCAGAAGTAAGAGTCCAGAGCAGCACTCGCCAGCGGTCGTAGCGGGCGAGGACGCCATGTCCGACAATGTTGTAGAAGGCAAAAGAAAATGACGCCAGAAGAGCAGCCAACAGTCCCGCGGGATTCAGACGCAGAAAGTTGTTGGCATTCTGGCTCGTGCTGGTTCCGCCCACAATGCCGATGACTAGCGCAATTCCCGTGACTGCGAGTCCGACCGCTGCCACTTTTTGCAGCGACAGCTTCTGCCGCCCGCGCGCCACCACGTAAAGGAGCACCCACACCGGCGCAGTGTATTGCAGGATGATGGCGGTAGCCACGTTCGTCTTCTGAATAGCCACATAATAAAAGTAATTCGATACGGCCACGCCCAGCACTCCGAGCACAAGGCACTGAGCAAGATCCCTGCCAGGAAGTTTGAGACGCTGCCAGCCGCGAAGAACGAGAAGCACCGGCAATAGAACCAGCAAAGAAAACGTGGTGCGCGTCTGCGAAAGAATCAGCGGATCAATAGGCCGCAACGAACTGCTCGTGAAGGACAACTTTCCCGTGAATGCGGCCCGGCCAAGCGCGGCCGATATTCCCCAAAGAAACGTGGCGGCAGCGATAAACGCGTAGCCCCGAAGAGGATGCGGAGAACACCAGACTCCGCTTAGATTCTTCGAATGTTGGATGGTCGACCTCCGTTCTCTGATTTTCTCCGTTCAAACGCCGATGCCAGCTTGGAAATTCACTTTGCGTCCGTGGTGAGTTCGAAACCTTTTCGACACGGTCAGAGGGGACGCGGAGCCTCCCTTGCCCGCATTTCCTGATAAGCTCAAAACAGCCAGTGGGGAGATCGCAAGCCGTTGCCGCCGATTATAAATGCTCAGGGAATCTCCAAAGCCTTTGGAGCCAATCCGCTCTTTCAGGACGTCTGCTTTACCCTCTCCGAGGGCGATCGTATCGGTCTCATTGGCCCGAATGGCTCGGGTAAGTCCACACTTCTTCGGATTCTGGCGGGCAGCGAAGACCCCGACGACGGCGATGTGGCGGTCCGAAAACGGATTCGAGTCACCTGCGTTCAGCAGGATTCTAAGTTCAAGTCCGGTGACACGGTGCGGTCTGTTGTAGAGCATGCAATGGAAGGGGCCGGAGTGCCACAGTCGGAGCGCGGCACGCGCTTCGCCGAGACACTGGGCCGTGCGGGCTTCGAACATGTGGAAGCGGAAGCGACGGCATTGTCTGGAGGCTGGCAGAAACGCTTGGCCCTTGTCGAAGCGCTGGTTCAGGAGCCGGATATCCTGCTGCTGGATGAACCTACCAACCATTTGGATCTCGCCGGAATCGAGTGGCTCGAAACACTGCTCCATCAATCGCCATTCGCATGTGTCGTCGTGAGTCATGACCGCTACTTTCTCGAAAATGTTGCGACCGAGATGGCTGAGCTCAACCGCGTATATCCAAACGGAATTCTGCGCGTGCACGGAAACTACAGCACGTTCCTCGAGAAGAAGGAAGAATTTCTGCACGCTCAGTCGAAAAGACAGGAAACGCTCGAAAACCTGGTTCATTCGGAGATTGAATGGCTGCGTCGCGGAGCCAAAGCCCGGACAAGGAAGTCGAAGGCCCGTATCGACAAAGCGAACGAGTTAATCGGAGACCTTGCGGACTTGAACGAAAGAACCCGAATCGGCACAGCTCAAATCGATTTCTCGGCCACCGATCGCAAGACTAAACGGTTGATAGAATTGAAGAATGTCGCGTACCAGATCGGAGATCGTACGCTCTTCGAGATGCTCAACTTCATCCTTACCGCGGGAATGCGGGTGGGGTTGGTCGGACCGAATGGCAGCGGCAAAACGACGTTGCTACGACTCTTGCGCGGAGATCTGCCGCCAACTGCTGGGGAGATTCGGCGGGCCGAGTGGCTACGCGTTGTCTACTTCGACCAGAGCCGCGAGCTTGACACGAGTGTCACCCTGCGCCGCGCTCTCGCTCCGGAAGGCGATTCAGTAATTTACCAGGATCGGGTGATTCACGTGGCAGCGTGGGCGGCGAGGTTTCTGTTTACTGGAGAGCAGCTCGATCAACCCGTCGAACGCCTCTCTGGAGGCGAGCGGGCTCGCGTTCTCCTCGCTCAGCTTATGCTCCAGCCCGCCGATGTTCTCTTGCTAGATGAACCCACGAATGACCTTGACATTCCGACGCTCGAAATATTGGAACAGAGCTTGCTCGAGTTTCGCGGCTCCCTGGTTCTGGTCACGCATGACCGCTACATGCTCGATCGGGTGTCGAGCATCGTAGTTGGCCTGGATGGCCAGGGCGGTGCCGAAAGTTTTGCTGACTATTCGCAATGGGAGTCATGGCAGGGAGGGCGCACGTCCGCGATGAAGGCGGAAGCTCGTCTCGGCAACCAGACTGCAGTTTCGGTAGAGTTGCCGCTGCCGGCGAAAAGAAAGCTCTCATACCTGGAAGCGCGCGAATATGCCGTCATTGAGCAGCGCGTCGCCGACGCCCAAGAGGTGTTAGAGACGAAACTCGCCCAGCTCGAGGAACCGGCAATCGCAAGTGACGGCCCACGTCTTGTGACTGCGCACGCAGAGATGGAGGAAGCTGCAAAGAAAGTGGATGCGCTTTATACGCGTTGGGCGGAGCTAGAAGAGAAGAAGGCCGGGGTGTAACCACCCCACAAGGTCCCAACGCACTTCGCGGTACCCAATTCCTTCGGGATGGGTGATTCTCTAAACTACCAGACGTTACGACGCACCAAACGCGTGTTTGTACTGTTCCCAGTGCTGCCGAACTTCTGCCATGATGCGCTGGTATTCGGGATCACCGCGTAAGCTGTCGTAGTTCTTGTCCTTCTGAAACCACGGATAATTGTGATTCCCGACCTCCACCGCCCTCCGCAACCAGGCGAGTGCCTGTTCTTTTTCCCCGAGCAGCGCGTGAATGCCTCCTGTCCAGTAAGCAATGTCGCCGTCAATGACCTCCGCGGGTCGAGATTTTAAGATCCTCGGGTCTATCTTGTCCCGCTGGCCCCGAGAGGCATACAGGAACGCCGCCATCACCTGGGCAGAATTATCACCATTGTCGCGGCCCAGTTCCACGGCCCGTTTGAGCACCGGCTCAGCCTCGTCGAGCTTGCCCTGGTAGTAAAGGAACTTGCCCAGGAATGCCATAGCCTTGAAATGGTTCGGATTCTCGGCCAGCGCTTGCCTAATCTCTTGTTCTGCCTCGTGCGCGCGTCCCACGTAAAGGAGGGCACGTCCGTGCATCCAGTGGATACGAGTGGTGGTCGGGTTTAACTCAACGCTGCGGCGGAAAGCTTTCTCGGCAGCATCGTCCAGACCGGCATAGTGGTACACGTAGCCGAGTTGATCCCATACCCACTCCGAGTTAGGGGCCAGTGTCATGGCCTGCCTTAACGTTTGAATGGCCTCCATGTTGCGTCCAGCCTCGGTCAGTATTGCGCCGAGAGAGAGAAGCCCCTCCAACAAATTCGGCTTCAACTCGAGTGCTCGACGTGCTGCCTTCTCCCCTTGGGCCAGATTCTGCGCGCCATTTGCTATAACGTTCGCACTTTCCAAGCCATAGAGATATGCCAATAACGCGTACGCGTCGGCAAACGAAGGATCCAAGACTACGGCTTGCTGAAGAGCGCGTCGTCCCTGATGAAGACTCTCCAGCTGCGTGCGCATGAAATATTCGTTCTTGTAGAACCGCGCCTGCAAGTACAGATTGTAGGCTTCTGGTGAAGTCGTAGGTCGAACCGCCAGGGATTCCTGCTCCTGGCCGGAAACCTGTACCCGCAGTCCTTCCACGACTTTCTGTGCGACCTCATCCTGGAACTTCAACATGTCGTCAGCCCGCAGATCGTAATGTTCTGCCCAACGCATAGCGCGGTTGTCGCGATCGACCAGTTGTACCGAGACCCGCATCACACCCGCAACCCGCTGGTAAGTGCCATCCAGGACCGAATCCACCCCGAGTTCCTCTGCCGCCTTGCCAGGGTCCGCAGGCTCTTTGGCGTATTTCAAGACCGCGCTCGTGGGTCGCACAGCAAGATTTTGCAGCGACGCCAGTCGCGTGATGATGGCGTCGGTCATGCCAATCCCCCAGGATTCTTCACTGGGGCGAAGGGAGAGGTCGCGAAAGGGCAGCACCGCCACGCTCCGCACCGCAGGTTGCGCGGCGGGTGCGTTTGCCGCGGGCATCGCGTAAGGCTTCTGAGAGGAAGACCACCGCCAAAGACCGAAGGCTCCCAACAAGACGACTGCGGCAACCGCAGCGATGGCGACTTTCTTCCCCAACCCTCTCAGCCGCCTCGTCGCGCGCATTTCCGAAGCATGCTGGTAGCGGAGGTTGCGGTCTTCTTCTAGCGCCTTGTTGATGATTCGCTCCAGTTCGGCGGGCAGATCGGGATTCAGCCTCGCAGCCGACACCGGTGGCCGTTCCAGAATGGCATTGAAGATGACCGCGGAACTTTCGCCCCGAAAAGGTAGCGTCCCGGTTGTCATCTCGTACAGAACCGCCCCAAAGGAGAACAAATCCGTACGCGCGTCAAGATCCTTGGCGCGCGCCTGCTCCGGGGACATGTAAGCCACTGTACCCAGAGTCGCACCCGGACTCGTCAGGTGCTCCTCGCTCATGGCTGTCTCTTGTACGGTTGCCGCTGCTTCAACGACTCGGCCGCCCAGCGGCGTTAGCTTGGCTAATCCAAAGTCAAGAATCTTGGCGTGGCCGCGTTTGGTCACGAAAAGATTCGCAGGCTTGATGTCGCGATGAACAATCCCTTCAGCGTGAGCGGCGTCGAGTGCGTCCGCAATCTCGATTTCCCAGCGTCAGCACCGTCTCCATCTCCAGCGGACGTCCGACAATGCTGTGCTTGAGCGTCACGCCATCGAGAAATTCCATGACGATAAACGCCATTCCATTTTGCTCGTCGATCTCATGGATGGTGCAAATATTAGGATGATTCAGGGCCGACGCGGCTTTGGCTTCGCGTTGAAATCGGCTCAGAGCTTGCGGATCTTTGGCGACATCGTCGGGGAGGAATTTGAGAGCGACGAAGCGCCCGAGTTTTATGTCCTCGGCCTTATAGACCACACCCATCCCGCCGCCACCCAACTTCTCAATGACTCGGTAGTGCGAAATGATTTGACCAATCACTCGGAGATTTCTCGCCTCAGCGCAGCAATCTTAGGATGGAAGCAGAAGCAAGTCAACGGATCGGCCACGCTTATACGGTGCACTGCGTGGCAACGCCAGTGAGGTTTTGGTTAGAAGCGTTTAGGCTTCCACGTATTCGATAGCAGTGGTAATCTTCGCGGTTTTCTCCAGCATCGCCGAGACCGAACAGTATTTTTCTTTCGACAAACGAACGGCATCCTCGACGGCCTTAGGCGAAACCTTCCCGCCTACGCGGTAAGTGAGCTTGATCTCTGTATAAACGGCGGGATAGCCTGTCGCGCGTTCGGCCTGCGCGCGTACTTCGAGGATGGTGAACGGCTCGCGCTTCTTGCGCAGAATGCCATTCACATCGGCGGCGGTGCAGCCACAAAGCGCAATCAGCACCAATTCCATCGGAGTATTAGCAGTCTTTTCCTTGGCCGCGTCCATAACGAGGGCATGTCCCGACGTGGCTTGCCCGATGAAACGTTCGTTGTCAGTCCACAGGGCAGTGGCTTCAATCATGATGACTCTTACCTCCGATTGTCCGTGCGGGGCTCGGGATGAATCAGCACTCGAAACAGTTCCGACGCGTCCTGCTTGAATCGAATCTCGAGATCGGTCTGGATATCATGCACGCGCGCCAACGGCAGATCGTCGGAGAACGTGCAGTGGCACGAAACATACAAACGGCCGCGCACCCGTTTAATCACAATTTCGTGCATGTCGAGAATCTCGGGAAACTCCGTGGCCACCGCCTTCAGTTGGCGCTCGAGCTTGGCGTCTCGCAGTACCTCGTCGCCGGTTTCAATGGTCGCCGGCTCGCTCTCGATGTGAGTAAGGATGTCAGCAATCTCAGGCACGTCGCGGCGCATGTCAGCTTCCAGCTCGGTGACGCGATCGTGAGCGTCCTTCAGAGTCATGCGTTCGTCGAGTTCCACATGCTGCTCCACATGCAGGCGCGCCGCCAGATCTTGCACGCTGATGTCGTGGACGTTGAGGTTGTGCCGCGTAGCCACGGCCCGTATCCGGTCAAAAATGTTTTCCGAGCCTTCAGCTCGGGGCAAGGGCTGCACGGTGACATCAGCATCGGGCAGCACCTTATGAACCGCTTCGGTCACGGCACTCGCCAGTTGCTCCGATCGCTGAAAGGTTACGGTGCGCGCAAGCCCCACGGCGAGATCGGCGAAGTAGCGATTGCCGGCGCGGCGGATCCTCACTCGATCGACTTCCAGCACACCTTCTACGCGCGACACAGCATCCATGATTTGCGATCGCACTCCGGAGGGCGCAGCGTCGAGCAAGGCATCAATGGTGCGGCGGGCCAGCCGCCAGCTCACCGAGATCACTACGCCGCCCACGAACAGCGCGGCAATCGGATCGGCATCTCGCAGCCGTTGCACGTGGTAGATGCGGCCTAGCAGCACGAGCAGCAAACCGAGCAAGACCACGCCCGCGGACCATATGTCGGTGGAGAAATGCAGTGCGTCCGCTTCCAGCGCTTGGCTGTCATACTTTGCGGCGATGCGGCCGAGCGCACGCGAACGCCACCAGTCCACAGCCATGGAAAACAGCATCACCGCAAATGCTGCGAACGAGGGTTCGATCTCGACGTGCCGATAGAAGAGCCGCAACACCGCCTCATAGACGACCCAAACACAGGTGGCTAGCAACAAGCCGGTTTCCACGAAGGCGGAAAAGTTCTCGACCTTGCCATGGCCATATTGATGATCCGCATCCGCCGGTTTGTCGGAGACGCCAACTGAAAAGAACGTGATGAGCGCGGCAATCAGGTCAAGTCCGGAGTGCGCCGCTTCGGAGAGAATGCCCAGACTGCCCGTACTGACGCCGACAGCAATCTTCAGCCCAGTGATGACGACCGCGGCAAAAACAGAATTTCCCGCCGCAGTGCGCTTCTCCGCGCGCATCGACTCAGGCGAATAAAGGGCGGGCGTTCCCGACATCCACGAATTATCGCCGTTTGTGGACGAATGCGCCAACCGCCAGACCGCGTAGCAACTAACTCTCACCCACTCTCACCCCGCTCTCACCTCTGTGCCTTGGTATCCCAGTCGCGCGATGTGCTAGGATTCCAAGTTCTGGTAATGACTCTCTGCAGCGCCAATCCTGGAGGAACACGGTTATGAGTAAGAGCTGGCTGATGTGTGTGTTGCTTGGCACCCTTGCCTGGGGCCAAGCTCAGCCGGGAACCCCTGCGCCTTCGTCGGGTGCGGCGCCGGCAGCAAGTACAGGCGGCCAGGCACAAACGCCGGCGCCCGCGGCACAGCCTGCCCAGGCTCCGGCCGCAGGCAACGCCGCACCGGCGCCGGCAGCAGCGCCGGCACCCGAAGTGGCTCCGACTGCGCCAGTGCTGACCATCAAGGGCGTCTGTCCAGCTACGGTACCCAAGGCCAAGACGGCAGCACCTGGAACAAAGTCGCCCGCGGCTGCTAAAGAGCCAGCCAAGAGCTCGGCGAATTGCGAAACCGTCATCACGCGTGCCGAGTTTGAGAAGATGGCCAGCGGGATCGCACCGAATATGACGCCACAATTGAAGCGTCAGTTGGCCAGCGTATATCCGCGATTGCTGGTGATGTCGCAAGAAGCGGAGAAACATGGCCTGCAAAATAGTCCGCAGTACAAAGAGGTCATGAAGTTTGCCCGCATGCAGATTCTTACCAACGAACTGCAGCGCAGTATCCAGGAAGAAGCCGAGAAAGTTTCGCAGCAGGACATCGCCGACTATTACAAAAAGAATCCTGAAGCTTTCGAGCAGTACTCGCTCGAGCGGCTGTACGTTCCACTCACAAAGCAGGCGGCCGAGGAGGCCGAAGCCAACGAAAAAAAGGACAGCGAGAAGGAACCTGAGAAGGAAACTGAGCAACCGGAAAAGGCCAAGCAGGAACAGGACGAACAAGAGATGTCGAAACTCGCGGAAAGTCTGCGGGCAAGGGCTTCTGCCGGAGAGGACTTTGCCAAGCTGCAAAAAGAAGCTTTCACCGCGGCCGCAAGGAAAGTGGAACCACCAACGGTCAGCATGCCTAAAGTCCGCCGTACGGGACTGCCTTCGTCTCATGCGGCTGTTTTCGACCTGAAGCCGGGCGAAGTCTCGGTGGTGTTCAGCGACGCGGGCGGTCATTCCGTGTACAAGCTGGTTAGTAAAGAACAGGTGCCGCTGGATCAAGTGAAGGAAGAAATTCGTGGCACATTGCGAACGCAGCGAATGCGCGACGCGATGGATAAGGTCCAGAATTCATTCAAAACGGAAACGAACGAGGCTTATTTTGGGCCGGCGGGACCGGGTGGAATGCGTCAGCCTCCGCCCCGCATTCCGCATCCGACGGCTCCGGGCGCTCCAGGTCAGCCTCCGGCTCAGCAGCCACCTGCGGCACAGCCTCCGGCGTCGAAACCTGACTGATGGCCAATTCGAAACCCATCGTCGTGGTGACCGGCATTGCCGGGAACCTTGGCGCCAGGTTGTTACCTCTGCTCGCGGATTTCTCAGTGATCGGGGTGGACGTCAATCCACCCCGAACCGATTTGCCGCTACGCTGCGAGCGCCTGGACCTGGGCGAAGAATCCTCTTGTCGCGCGCTCTACGAACTGCTGCGTGACACCAAGGCTCACGGCGTCGTCCATCTGGCTTTCATACTTGATCCCGTGCGTACGGGGGTGCTCGATGTCGAGCGCATGTGGCAGATCAATGTGGCAGGCACGGCGCGAGTGATGGAAGCCGTCACCGAAGCCAATCGCTCTGACGAAGGAAGCATTAAGCAATTTATCTTTCCCAGCAGCGTCTCGGCGTATGGACCCAGTCTCCCCGCTCCGGCCACGGAGGACTATCCGCTGGCGGCACACACTCTGCCTTATGCGATTCACAAGAAACAGGCCGATGAAGTTGTACGGAAGCGCTCGCCCGCTCTGCGCGGATGCAGCGTCTACATTCTGCGCCCCCACATCTTCGCCGGGGCCAGCATGGAGAACTATATGGTAGGCGCGTTCCGTGGCACTCCGAATGGCAAAAGCGCGCTTGCTGAAAAAATGCGCATGCGAAGCAAACGGCTGCCCTGCATGCTGCCCATCGGACAGAAATACTTGGCCAATAGGCTACAGTTCGTTCATGTCGACGACATGGCCCGGCTGATCGCATACATTCTCAGCCGCGATCCCGAGTCGCAACGTTTGACCGTGCTTAACGTCGCAGGTCGCGGCGAGCCCCTCAGCGTCGCCCGCTGCATTGAGATGGCGCATGCCAAACTGGTGCGCGTACCTGGAACATGGGCGATGCAGCTGGTATTGCGGTTTCTGTGGAAGCGGCAAATTTCAGCAATTCCTCCCGAAGCCCTGCCCTACATGACGGGCGAATACATCATGAATACCGACCGCCTGCGGAAGTTTTTGGGCAGTGCCTACGAAGACGTGATCCGCTACACGATTGCGGATGCGTTTGCCGACAGCTTCACAGCGGAAGCGTCACCGTCAACCGAAAGCGCCGGCGCAAGATAGATCTCCTCTGCGAAGTATCTGGAGATCGACAAACCTGGCGTCCCGCACTATGCATACGCCACCACCACCGCACCGGAGAAAATGAATAGTCCCCCGACCCAATGGTGCCAGGTGAGTGGTTGGTGCAGAAAAAATTACAGCCAGCGCCATGGCCACGACCACGCTGAGCTTGTCGACCGACACGCGAGGCTTCTCCCAGTTGGAGGGCTCGGAAGTAACACAGCCAGGACAGTCCAGTCGCCAGCCCGGAAAGAATCAGAAAGATCCAGGTCCGCCTGCTGATTGCTGAAAGCGGCTGAGTGGGGTAAACATTGCAACCGCCCAGGCAAAGACAAGGATCACAACCGTGCGAATCGCAGTCGCCAGATTGGAATTGATCTCTTTCACGCCAATCTTTGCACTGCTGTAGCTCTCGCGAAAAAAGCCGACAATAAAGCCCAGATAAACCAGTTCATGCGGTGTGAACTCCTAGAGCGCCCAAGTGCGTTCAATCAATCGGAGAGGAACAACTCGAAACAGCAGCGGACTCACTTCTTGCCGCGGTAGAGTCCCGCAATCCCGAAGGTATAAGGCGTCCAAGTTGCTTCACGGAAGCCTGCGCTGCGCATGCGACTGAGCATTTCGTCCGGCGACGGAAAACGTTCTACGGAGGCAGGCAAATATGCATAGGGCCCGCGAACTCCGGAAATCATCGTGCCCACGCGCGGCAAAACATGTTTGAAGTAAAGGCGATAGGCGCTGCCCATCAGCCCTTTGGGCTCGCTGAAATCCAGGATTCCACACTCACCTCCGGGACCGAGGACGCGCACAATTTCGCGGAGTCCGGCATCGTAGTCGGCGAGGTTGCGGAAGCCGAACGCCGATGTGACCAGGTCAAAATATCCGTTCGGGAAAGGAAGACTTAAGGCATCAGCCTCAACCCATCCTGCAACTCCGAGAAGCGACGTTCCGTTCTCCTCGCTCCTCGTGGCCGACTTCGCCCGAGCTCGCTGCAACATGGCGTGGGAGAAATCGGCCCCCAGAAGTTGAGGCGATGTCCGTCCAGCTTGTCGCCGCAGGGCAAAGGTCATGTCGCCCGTGCCGCAGCAGAGGTCGACGACGCGAGAGTTTGGCCGCCAAAGGATCTCGCGAAAACTGCGTGCTGTGCGCCGCCACCAGAGATGATCGACATTGAAGGACAGCAGGTGATTCAGCAGGTCGTAGCGCGGGGCGATCGCAGTGAACATCTGACGCACCGCGCTGGCCGCCGCGCGCGTGTCGCGGGCGCCTTCCGGAGCTGCCCCGATCACCGCCGATTTGTGGGTCTCACGCATGGGGACGCGATTTTTGATTTTTGATTTTTTGCTTGTTGATTCAAGAACCTCTCAGACCTTGGACGAGTATCGGTTTTCATTCAACCATCAAAAATCGACAGTCAACAATTTCCTTTCCGTTCCCACCCACCGCGCGAGAGCCGCCGGACCTCTTCCATCGCATCGGAAATTGCGCGCTCAGGGACGTCGTTAACCACCTCGACCTTGCCGATCTCGCGCGGCAGCACGAAATGCACCACACTATCCTGCGTTTTCTTGTCGGTTTGCAGCCGGGCGAGAACCTTGCGTGTATTCACCTTCACTTCCGGCAGACGGCCCAAACTGAGCACGGCGTCAGTAATGCGGCCGGCCGTCACGCTGTCTGTGCGGCCCACCGTACGCGCGATATGAGTGGCCGCGATCATGCCCCAAGCTACCGCTTCCCCGTGAAGCAGTTGCCCATAACCCGTTTCCGCTTCGAGCGCGTGCCCGATGGTATGGCCCAGGTTGAGGACGCGGCGCAATCCGCCTTCCCTCTCGTCGGCTGAGACCACCTCTGCCTTTAGTTTGACTGATGCCGCGATCAGCCATTCCAGCTCCAATGGATCGCGCTTCAGGATCTGGTCACGATTCTGTTCAAAGCGTAGGAACAGTTCCACGTCCCCGATAATCCCGCACTTCAGCGCCTCGTAAAGGCCGGCACGGAATTCTCGATTCGGCAGAGTGGACAGCACGCCCGGATCAATCAGAACCACCCGCGGATGATGAAACGTCCCCAGCAAATTCTTGCCTGCCGCGAGATTCACAGCCGTCTTTCCGCCAACCGAAGCATCCACTTGCGCCAGCACCGTGGTCGGAACCTGCACCAGTTCAATTCCGCGCATGTAGAGCGAAGCCAGCAATCCACCCACGTCGCCCACCACTCCTCCGCCCAGGGCGACGATGACGGCCTTGCGATCCGCACCCAAGCGCGCCAGTTTTTCCGCTAAGGTCTCCACCGTCTCCAAACGCTTGGCGGGCTCGCCGTTCGGCATTTGTAAGACCTGCGGCCTGAATCCGCTGGCCTTTAACGAGCGCAGCAGTTTGGCCCCCCACCGTCGGTAAACCGGCGCCACCGTGAGCACGAAAATCCGGCTGGACTGTGGAAGCAACTCGGCCAGTAGTGCCCCGGCACGCGTAAACAGGCCATTCTCGATGCGAGCCTGGTAGGGCCGCGGCGGGACGTGAATGGTCACTTGCGCCATGCGCCCCATCATCATAACGTATGCGCGAAAAGCATTTCCGGTATGTCAGGGTGTCAAGTGGTACCATTTTGCCTATATGAAGCACCTGCCAGCCGAAACCGATTACATAGTCGTGGGCGCCGGTGTGGCCGGTCTGCGGGCAGCGATCGGGCTGGCGGAAGCGGGACGCGTGCTGGTGCTAGCCAAGCGCGAAGTCACGGACTCCAATACTCAACTGGCACAGGGCGGCATCGCGGCCGCGCTCAGCGACGAGGACGAAGTCTGCCTGCACCTGCAGGACACGCTGCTCGCGGGCGACGGCCTATCGAATCCTGATGCTGTCAAAGTATTGGTCGAGGACGCCCCGGAGCGTATCGAAGAACTCATCGCGTGGGGTACACAGTTCGACCGCAACGGCACCAAGCTGGTGTTCGCCCGAGAGGGCGCCCACAGTCGTAACCGCATCCTACACGCGCAGGGCGACTCCACCGGGCGCGAGATTCTGCGCGCACTGTACGCCAAGGCGAAAACCCTAAAAAACATTTCTGTATTGGAATTTGAGTTTACGACCGGCTTGCACACTGTGGATGGACGCGTCTCGGGAATTTCTTTGATTCGTGACCAAGGAGTCGAAGAGGAGATTGCTGCTTGCTCGGTGCTGCTGGCCACCGGAGGCATGGGCCAGCTTTATCGCAACACCACCAATCCCGACGTGGCTACGGGAGACGGCGTTGCCATGGCTTTCCGGGCCGGAGCAGAAGTCAGTGACATGGAATTCGTTCAGTTCCACCCCACCGCTCTCTACTTGAAGAAAGCTCCCCGGTTTTTACTGTCCGAGGCGCTACGCGGCGAAGGGGCTTGCCTGCGCAATCTTGAACTGGATCGGTTCATGAGCAAGTACCATCCCATGGGTGAACTGGCGCCCAGGGACGTGGTGGCTCGGGCCATTGTCCACGAGATGGAAGTCAGCCGGGTCAAAGATCCCTTCGTTTATCTCGACCTTACCCACCTGCGCGCCGAGAAGGTCAAGAAGCGCTTTCCCCGCATTTACTCGACCTGTCTCGAGTACAACATTGACATCACCGAGGACCTGATTCCGATCCGTCCAGCGGCCCATTATTCCATGGGTGGGGTGCGTACAGGTCTGGCCGGCCGCACAAGCCTGCCGGGGCTCTACGCCGCAGGCGAGGCCGCGGCCACCGGCGTACACGGAGCGAATCGGTTGGCCAGCAATTCCCTGCTTGAGGGCCTAGTGTATGGCGCACGGGCCGGCAAGGCCATGCGCGATGAGTTGAAACATGCTGTGCCGAAGAGCAAGGAACCGAAGAAAGCGGCTTACTCAAATGGTCCGGTTGATGCTGGTCTGGAGGAATTGATCGGCAAGATCAAGGACCTTATGTGGAATGATGTGGGCATTGTCCGGACGCGTCAGCACATGCAGAGCGCGATCCAACAACTGGAAGAACTGGCACCCAGACTGGCTCATCCGCATACCCGACGTTCGTACGAAGCGGCGAACCTACACCTTGCGGGACTGCTCGTAGCGCGATCCGCCCTGGCGCGCGAGGAAAGCCGTGGCGCCCATTATCGGATTGACTTCCCCGATCACAATGATATGAAGTTTTTGAAGCACTCGGTGCTTAAGGGCGAGGGCGTTAAGTTTGTGTAGTGTGGAATTGTTGACAGTTGATCGAAGTGCCCAGCCATCATGATCACGAGAAGATTTCAACCCACAATCACAAATCAACAGGTTCCTTCTCTGGCCTCGCCACGGAGGCCACAATCGACGCCGCCAGCACCAGGGCCACCGCGCCCAACGTAGCCAATGTAGAAATCCGAAAATAATCCGCGGTCAGCATCTTCAGCCCGACCAGGATCAGCACCACCGCCAATCCGTAGTGCAGAAAGCGAAAAATCTTCATCAGCCCAGCGACCGCAAAATACATCGACCGCAGCCCCAGAATAGCAAAGACATTCGAGGTGTACACGATGAACGCGTTCAGGGTAATGGCGAGCACCGCCGGGATCGAATCCACCGCGAACAGGACATCGGTGGTCTCGATCACGACGAGCACCAACAACAGCGGCGTGGCGTACATCTGAGATTTCTCCCGCCCGCGCCGCACCAAGAATCGTCCGCCCACGTAATCTTCGGTGACAGGAATCCAGCGGCGCACGGCATTGACCACCGGATTTCTTGCTGGATCGAACTGGTGTCCGCCGAGCGCACAAACTCGAATGCCACTGTAGACCAGCAGCACTCCAAACACGTAGAGAATCCAGTGAAAACGATGGATCAGCTCTATGCCGGCTCCGATGAAGATGCCCCGCATGACGAGCGCTCCCAGAATGCCCCAGAACAAAACTCGATGCTGCTGCTCCTCGGGAACGGCAAAGTAATTGAAGATCAGAAGGAAGACGAAAAGATTGTCCACGCTGAGTGAAAGCTCAACTACGTAGCCGGTGACAAACTCCAGCGCGGCTTGGTGTCCCTGCCAAAAATAAAGCAGGGCGGCGAAAGCAACGGCGAGAGCGATCCACATCGCCGTCCAACCCAACGATTCCCGGAACCGGACAGGATGGCCTGGACGATGGAATGCACGCAGGTCGAGCACCAGCATGCCCAGCGCGAATAGGTTGAAGAGAATCCAGAATAACAACACTTGGCATCCCAGGGGGGACTAGGAATTCTTGACTGATGTTGAATGCAAAACCTTATTTCTGCCTTCCGCGCTTCCCGCTTACCCAATCGTCCCAGACGCCAGCGGCCTTCAACATCTCCTTGGAATGGCTGTCGTCGATGGTCTGCTCAATTTGGGCATGTGTAAGACGCGGACCAATTCTTTCCGGCAAGTTGGCCAGCTCAAAGCTTAGCGTCGCGGCCTCAGCGACGTGTTTCTTGAGCTGCGGAAAATCTACTTTGTCATAAGTGTCGGAGACCGCATGGTAATTCACGAGATAATTCGCCTCTTCCTGCTCGGCGACGAATGTTGGGACACCCTCCAGCATGAAATCGAAGTGGTCGGTTCCCCATTCCATGTCAGTGGTGAGCTTGGTAGCGTCGAACTGGGTCAGCGGCGTCAACAGACGCTGCCCGGCAGCCAGCAGATCTTTTCGTCCACCGAGGGAGAAGCCCGTGGTTTTGCCCGTGCCGGCGTCGAAGACGATTACGCCGGCGGCCTTGTCGAGTTCTGAGCGGTGCGCCCTGGCGTAGGCTCGCGACCCGATCATGCCCTGCTCTTCCCCGGAAAAAAGAATGAAACGAATGCTGCGCTTTGGTTTCAGGCCAGCGGATTTAATGGCGCGCAGGGCGTCCACCACTAGCGCCGCATTACACCCGTTATCGAGCGCTCCCGTACCCAATTCCCACGAATCCAGGTGGGCGCCGAGAATGACAAATTCGTCCGGCTTTTGGCTGCCTTTGAGTTCTGCGACAACGTTGGACGCTTTGATGGGTCCGCCGATTTCATTTGGAATACTCAAATCCGCCCAGACAGGATGGCCCGAGGTAAGCAGCCGCCCGATTCGTTCGCCGTCTTCGCGCGCCACCAGCACCATCGGCAACCGCTCCAGCTCTCCCGCGACAGCATTGGTGTGGCGGTAAAGAATGTCATTTTCGCGAGTGGCGATGAAGGCTACCGCCTTCGCCTTCCCTTTCGCAGCCGCGTCGATGGCGGGCGGAGCCTTCGTGTATTCGGCGAAGAGATCATCCCACGTCTTCAGTACGACGCTGTGTACCAGAACGAGCTTCCCAGAAATGTCCCCCGCTCTCTTTAAGTCGGCCGAGGTTCCCTCGCCCACATCCACGACAGGAATGTGCTTCGCCGGTGCCAGCCCTGGAGCCATCGCGATGGAAACCGCGCGCACGCGAAATTCGACTTTAGGGATCTGCATGAGCTTGGGATCAAGCGCCGTCCCCGTGGCGCTCACGGCCATCTCAGTCGCACCTTCGGACCAGGAGTGCGGCATGGTGAACTGTTCGGTATGAACGGTGTCCGCTCCGGCGGTCTTCAACCCCTCGATTCCCCACTCGACCGCACGTTGCATCGCGGGAGTGCCTGGTACGCGGCCTCCGATCTCATCGGTCAAGTGGCGTAGATTGTTCTCCATGGGCGAGGGCTTCAGGGCTTCCTGAATAATCCGACCGGCGTCGTCGTTTTCGGTGGAGGGAGCTGCTGCGAGACAAAACCAGCCAACCATCAAAAACACAAGCAGAGTCTGTGTCCTTCGCATATCGGGTGCATTAGAAATGAAACGGAGGAAAAGAGCAAAAGTAAAAGCTCGTCGCAGAGGGCTCCGAGTTTCTTGCTCTCGGATTTCAACGATCTCTGCGGCGGTTCTCGGCGTGCTCTGCCATAAGGCCTTATTTCGTGTCGAGCAGTCGAACTGTCTCCAGAATGACGCAGCCCACGATGTCCAGGCTCTTAGGGCTAAGTTTGTCTACCGTATCCTGCGGTGTGTGCCAGAAGACGTTGTTGTAGCCGTATGTGAAGTCGATGAGGTCGGCGGAGGGCACTCCTCGCTTCACGAAGGGAAGATGATCGTCGCTAACCTGGTTGTTACGCGCAAAAAAATGGGACTGATAACCCAGGCGCGTGGCGGCCTCATGGACTGTGTCTTCGAGCCAAGGGGTTGAGTTCTGGTCGCGATCGATGTCCAGATCGGCGTCTCCGATCATGTCCGCCAACAGGAACGCCTTAATCTTCTTCAGCGTACCATCGGCTTGCCACTTGTCTGCCAGATGCTGAATGCCGTATAGACTGTCGCTTAGGAAATTCACCTCGGTGTCGGGTTTCACGCTCTCTTCGGCGTCATCCCACACCAGCCATACGCTATAGCCGTCCCGTTTCTGGCCTCGCATTTGATTCGCGAGTTCAAGAAGCAACGCGCTCGAAGATCCCCCATCGTTCGCTCCGACGTACGGAGTATTGCGCAAGGGATAGTTCGTGTCGTAGTGACTGGCGATCACGATGATGCCGTCTTTCGTTCCTGAAAACTTTGCAATGATGTTGTGGACCGGAAATTTACCTTCGGGCGTGTCGGCGGTGAACCTATCGTCCTCGACCGCGTCACCTTTCAGATGAGACGTGATGTAATCCTCAACCTTTTTGTGATTGGCGCTGCCGATCGGCCGTGGTCCGAAAGCGACAATTTCTTTTACATATTCGATCGACCGATTGCCGTCGAAGCCGGGCGGAGACCCAGAGTCGGGTGGAAATGTGAGGGGGGGCGTCGACGCCTTGGAGCCTGGGGTCGAAGTGTCCGTGCGCGGCGGGCCCTGGGCCTGAGCGGCATCCTTATCCCGGTCACAGCCCAGGAATGTGCAGGCCAATGCCAGCAGCAGAATCGGAATTGAGAATGGCTTGCCGGTCAACGGAAGTCTCTCAGTGATCGAATCGAGATCATGCCTGCTTCTCTCTTCGCGCGGCACGTTGCGTTGGATGCACCACATAGGCGATGCCGATGCTGAGAGCATACAGCGCGATCATGGGGGCGGCGAAGATGCACATGTTCAGGATGTCGCTGGTCGGCGTCACAATCGCGGCCACGATGAAGATGATCAAAATGGAATAGCGAAAGTTCTTCCACATCCATCCGGCAGTCACAATGCCCATGAGGGCCAGAAAAAATACCAGGATCGGCATTTCGAAAATCAATCCCATGCCCAGGATAATGCTCAGGAAAAGTTCGGTGTATTCCTTGATGGTGATCATCGGTTGGAACTGCTTGCCGAAACTAATCAGAAAATTCAGGGCCGCCGGATAGACGATTTTGAAGCCGAAATAGCCGCCTGCCGAGAACAGCGCGATCGTGGAGACCATAAAGGGCACGACGTAACGTTTTTCATTGCGGTACAGTCCCGGGGAAATGAACATCCAGACCTGATAGAGGACGAACGGTGAGGTTAAGAACAAGCCTGCCAGCGCTGCAATCTTCAAGTAAAGGTTGAAGGGTTCGGTCGGGTTCAGGTAGACCAGCTTTTCCGACATTCCATTGTTTCTGAGCGCGTCCATGATGGGGCGCTGCATGATTTCGTAGATTTTTTCAACCTTCCACCAGCACGCGAAAAAACCTAGCGCAACTGCTGCAATCGAATACACAATGCGGCGACGTAATTCTTCAAGATGATCGAGGAATCCCATCGCAGGCAGAGGCTCCGGATCGCCCTGATCGCTTGAAACCGTTGCCGACATTTCAGACATGAGTGCCTTGAGGGCTGGTTGTGGTTAGCGAATCGTCGGCGATGTCGGTCGGCTGGGACGCTTCGCGCTGGCTTGCTTCCCGGTTCACCTCAGACACAATCTCGGGGGAAGCTACGGTCACGGGATCAGAGGGAGTCGTTGGCTGAGTCCCTGGGGTCACTGGCTCTTCCGGAATGGAATCGGCCACAATGTCTCGATTGCTGTTGTGGCTTACCACTCCTTCGACGTGAGTGGTGGCTGGCAGGGTGCGGGGTGGAGAGTCATGTTCGAGATTTGCAATTTCCTGCTCGATCTGGGCTTTGAACTCGTTGGAGGCGCGGCGAAACTCGTTCAACGCCTTGCCCACCTGGCGAGCGATCTGCGGCAACTTCTTGGGCCCAAAGATGATGAGCGCCAGAAGGAACAGGAAAATCGTTTCCCCAAAGCTCATGCGCCCATCATACTGCCCCAGCCGTGGAAGCGGCAATGTCGGGGAGGTAACAGCTTTCTCGTAACGGGATTGGACCGGGCATCGAGGAATTGACTCTGACATCGCTCCTAAACAGCGCCCATATCTTCCCCGGGGCGATGTCTTAGAATCTCGTGAAGTCCGGAGAACCCCGCGTACGATCTGGAGGGTTTTCTGATGCGAAGGAGACATTCGTGAAGGAATTGTTGGAAGAAACAGCCGTCCGCGCCTCCCGGTACCTCGCGGGCATCAACCGGCGTCGAGTCGCGCCCGCGCCAGAAAGCGTTGCGGGATTGGAATCGCTCGGCGGCGTCTTGCCCGAACATTCATCAGACCCTGCAAAAGTACTGGCATTGCTTGATGACGCGGGATCGCCCGCCACGGTGGCAACGACTGGGCCCCGTTATTTCGGCTTCGTCATCGGCGGCACTGTGCCCGCCGCGTTGGCAGCGAACTGGCTGGGCGGAGCCTGGGGACCAAAATGCGGCTCTTTATGTAATGTCTCCGGTCGCCGCAAAGATGGAAGAGATCGTGTTGCAATGGCTGGTCGATCTCTTCGGCTTGCCCGCCCCCTGTGGCGCAGGATTCGTCACCGGCACAACCATGGCGAACTTCACCGCCTTGGCTGCGGCGCGGAGTGCACTGCTGAAGCGCGCCGGCTGGGATGTGGAGGAAGATGGACTGTTTGGCGCTCCTGCCCTTCGCGTAATAGTCGGCGCCGAAGTTCACGTGTCTTTGCGGAAAGCCTTGTCGCTGCTTGGTCTGGGCCGCTCCCGTGTGACCACGGTTCCGGCTGACGATCAGGGCCGCATGAGACCTGAAGCGCTTCCCCCACTCGATGATCGCACTATCATTTGTATCCAGTCCGGAAACGTAAACACTGGAGCATTCGATCCCGCTGAACAGATTTGTTCGCGCGCACGCCAAGCCGGTGCCTGGGTTCACGTGGATGGCGCTTTCGGACTGTGGGCTGCCGCTTCCCCGCTTTACGCGAAACTTCTCGCAGGCGCGAGCGATGCCGATTCCTGGGCAATCGACTGCCACAAATGGCTCAACGTGCCCTACGATTCCGGAATCGCCGTGGTTCGCAATCCTGAGCACCTGTGCGACGCGATGGCCATCAGCGCAGCGTACCTCGAACCCAGCGCTCTGCGGGAACCTTGTTTCTATACCCCGGAAGCATCTCGACGAGCCCGAGGAATCGAACTGTGGGCAGCGCTGCGATCGCTCGGACGTAGCGGCTTGCGAGAACTGATTGAGCGTAACTGCCGCCTGGCCAAACGCTTCTCCGAAGGGCTGCGCCAGGCAGGATTCCAGGTATTGAACGAGGTCGTGCTGAACCAAGTACTGGTGTCGTTCGGCGATGCTGATGAAACCCGGCGCGTGATCGCCGCAGTGCAGAGCGACGGAACTTGCTGGTGCGGGGGTACTGAGTGGCATGGACATACTGCCATGCGTATCAGCGTGTCTTCCTGGGCCACCACGGAGGAAGATGTCGAGCGCAGCTTAGCCGCAATCATCCGGATCGCGAAGGGTGAGGATTGGAAGCTCTGATAGAGCGCCAAGCCCCCCCGGGCGTTCTTTACGCACAGGGGAAACCACTTCCGGCAACCGTGCCAAGAACCCTAAACGGCTTGTCTGGCATCTGAAACAAGAGAGGTTTCGCCAAGGTTACCAGAGGTGACCATTCGGGCTCGGGATCGTCTAAAGTGGTGTTATACTGCGTTCATTTGGTGCGTTAGCCGGGTTGGCTCTAAAGCCCTGAATCGAAGGACAATCTAAGATGGCTCGTAGTTCTCGCCGTTCACCGTTCCTGGTAGTTTTTTTTCTTCTCACCTGCGGCTGCCTGGGCATTCTTTTCGCCCAGCACTCGGGACAGCAGACATCGCTCGGAGGAGACTCCGACGTCCGTGACAGCTTGAAACAGTTCACTGATGTCTATCAGATCGTCGAGGACAACTACGCCGAGCCGGTGAACGCCGATAAGGCTATCTACAACGGCGCCATTCCAGGCATGTTGCATGCGCTCGATCCCCACTCCAATTTCTTCGATCCCAAGTCGTACGCGCTGATGCGCGAAGACCAGCGCGGCAAGTACTACGGTGTGGGCATGACGGTCGGACCGCGCAACAACAAAGTCATCGTGATTTTCCCCTTCGTAGGGACGCCCGCTTATAAGGCCGGCATCCACCCCGGCGACGTGATCGTTGCCGTCGACGGAAAATCCACCGAGAACATGAGCACCGCCGATGTTGCCGACTTGCTAAAAGGCCCAAAGGGGACGACGGTTCACATCAGCATCTCGCGTGAGGGCGTGGAAAAACCCATGGAGTTCACGCTCATCCGCGATGAAATTCCGCGCTACAGCGTTGACGTGCATTTCCTCATTCGGCCCGGGGTTGGCTATATGCATGTATCCGGCTTCAATGAGACCACCGAGACCGAAGTGGTCAAGGCGCTGGACGAATTCGGCGACCTGAAGGGCCTGATTCTCGATCTCCGCGGAAACCCCGGCGGGTTGCTCAGCGAAGGCGTGGGCGTGGCTGACAAATTTCTTAAGAAGGGACAGATCATCGTCTCTCACCACGGCCGTGCATCTGCCGAGAAGCGTTACATGGCGCAGCATGGCAACTCTGGCAAAGAATATCCCATTGTCGTGCTGGTGAATCGCTTAACTGCATCGGCGGCAGAAATTGTTTCCGGAGCCATTCAGGACCATGATCGCGGCTTGATTGTGGGCGAAGTCACTTTCGGCAAAGGCCTGGTCCAGACGGTCTATCCACTCTCGGAAAACACCGGTCTGGCATTAACCACGGCTCGTTACTACACGCCGAGCGGACGCCTGATCCAACGCGACTACAGCAACGTATCTCTCTACGATTACTACTACAGCCGTGACAGTGCTGAGGCTCCAAACAACAGCAGCCGCGAAGTCAAACTCACGGACAGCGGGCGCACAGTATACGGAGGTGGCGGCATTACTCCGGATGTCCCCGTGGCCCCGGTGAAGAGCAATCACTTCCAGGACACACTGCTGCAGCACTACGCGTTCTTCAATTACGCCAAGCGCTACGTGGTGAGCCATCGCCCTACGAAGAATTTTGAAGCGGACGACGCCGTGATGCAGGACTTCCGCAAGTCGCTCGATGAAGCCAACATTCCCTACACCCAGGCCGAGTTGGTCGACAACGCCGACTGGGTTAAGTCCAACATCAAGGCCGAGATCTTTGTGGATGCCTTCGGCCAGGATGAGGGAGTGAAAGTGCGGGCCGAGGCCGATCCGCTGGTGGTCAAAGGGCTCGAACTTATGCCGCAGGCCAAGGCGTTAGCGGAGAATGCCAAAAAGATTGTGGCCGAGCACAATGCCGCACCGGCCTTTAACCGTTAATCAACTTTAGCCGCAACAGGAATCGTTTCGTTTCTCGAAGGCTCGGACGAGTGCCGGGCCTTTAGTTTTGACTTCGATTCGACTGGGGAGCGGCTCACTGTCATATGTTTAGTTCGATGTTGTTAGCAAGTTAAAATGTCCGGTTTTCTTAGCACGTGACATGTCCGGTTTGAGTTAATGAACCAGCAGCAGTCGGGGCTGTGGGAAAGTGGGAATCCCGCGGTTTTTGCGGGATTTCCAAGCGCGGTGGGGAAGTCGGTTTTTGGACTTTTCCAGCGCGCGTCTTTTCCACAGCCCGTCGCGCCGGCTTTTTATCT
>QIAN01000409.1 GCA_003225005.1 Acidobacteriota bacterium | reverse complement strand
CGGGCTGGGTATTGAGCTTCGAAAATCCGTAATCAGGGTGCCGACGTCGTCCCTATAGCGGAAGGCAACATGAGGGTGGTCGGGAACGCGAGACCATCATCAACCCTGCGTAGTCGTAGACCCCAGCACGGCTGGAAACTTCATGCACGAGAACCGGGAGACCTCGGAGACGCCTGCTAGCAAACCAGCGGCAGGCCGGTGGGCGAAGGCGACAAGCCGCAAGGTCCACGTGCACGTCTCTGAGGGGTCGGACAGCGGCGTAATACCAGTGAAGCGCTCGAACAATAATGGGAAACCGTTGGCGGAGGGCGTGGAGGGAAGGCCGTTGACCAAGGAGAACACTCATCAGTCCAGCACACCACCGACACAGTGCGGGGAACGTGTGTCCCAAGGATTGGCGGGTGTGCGCCGAGCAGCGCAAGCGAGGAAGGGGGAGAAGTTCACCGCTTTGCTTCACCATCTTACGACCGAGTTGCTTCAGGACAGCTTCTACGCGTTGAAACGGGAAGCTGCGCCCGGAGTGGATGGCGTGACGTGGCAGGAGTATGAAGCCGGGGTGGAAGATCGCATTCAGGATCTTCATAGCCGGGTTCACCGGGGCGCTTATCGAGCGCAACCATCGAGAAGAGTGTACATACCGAAAGCCGACGGCCGAAAGCGGCCGTTGGGCATTGCGGCGCTGGAGGACAAGATCGTTCAACACGCCGTGGTCACCATCCTCAATCAGATTTATGAGGTGGATTTTCTCGGCTTCTCGTATGGGTCCCGGCCTGGGCGCAGTCAGCATCAAGCGCTGGATGCGTTAGTGGTCGGGATCGAGCGGAAGCAGGTGAACTGGGTGTTGGATGCCGACATCCGCGGGTTCTTGGATCGTGTTTCATACTGCCCCCTGGTTCATGAAAATTGTTCGAAAAGGTCCGGCTGCTGATCGACCACTTTGATTCGCAAGCCTTTACGTCGGCCTTGCCTCACCAGCACGGCGTGTAGCTCGCCGCGCTTTACACGCTGCAACACGGTCTGCCGCGAAACGCCGAGTTTCATGGTCGTCTCGAGCATCGGCAGATACTCCGCCGGGGCCTGCTGCACGATGCTCGCCCGCAGCTCATCAGTGATTCGAATCTGCCAGGGTGCGCCTGGGGTGACCTGCGCACCGGCAATGAAACCATCTGCCAACCATCGATGAATGCTGGACGTATTCATGCCTAGAATCTGCGCTGCCTTGCGGATAGAAACCAGTTCCCCAGTGAGCGGCTCAGCCGATGGCTGAAAGCGCGGTATGTCGCGATAGCGGCGCAGGCTGCCCACCTGGTTGGCAGTGAAGCGTTCTCCCGTCGCGGTCTTTCGCCCTTGGCGATTGAGGATTCCGGCGATGACTTCATCCGGGTAAAGAGCCGCCAGGCGGCGAAGCAAGGAGATCGTATCTTCGTCGGTGCGCGGCCCCATGGGCCGGAAACGCGGGGTCGCCACGTCCAGTGTTGTGATGGCACCGCCGCGCCAGCGAAGCGTCAGATGCGTCCGGCCTTCGGCGCGCTTCAGATCAAAGATCACCTCTTCCAGCAGCGTGCGCAAGAGTTCCTTGCGATCGCGATCAGTGGTGGTTGTCGCCGCCCAGACCTTGCCGATATCGGCGCCGAGAACCTCCAGTTGCTGCAGGTGTGCGGGACTGAGCCTGTCGGGTTGTTGCTGCTCGCGGCGGCGCAGTTCCGCTTCAGCACTGGCCAGACTGCGGAGGCGATTCTCCCATTCGCTTTCCAGTCCGCGTGCGACCAGCCGGTTTTCAGGCTCCACAGTCCGATAACGGCGCTCGGCCCGTTCCGCTTCGTAGCGTGCGCGTTCTACCTCCAGGCGCCATTGCGACAGTGCCGCATCATGGTTGGCATGCAGTTGTTCAACGGTGAGCAATGTCGCTTTTACGGCCGCGGGCGTGACGGCCTCTATGAAAGCGTTGGCCACGGCTTGCTCGATTGCCATACCGCCGATGGTGAGGCAGTATTGTCCACGTCCATTGACGAGATCTTCGCCGGAGCAGTGATAACCCGGAGCCGAGATCCGGCCGCGATAATGAACATGCAGGCGGCGGCCACAGTGGCCGCAAGTGGCCAGGCCCTGCAGCAATGCTGAGCCTTCTCTCACGGCGCCTCCAGAATGGTGAGGCCGCGGCCTGGTGTTGGAATCGAGCCGTGCTTGGTTGGCCTGGAAGGTCGCCCCATCGATGAAACCCGGATGGTGATCGGGGATGAGAACCGCCCACTCGGCGATCGGCAGATGACGCATCCGTTTCTTGACGGCTCCGTGTTCATCGACGTAGCGTTCCGATCGTGTCTTACCGTAGGTATAAGCGCCAGCATACACCGGATTAGTGAGGATGTGATGGAGCGCGGTGTAGGTCGGCGCGACCCAGCGGATCGGACTATGGTGACTGCCGGGATTATCCTGCAGCGGGAAGGGCAACCCTTCGGAGCGGAACCAAAGCCATACCCGGCGAGCGGAACCGAACTCGGCGAAGCGTTCAAAGACAGTGCGGATCGCGTTGGTGACGGCCTCATCGGGATGGAACAATACTTCACCATCTTGTTCTCCCCAAACGAAGCCAACCGGTAATCCGCGACGAAGCTCGCCGCGTGCCGCTTTGTTGCGGATGCCGCCGTCGAGCCGGGCGCGAATGATATGCAGTTCTGCTTCACTCATCGTGCCCTTCAGGCCCAGCAGCAGGCGGTCGTTGAACAACGCTGGATGATAGACCCCATCATTGTCACCGATGAGCGTATCGGTAATGCCGCACAACTCCAACAGGCGATACCAGTCCGCATTGTTTCTGGCCAGACGAGAGACTTCCAGTCCCAGGACAATGCCGACGTGTGCCAGAGCCACTTCATGGGTGAGGCGAGTGAACCCGGAGCGTTTGTCGACGCTGGAGCCGGACAGGCCGAGGTCCTCATCAATGACGATTACCTGCTCTCTGGACCAACCGAGTTGACAGGCGCGATGAGCCAGGGCGTATTGGCGGGCCGTGGATTCGCGATTCTGCTCGACCTGAGTCGGCGTGGACTGGCGAATGTAAACCAAGGCTACACGCTGGGTGTGGGTTGGTTTGATTTTGGAGGGATCAGTCATTGGTTTGCTCCTGGGTCTGCTCGGCTCGGCTGGCCTTGGCAAGCAGGCGCGCTAGCGTCTCGATGACGGTCTGTTTTTGCGCGTCGTCGAATTGCTCCCACAGGCACGTCTCCGGGATCGGGATGTCGCTGAAGTTGAGATGCAGTTGTGGCATGGCTCTCCTGGTCTGCACCCGATGTTACTGGCATGTCGGCGGCACGCCGAAGCAGGGCATCCACAAGGTTGCGGACCCGGAGCAAATCTTCAAGGGACCCGACCAGCTGAGAAGTTTGCGGGGCACCGGTGGTGAAGTCCGTCCACTCCGCCGGGATCAGCGACTTACTTCCGTCCGGCAGAATGAGAACGAACTGCAAGCCGCCGGGCATCCGCGCATGCCGGAGCACCTCAAGAGATTGTCCCTGGAAGGGGTGATGCGGGCGAGTGATGATCACCCGTTCCGCGAGGTCCCGATGGTGGGTA
>QIAN01000408.1:1467-2367 GCA_003225005.1 Acidobacteriota bacterium | reverse complement strand
AGAATAATGATCACTAAAAGCTTTAATGTACATTATTATGAACGGTATGTCAATCTGGAGATACGGGGCGCCCGCGCTAGGTGGCATCGAGGGTGATACCGCACATTTTTCTGATGGTCGGCAACGCCTCCCTACGATGTTTCTCCGTTCGAATGGCAGCGATACGAAGAGCTTTGCGGACCAGCCGATGCGGAGGTTTCGGTCCCTGAATTGGTGCTCGAAGGTGACCTCTGTCCGCATCAGGATTACGTCTACTTCAGTACGCCTACCGAGAGAGAGCAGAAGGTGATCTCGGATTTCCGCACTGCCGTGGACTCGTTTGTTGAGCGGCTCCGGTCAAACGAGGGATTCAAAGATGCGATTTTTGCCCACCCGTGGATTGCGACGCCCAACGAACACACGGAAGAGATTCTTGAAGCCCCTGAATATCTCTCCAGTATGGTCGTCTTTCTGCACGCCACTGGACGGGAAATCCAACACGCTGTATTGAAAACGCTGGGCTTGTCTCACAAACAAGTTCCTGTGCTAGAACTCGAATGGCTGGAGGTGCTGCTCTCGCATTGCTTGTACTCCGACGTCGAGAGTTTCCAACCGAGCGAACAAATTCTTAAGTTGCTCCGGCGTGAGCTGCTGGAGATCGGCGCGATTGAACGGCGAAGGGTAAAGCTCCGCGATCCGTCAGACCATCTAATGCTGCTAACCACATCGATCACCAACTGAAATCTATTGAGGAGATCGTGCGGCTTGAATCGGGCAGTCAGGCCGCCGAATTGCGGTGCGTCATTCTCACAGACTTTATTCGCAAGGCAGAGATGCCGAAATCCACGGGCGAGGTTGCGGTCTGCGAAGACATTGGCATCGTTCCGATATTTGAAGATCTGCGCCGAGCCGCCTTGTCGG
>QIAN01000408.1:0-1400 GCA_003225005.1 Acidobacteriota bacterium | reverse complement strand
AACCGCGAGACCTCTCGATCTCTCCGCTAAGCCACGATCCAGGTTATTCGAGCGTCGAAATACGCGGAGAATACTATCGCGGCTCAGTTCGCTTGATCACATCGGTTTTCCAGCAGGGCGGAATAACCGTGCTGGTGGGAACGAAATCCTTGCTGGGGGAAGGCTGGGACGCGCCATGCATAAACACGCTGCTCGCACGGCGGAAGATTTGGAGAGTTTTCCGAGAGGACTATTTCGCGGTTCCAGATGCGTTTGCGCGGAAGAAAGAAGTTGCTCAGATGTTCACACAACGCTGGAGGCGTCTCGTGGGAGCGGCCGAACTCGTGTACACGGGCACGCCTGAGGGCCGCAGTTTACTGCTCCGTGCGCGTAATCACTCGCTTTCCGGAGCTTTCCAGAAACGCGCAGAACGAGTGAGCTGCTGGAAGTGAGTCATTGGTGGGCCCAGACTTGAAGACAGAACTCGCACGGAAATACTCGTGCTGTTGAGTTTTAGGTCGCAGTCGGAGAAACTCATGATCGCTCCAATTCACAGGTGTTGAGTCGAATATTGGCAGCGGTAAAATCCTGTATGATGACCATCAATCAGTTGTCCGGATCGGAATCACTGGACCTGGCAGGTGTGCCGTAAGTGTACCGTACGCTCCGAATCCCGCCTTCCATTCGCGCCCGTCGGTCGTCGGGTGTCCTGGCACAGCTACTCAGGAGGGGCTGTCTCTCGTGGTTGAACGTTCTGAGCTAGAGGCGGCCTCGTTAGCGGGAGGCGAAGCAGGCTGCGCTCCAATCCCAACACGGGTATACGAACCATTAGCCGTCTTGAAGTGAAAGTTGTCGGCCCTTTACCCATTCCTGCAGTATGCGCTCACCCACTTCCTTGAAGTCGGGATGTTCCTTGATGTATGACCGAAGATCGATTTCGGTTTGCGAAATAGCGTCCGAGATACGCTCAAGGATCGCGCGAATTCTTGCAGGTGTGCCCGTCATCCGAGTTTCGCCGAGCCGACGGAGAACTTTGCTGTCGGGCCACTGGGTTGTTCCGTTGAGCGTAAGCGCCAGACAGTCCTTCGACAGGTAGATGGAAGTGGTTACGAGATCGTAGGCCGGTGCGAGTCGAGCTTCACCGAGCATGTCGTCATAGACGATGCCGAAATTCTTGAGGTGAGCATCGCCGTTGCGCAGTGCGCAATTCAGCACGATTAGCGTGAATAGTTTTTCAACATCTGCGAGTACGGCGGGTGAGTTTGCGAACTGCTGAAATCGCTTCATGACTGACGTTTCATAGCTGCCTCGATACTTCTGATCCGTTCTTCTCGCGTTCAGGACACAAAAATCTTCCAAGCCCCGGTAGGTACCATCTGGGCGCAAGTCGAAACGGTCAACGACAAGGGCCATTCCGTCTT
>QIAN01000407.1 GCA_003225005.1 Acidobacteriota bacterium | reverse complement strand
ATGCGGCCCACTTGTGAGCGGCCAACAATGGCGAGCAGATCAAAATCATCGAATGTTCCAGTCGCCTTCGCAAAGGCGAGTCGCAGCCGTTCCCGTAACGCGCCTTCCGGGAGGTTCATCTCGAAGATTGGTGGGAGGCCAAAGGGCACGTCCCAGGAGGGAAGCCGCACGGGCATGGTAACGGAGACGGCACGCTGTGGGACTGTCTCAGGCAAGTACGCAAAAGCACTTCCGCGATCCCGCTGCCTGTCCAGCAGGCCTGCCTCAGCGGCGTCTGTCCAGACCTTTATCATCGCGATCCTCTTCTAAGAGCTCGTCCAAAGTGGGCCGTTGCAGGTTTGCCTCTTGTAGTTTCAACTCTAGGCCGAGCGCCGACAAAATGTTGGCGACTTTGGAAAAACCAAGTTCACCTGATCGGCCATTCTCCAGTGCTTCGAGCGTTGCCCGACTCACACCGGCCTTGTCAGCCAACGCGGATTGGCTGAACCGGAGAGCCTTCCGTCTGGACGCTATTTGAGCGCCGATGGAGTGCAGTTTCAGCATAGTAAGCCTAATATACTATGCATATAATAACTCTGTCCATATTGTGCCTAATATACTAGTCGCTATCGGAGAACGGGATCGTTGGATGACTGGAGAGTCGTTTTCGCGACCAAGCGCCCCGCAGCCAGCCCCTCGCTGCTGTGCCAGGCGACCGGCACTTAGTAGACGAACCTTCGGACGCGACAACTGACGGGTTCGCAAACTGTGAGATTATTCCTGATCGAGTCACAGATTGTAGACGGCGACAATGGTTTCACGTGAACGAATCTAATCCCAAGCTCCTGGACCTGCAGTCTGCTCTCGCAGAGATGCAGCGCTTGCGTGAAGAAAATGTTCGTCTACGGTGTCTTTTGCAGAAGCCCGGCATCGAGATTCCGGCGGCGCAGTCCACTACCGGGACTCCCGTCACAACGAACGCACTGCCAAGTGCTCATATTCCTGTCTTGAAAGCTGAACAACGAATCGCATTGTTCCGGAGCCTCTTCCACGGGCGCGACGATGTTTATGCAGTTCGTTGGGAGAACGCCGACGCGCGATCTGGGTACATGCCCAAGGCAGATCGTGACTGGAAGGCCTATCTTCGCGCCAAAGACGAGGACCGCAGGAGGGTTGACCGCCAGACTCGGAAGTTCAGACCGTTGACCGACGAGGTAGTGCGTGGGCACCTCGTTGGAGATCACACAATCGGCATTTATCCGCTGCTGCAGGATGAGACCTGCTGGTTTCTCGCGGTCGATTTCGACAAGAAAACGTGGCAAAGGGATGCCACTGCGTTTCTGGCCGTATGCTGCGAACTGAATGTGCCAGCGGCACTAGAACGTTCACGCTCAGGAAACGGTGGCCACGTGTGGATTTTCTTCGACCGAGCGATCCCCGCAACCACCGCACGAAAACTCGGCTGTGCAATCCTGACTCGTGCTATGGAGTCCCGTCACCAACTTGGACTGGATTCGTACGACCGCTTTTTCCCCAACCAAGACACCATGCCAAAGGGAGGGCTTGGCAACTTAATCGCTCTGCCTCTGCAAAAACTTCCTCGCGCAGACGGAAACAGCGTCTTCGTAGATGCGGAGTTTCGTCCGTACGGTGACCAATGGGCTTTTCTGGCGAGCATGAAACGGATGCCCATTTCTGCTGCCGAGGCCGTTGTTCTGGAAGCCGAACGAAGTGGAGACCTTGTCGGAGTGAGAATCAGCTCTGCGGAAGATGAGGGACAAGATCCTTGGACGTTGCCACCATCCCGAAAGCGAGCAGAGCGTCCAATACCCGGCCCCTTGCCGGTGCAGGTCCAAGTTGTTCGCGGCAACCTCTTGTATATCGAAAAGAAGGATCTTCCTTCCGCGATGCTGAACCGTTTGCTTCGCCTTGGGGCATTCCAGAACCCCGAATTCTATAAGGCGCAAGCAATGCGGCTTCCCACTTTCAACAAGCCGCGAGTCATCGCCTGTGGCGAGGAACTTGCCGACCACATTGCCCTACCACGTGGTTGTCTGGCGGAGGTCATCGAGCTATTGAAATCGCACCGCATCAAGCCCATGGTTAGGGACGAACGGTCCGTTGGTCGCCCGATCGAAGTAGGGTTCTCCGGTCGACTTCGCCCGTTACAGCAGGTGGCCGTTGACGCGTTCGCACAGCACGATGAGGGGATTCTCTGCGCTCCCACAGCTTTTGGCAAGACGGCAGTCGCAGCATGGTTGATTGCGTCACGGAAGGTGAACACATTAGTTTTGGTGCATCGTCAACAATTGCTGGACCAGTGGCATGCAAGATTGGCACTGTTTCTCGGGCTTCCGGCGGAGTCAATCGGCCGAATCGGGGGAGGGGCGGCCAAACGCAGCGGCTGTGTGGATATTGCGATTCTTCAAAGCGCCCACGACAAGGAAGGGGTGAGAGACTTCGTGGCAGAGTATGGCCAAGTGATTGTTGACGAATGTCACCATCTGTCGGCGTTTACTTTTGAACAGGTGATGAGGCAGGTGAAGGCGAAATACGTCGTCGGACTGACCGCGACTCCCGAGCGGAAAGATGGACATCACCCCATCATCTATATGCAGTGCGGCCCGACCCGATTCAAGCTCAGCGCCCGCTCAATGACGGCAGCTACGCCGTTCGAGCATGAAGTAGTTCCACGGTTGACGGACTTTTCCTTGCCGCCTGAGCAAACCGATATGACGATTCAGGAAGTGTACGCCGCAATCGTAGATGATCGCGTCCGCAATGAATTGATCCTTACCGACCTCATCCAGGCAACCACAGATGGGCGCTCACCGTTGGTGCTTACCTGCAGAACTGATCACTTGAAATACTTCGAAACGGAGCTTGCCGGCAAGCTGAAGAACGTGTTTACGCTGAAGGGTGGCATGGGCAAGAAACAACGACGATCGACAGCAGAGGCAATTGCGGCTGTGCCCGAGTGCGCGCCGAGAGTCATTCTGGCGACCGGCAGCTACATAGGCGAAGGGTTCGACGACGCTCGCTTGGACACGCTCTTTCTGGCGATGCCCATTTCCTGGAAGGGAACGCTACAGCAATACGTAGGGCGTCTCCACCGACTTCATGACGCCAAGCGTGTTGTGCGAGTCTACGATTATGTGGACTCCAACGTCCGGATGCTGGCGCGAATGTACGCGCGTCGCCTGAAAGGGTACAACCTGATCGGCTACACGATCCGGGACGCCAGCAACGAAACGTCGTTCTTTCGGCAGGTTGAAGATCGATCTCCCAAAGAGCCTTTGATCAACGGAGAAGCATGACGAAACGGAACAGTCGCCCGGCAGTTCTGCATCTGCGGAAGCTGAAAGGCGAGTCTGGGACAAATCTCCCTTCGCTCAGCAAGGCGAGGCTGAAGGAACTGATTGAAGAAGCGATCATGGATGCTTACGGCGAAGAAGAACAAGCAGGCGGGGGGCCGCGGGATCGAACGGCAGCGGCGACTATGTGATCGCGTTCTCGACTGCGCCCCAGATGCGCATACGGGCGGCGGACAATGCGTCACCTCGGCACATCGAGGTGACGCCGAACGACGCGATGTCGCCGCTGTTTCTGGCTGTGATCGAAGCCACCGAGGAGGCGGTGTACAACTCCTTGTTTCGAGCAATGACAATTACCGGACGGGGACACACGGTCGAGGCGCTGCCGATTGAGAAAACCACTAAGATACTGAACAAATACGGAGCCATCAAGTGAAGGAGAGCGAACTGAAATCCCGTCTCGCCCGCCACCGCCAGATCAAGCTCAGCGTCATCGGGAGAAAATCTGGGAAGACGATCTCGAATCCGGTCTGGTTCGTGCTGGAAGGCGAAAAGCTGTACCTCCTGCCCGTGCAGGGTTCGGAGACACAGTGGTACCGGAACGTGCTTCAGAACCCGTCGATTCGGATTGATGCGCGAGGTGTGGAGGAGGGATTTCGCGCGATGCCAATCAGGGAATCGAAAGATGTGAAGTCGGTGGTCGAGAAGTTCCGGGAAAAGTACGGGGCGAAGGACGTGAAGAAGTACTATTCGAAGTTCGATGTGGCAGTCGTGGTTCAACTGACCTGAATTATCTACGCGCCCTAAATGCAATCACCTGTACTGCTACTTTCTGTCCTCCGCTGGCTAACCGAAGAGTGGTGTCGAATCCCCAGTACTGGGAAGAGTTATTTCCCTAGAGCATCCGGCAGACCCTTATAGTAGCGAAATCCTTCGACAGGTTTCCCATCTTTCACCTGGACGTGTTTGCGACTCTCGTCCTTCATTTGCTTGAGTTCGGCTTCGGAGAGGTTGGCTTTGTAGTTCTTCCAGCCCGGTCCAAACTGGCTAACGTATTTTGCCCTAGCATTTACCTTCTTCTCCACAAAGTCGCTGATGTCAACCCATGTATTCTCGTCTTCGTAATCGTAGTCGTTGAAGAAAAGGTACTCGGGAATCATGTATTCCTTAAGCCCCTCTTGGGTAATCTGACCTTCGAAGAGCAGGCGCCACATTGCGGCGCGTGCCGCATCCGCCGCCAAGTAAGAGGCGGCTCGGTGGTCGGACTTGTGCCATCGTTGATAATTCTTTCCCGGGTCCCATGCCACTAGCACATCCGGGCGGATTCTACGAATCAACCGCACCAGATTTTCCACTACAGCTTTGCGATCTTCAAATTCGAGAAGCCCGTCATCGTATCCGAGATTGATGTAGTGTTCTCCCGGAATCCCCAACTCCCCTAGTGCAGCCAATTCCTCTTGGCGGCGAATCTGGGCAAGCTGCGTTCTCGATAAATTCGGGTCTTGAGTGCCGACATTTCCGGTCGTCAGGGTCACAATATAGACCTGATTCCCGTGCGCCTGAAGCATAGCCAATGTCCCATGCGATAACATGTCGTCGTCGGCATGGGCACCGATGAGCATGATCGTTTTCCCGGTCCACTTCTCGACCGGGGTTTCCGGTTTCTGTTCTTTTCCCTGAGCGAGGGCCACAGGTGCGGAGACGCACAGGCCGAATGCTAACAACAGACGAAGGGGAAACGATCTCATATGATCTCCTGAACCAGCTTCCTTCACGAATGCGTCGATGTGGCGGTTACTGCGCCACCGAAGCCCCACACATGCCGCGTGCTGTTCAGTTCCTTTCCGCAACGCGAGTGCTAGCATTGCCGATACCAGCAATGAAATCCCTGTAAAGGCAAGCCCTCCGTAGAAGCTCCCCGTCCACTTGCCGATCGCTCCGGTCGCGTAAGGCCCAGCTAAGCCACCAAGATTCCCCACGGAATTGATGAGAGCGATCCCGGCAGCCGCCGAAAATCCCGTCAAGAACTGAGTGGGCAGCGACCAGAAGGGGGCCATGAAGTTCTGGACGCCCATTACTACGAAACACCAAAGGGTTGAGAAGAAAGGGGAAACAGCGGTGATGGTGCCCAGCAGAAACAGGGCGATTGCGCCGACCATTTCAGGAATGGCAGCATGGTAACGGCGTTCCAGCGCGTGATCCGAACCGCGAGAAACAAGGATCATGGCGGTCAGACCAACAACGTAAGGAATCATCACCAAGGTTCCGACCGTGGTATTCGAGTATTCACTGAAACGAGCCTTCAGCGCCTGACCCGCAGTGATTCCCCGCGTCGCCAGCCTCTGTTGTTCTTCACGCGCCAGTTCAGTTGTGATCCAGTCTTTTTCCGTTGCTGTCAGAAATCGGGCTTCCGCAGATCGTCCGGGCAGCAAGAAGCATGTGAGGACACCGCCCAGAATCGCTGGAATCCCCTCCAGAATCAGCAACCACCTCCAACTGCTGACTCCAAACCAATGGACGTGATCCAGAATCAGACCCGAAACCGGGGCACCGAAGATGCTAGTTAGTGGGCCCGCCGTCAGAAACGAGGCAATTGCTTGAGCCTGTTCTCGTTGACGAAACCAGTACGTCAGATGCAGCAGGATTCCGGGGATGAATCCAGCCTCAGCCACCCCAAGCAGAAACCGCACAAAATACAACTGGAGCACTGTTTGCGAGAAGCCAGTTAGCATTGCCACAATTCCCCAACTGATCAATATGCGGGCAATCCAGATACGAGCGCCAATCTTGTGCAGCAGCAGGTTGCTGGGTATCTCAAAAATGAAATAGCCGAAAAAGAAAATTCCCGCGAGGAATCCGAACTGCTGACTAGTGATGGCCAGTTCCCTGTTCATCGTCAAAGCCGCAAAGCCAATGTTGATGCGGTCGATGAAGGCAATCACCATCAGAACGAAGATGAACGGGATGATCCGAGTCCGCAGTTTGCGGATCGTCCACGTCTCAATATCGGTTGGAGCCAGTGCCGGACTGGCGGCCATGCGCACCTCGGTGCGAGCTTGACCTCGACCCAAAATGTTGCACGACTTCCCTACTTGCTAGTTGAGCCGAGAGGCTTGCTTACAGGCGACTGCGGGTAGTCTAGCACCGAGGTGTAGAGACCGTTTGATCCGAGATTCGATAACATCCGCTCCGATCCGCGCTTCGTCGATCTTCTTCGCCGGATAGTACTGCCACAACCCAAGCAAACCGCTATCGGCCAAAAGGTATACCGGGCGAACCAGCCTCGGGCGGAAATCGCGTCATTGAAAGGAAAGCAGTTGTGAATGCTATGGCGCAGCCCTTTTTGACCAGCATTGATTCTGTTGACGCTTGGCTAGCTTTCGGCTGCCTCGGGGACCCGAGTACGAGAACCATCCGTCCAAAGAAGGTAATGAAACCCGCAACACATCGCTGAACCGCATCACCCATGCGGCTGGCGACGCGCGATGTCTTTGAAGTCGTTGCAGGCTCGCCGCCGAGCTCATGGGTGCCGCTTGCGCATACCCTAGTTTAACTCCGGTCTCCGCGCCGATGATAGCCTCAACGACCGCCTACCGCGCTACCGCCAGATCAAGATCGGGAAAGGAGGATAATAGTTGCCTTACAAGGAGTTCTGAAATGAGCACCCAAGCCCTCCTGCAATCCCTGAGGGAAAGCATTCTCAGCCAAGCGAGCGTGAAAGCCATCTACGGCGAACCCATCTCAGCCCACGGCAAAACGGTCGTACCCGTTGCAAAAATAATGTATGGCTACGGTGCCGGGGCGGGCACTGGTGGTGTGGGCGATTCCAGTGCGCGGGGCGAAGGCGGGGGAGGCGGTGGAGGGGTGAGGGCTATTCCTGTGGGCGTTATAGAGATCAGTGACCAGCAGACCCGTTTCGTTCCGATTACCGACCGCAAGAAGCTGACTGGAGCAGTGCTCGCGGGCATCGGCTTTGGTATGTGGCTCGGTTGGCGCAGACGGGGCCGAGGTGTGTGAGATTAAGGCGCTATGTACGTTGTCAGTGGCGAAACTGCCCTCCTTGCCCTCGCATCTACATCGTTATTTTTCAATGTCGAAATAAATCTTCGTTGTGGTGCGATATTTGACGATCTTCTTGCCGTCCAGGTCCATTTCTAATTCCGCCACGCGCCCCCATTTCATGCCTCGAACCGTCTTTGCCGCTTCTGCCACTGCGTTTTCCGCAGCCTTGGCAAAGCTCTCTTTGGATGTTCCCACCACATCAATAACTTTTTGCGTCAGTTGCGGTTCTCCTTTTGATTTTGATTTCTTCCTCTGGATTGTACAGCTGGTCTGCGACTGTCAGCGCCCCCGCCTCCGGCAGTTCGCCGACCCATCGTCGCTGCGGTTGTCAAGGATACGGCGTACCATTCCATTGGGCATGTATGCAGAACGCTTCGGCTTAAAACCTTCTGATCGGTCGGTACGTGCCGCTGTCTTGGTTCGAGAAGAGCCTGACGAGGATGAAGAGGAACAGCATGAAGACGACGACAGCCAAGAGGATGATAACGGGCATGTCAACTGCATTGTTGTGATAGCGCCTACCCCAGCAACCCGGCCCTTGAGTTTAATTGAGTCGTATTACGTGGTTCCTCTTGCTTTGTATGCATATATCACCGCCAGCAGCGGTGGGGCGAGAATGAATCCCCAGAACGGAATCGCAAACCCCAGGATGATCGGTACGAATATCGAGGCCCATATCGGCACTTTGGCAACCCGGCGCATGATGTAGGGCTGGAGCAAGAGTCCGTCCACGACGACGATTACTGCGTACAGGAGCAGCACAAAGAGAGGATGTTCCCAGTCGTGCCAGCGGAGCAATGCCGCCAGCACCGGGCCGACCAGACTGAGTACTGGTCCGAGGTGCGGGACGATTTGCAGTGCGGCAGCAAGCCCTGCCCACAGCAGAGCCCATGGCACTTTGAGAATCCAAAGGCCCAGCAGCCACAGTAGTGCGACTGCGATCGAATCCTGCACCTGTGCGAGCGCCCAGTTCTTCAGGGCAAAGCCGGTGATACGAACGTGCTCTCGGGGATCCATGGGCGGGCCGCAGTCTTGTTTTGCGATCTCTGTAAACCTTATCCCCCACATTTCGTCCATAGCAATAAGAACAAACAGTTGATGAACCTGGCGACCCAGACCCATGAATGTTCCACGGCAATCACCACCGCGCGGAAGTCGCGATCGCTCATTGACGGGGTTGTGAGCGCCATCGCTGATTTCGACAACAATCAGTTCCTGCTCAGGCAGCTAGTCCGGTAGTTCGATTCGGTCGGAGTGCTTCTTATCGCGCTCGTGCTCTTCCGCCAAAACTTTTTCCAGCCACTTAGCTTGCTTTTCAACCGTCACACCTGAGCGTCCCCATCTCTTGGAAGCCTATTGTTTTCTCGCGGCTACTCTTTTTTATCGCCACTGCCTGCATGTTCTAATTTTAGATGAGTTGGCAATTCTTTTGGCAGCCACCTCTTTCACTAGTGATCATCTTCGTGAGTTTGCCATGGGCCTGCGGCCCACCCATGGGTATGAAAGCGCATTGCCAAGGTTTATTGATTCCAAACGGGTTGCCACGCGACTTTCGACGGAGTGTAAAGGCCCGGTACGTCAACTATCCCCATCCAGTTTGTATAAAACCAGTTTTTCGTCCTCGTCTACATTCGCCGGTTTGCTGCTGCGGCGTGGCCAAAACGCTTTCTGTTCCCTCTCGGGTTGGTAGTGGGTCTGACGGCCCATGCGATGAGCAAGTATTCCGTTGGTGGTTGGGTGGAACGCTCTGCCGTTCTGTTCTTCAACAGTTTCTTTCTATTCTCGCTGTTTCGGGCATGGCACCTGCGTCGCGAGCCGGTGCTGACCTTGCGATGGATGACAGGGGCAATTGCAGTCCTTCTCGGCATCGCAACTACCCGCCCGGTGATGGGGACATTCTTCGCCACCAGTAGGGTCACCCATCTTTCACATGAGCAGCTCTTTGGTATCGCGTTCTGGATTGGTTTCTCGATCAACGCACTGATCGTCGAGCTTTGGCTTCGATCCCAGGAAGGAAAACCTCAAATCGGTCGGAATAAGTCGGAATAAGAGGTTAGTCGTCGATGAGCTAGAACGGGTTGACCTGGGGAAAATGAATCTTCAGCTTATAGCAAATGTAGAGAATCAGGATCGCGCCCAATGTGGAAAAAAGGAGACCGGCGGGATGATATCGTTCGTTTGTCGGGCGCGAAAACATGTGGGTAACGGCGCCGCCGATGATCGATCCGATCATGCCGAGCACGATGGTCCAGAAGATCGTCATATGCACGCGCATCACCGATTTTGCGATAAGCCCCGAGATTAGCCCAATGAGAATATACCAGATTAAGTGAAACATACTTTTTCCTCCAGCGTTCGCCTTCAGAACGTCGTCGAGTATAACCCACGAGGTTTAGCAATAACCAGACTCTCCCATTCGAAGAGCTGCACCTCACCGTACCTACTGCTGCGGACGCCTTTGCGGATGATGCGACGACCGCCTCGCCCGGCATGCCCCGCATCCGGGCAGCCCTCTGGCGCACTGGACCCGGGGTCCGAAACGCGGTTGCCGCCTCGTAATTCTCAGTTTATGTACGCCTGGACTTCCCGTTGACCGACCACCGGCCTATGCTTGGACTTCGGCTACCCAGACGGCCTTAAGCCCTTAAATAGGAGCCAAAAACTCAGTGCTATATCGAAAATACCCATCGACGTATCGAACCACCACAGGTTAACGATCTTGTCGAAGTTGGGGAAAATGTAGAAAACGAAAGTACACGCCACGCAAAATGCGGCGAGATCACGCCGAAGGCAGCCAATGCTCGAGGGATATAACGAGACTTGAACCACAGGTAGCCGAAGATTGTGGATGCCAATGCACCGAACCGCAAGCCAACGTAATAGTAGTCAAAACGCGTGCCCAGATATAGACTCGCCAAGGCCTGCAATCGCTCTGCTTCAAATGTTCGCAAGTAATCAGCGCCCCTGAGGAGCCGCAGAGCGTCAAAGAGATTGAGTGTCATAACGAGCCACATCAAGACCCATTCGAGTCTCCAGAATGCCGCAAGCAAGGCGAGGCCCCTATGGACCGGCTTGAGAATCACGTAGAGCGCCGTGAGAAGCACGACAACGCCTGCGCAGTAAATGAGATCGCCGGCGATGCCGATTCGAAAGAGTCGTTCGTGCGCCAGGATATTCCGAGCGGTTTCCGCGGCATTGTTCTCGACAATCAGCTGCTCGTGGATACCAAAATTGATGTAGACCACGGTCGCGAACCTGCTTAGGTAAGCAAAACCCAACCCCTCTTACAGCCGCTCGTTGTGCGGCGTCGATAGGGCTGATTGTCATTTCATTACCTCCTAAGCTTTTACGAAAAATAAAACGGCGTTAATCGCAGGAACTGAGCCAGGCGTCCAGCCGTGGGTTCCCCTCGTCTCCTAAAATGTATGTAACTTCCTTCGATCTGCAGCGTACTGCTTTATGGACGCCAAACGGAACATGGCGAAAGAACCGCAGCCCAGCGAGGGCGAAACTAAGCAGATGGAGGGGCTCGGTTTGGAGAGCGTGATAGAGCGCGCCCAGGGCCACGATGCCGAGGCCCTGGGAGAGATCTATCGCCGCTATGTCCGGCGCGTATTCGGATTGTGTCGTTACATGCTGAACTCACGGGAAGGCGCAGAAGATGCCACCAGCGAAGTCTTCCTCAAGTTGCAGCGCTCCATCGAGAGCTACGACGGTTCGATACCGTTCCCCAGGTGGCTGCTGCGGGTGGCTGGCAACCAATGTATTGACGCTTTGCGGCGCCGGCAGCGTGGACTGAAGGTGTTTGTGGAATTTGAAGACGGAGCCGCCGTCATCGAGGCGGCCAGTTCGGCGCCGTCGCCGCTTGGTGCTGTCATCAGCACGCAAGAGAGAGCGCAGGTGCGGGATACCATCGCACGCCTGCCGGAGAACTATCGCGTGCCGCTGGTCCTGCGCTACTACGGCGAGCTGAGTTATGACGAAATCGCACAGGAGTTGGGACTGGAGAGGAACTACGTGGCGGCGCTGATATTTCGGGCCAAGCAGGAGCTGCGCCGGCGACTGGTCCATAGGAGCAAGTGATCATGGAATGTTATTCGGAACAGACCTGCGCCCTCGCCGTGGACGGCGAACTGGCAGTGGACGAGGCGCTGCGCCTGCGAGACCACCTAACCACGTGCCGGCGTTGCCGGGAACTAGTGGACGCATTGCGCGCTGAGAACCGTGTTCTGAGCGAAAGTCTGCAAGAGCTTCCGGAGGAAGCGGCCTGCCCGGCGGGCTTCTCTCCTCCGGGCTGGTCCTGGGTGTGGCGCGACCTGGCGTTGATGGCCGCAGTGCTGGCGCTAGGTTCGATCATTTCCGTTTGGTTCGATGAGTTGAGTATTCCGGCAGCGCTGGAATGGTTCAATCCGTTCAGCCCAAGCGGCTTCACGAACCTGATGTTCAACCTTTCCTACTACTTTGCACACGGAGGTACTGCCATGCTGACGGAGTATGCTGGTGTCGTTGGGGGTCTCTTTTTGCTATCGCTGTTGGGCGGCAGCGCATTGCTGCTGGCACGTCGCCGGCGGCTACCCAAGCCTGGCTTGCGCCTGCTGATGGTGCTGCTTATGTTGGCGTTGCCCAGCTTTGCCCTGGAGCGGCGCCACGGGGAGTTCGTCACCGTATCGGCGAGCGAGACTGTGGACGACACCCTTTTGGCCACTGGCAACACTGTGCGCGTGGAAGGAGTGGTCAATGGGGACTTGCTGGCTTTTGGCCGGATCGTAGAAGTGCGTGGCACCGTCAAGGGCGACCTGGTGACGTTTGCCAAAAGAACTGTGGTCAGCGGAACCGTGGAAGGCCGCATCTACAACTTTTCGCAGTCGCTCGACTTGGACGGGCAATTGGGTCACAGCATCTACGGCTTTGCACAATCTTTGCGTGTGAATGACGGGGGCCACGTGGGTGACGGTATTGTCGTTGCCGCCGGCGAAGTCAGCCTCGAGGGCGAGGTGAAGCGCAGTGTGGACATCTTGACTAGTGGCAATGCCGATGTGAGCGGCAGTATCGGCCGCGATCTGACCATGGCCGGAGTTAGCCTCACGCTGACGAACACCGCCCGGGTCGGCGGCAACCTGAGCGCTCGCGTGCACCAGGCGAAAGAGGTGCACATCGCCGACGGCGCGACCATTGCGGGCAAACGTGACATCCAGGTGCAGGTGAGGAAGAGCCGGTTCACGCGCCCCAGATTCTACTTCCACCAAGCTGTCTGGTTCGCTGCCGCCATGCTGGTGGGATGGCTGGGCCTAGTTCTGTTTCCCGGCTTCTTCCGGGCCACGACTCAGGCGGTGGGCTCAGGCTGGCTCAGCCTCGGGCTGGGGGTTGGGGTTCTGGCGGGTGTGCCGGTGGCCATGGTCGTGGCAGCCATCACGCTGATTGGCATCCCGATCTCGCTAATGTTGTTCGCGGTGTATCTTGCTGCGATCTACCTGGCGAAGGTTTGGGTTGGCGCCTTCCTGGGGCGGATACTTCTGAAGCCCTCGCGAGCCACGAAGGGCGATTGGGTGCTGGGACTGCTGGTGGGCCTGTTGATCCTCACAATCGTTGGGTTCATCCCCTATCTTGGCGGGCTGGTCCGCTTGGGTGTGGTTTGCCTGGGTTTGGGAGCTTTTGCCGGGCAGCTTTATCGGGCTTCACGACCGGTAATGACGGCCTGAAAAGCCCTGCTGAGGGGCTGGTCGAGGCCAAGCGAAGATCGGCAAAGGCATCCTGGAAGCGAACTACTCGTGGTTTGTTGACGTAAGATCAATAGAACTCATTGACCGCCCACCATTCCCTCGACCCTCATCTCTCCGTGAGGCGCTTCGGGCCCAGCCGGTGGCCTCGCCAATTAAGTTGCTAAGCTGCCTTCGCATCAGTTTTGCAGTCTGGGCTGCCAACTAGATCCTGTCGGAGTTGCTCCATCTGTGCCGAAGCTTCCTTTATCTGCTCAGCATAGGCGTGGCCTTGTCGTGGTAGAAATCCCCCATAGTTCTCCAGTAGCAGGCGGGCGTTGGCCTCGATGGACCAGGTCTTGGAGCGGGCTTGGTTGGAAAGGGCAAAATTCAATTTTTCTAGCTGCAAATCGCGCACAGCTAACTCTTGTTTGCTCTGGGCGGCTTCCTGTTCAAGCACTTGCGCGTGGTAGCGCATGAGTCGAAATAGACATATTGTGAGGAGGAGCAGAAATGAATTGACAATAATGGTCTCTGCCAGAGCCTTGCGTAGGCTAGCGTTCCTCTCTCTGTCCAATCTCGCACTGCTCGTCTCCGCCAGGGATAGCGAAGACAGAAGTCCGCGAGCTCTATCCATGTACTCCATACCCTCGTTTGAATCCACCAACATGAATGCGCGGTGACGATACCCTTGTTCGCGCAAACCAATAGAGCGCTCCATCTCAGCTCGCTTGGATTTCGCCAAAGACTCCAGCTGCGACTCCAGGGACCGTTCGCGCTCGGCGCGATTAGCCAGCCCTCCACGAAGGTTCGCAATATCGGTTCCGATCCTGCCCTTCGCATCGGCGTAGGGCTGCAAGTAGGAAGGGTTCTCGGTTAGCAGGTACCCGCGCTGACCTGTTTCCATATCGGTCAAATCTTTCAGAACACTGGAGATGTCGGCCTGAATCATGGAGCTTTCCAGTGTGAGCGCCGCGATTTTCTGCGTCTGTTTTAGATGGTTGACAGCAAGATACGCATTCCATGCCATGAAACCGAGTAGCGCCGGAGCGCCTATTTGCAACGCAGCTTTTCGAATCATCTTAATTTTGCCGTCCTTCACGCGACGTTTAGAACACCCTCAGTCGTGATTCGACTGGCTTTGCAAAGCTCCTCCGCAACTTTGACCGCTGCGTCTCCGCTGTGGAGCTGGCCTTCCGCTGACATAGCCGAACTGGCAGCCAGGGTGAAAAGCAGAGCATCTTCCTGCTCGTCGAAGTAAAGCACCACCTGATTCGTTGCCATGTGCGTACCTCCTACAAGTTGTTCTTAGGAATGATAGGCCGGTTCAGCACAAGAATGAGGTTATCTCGTTTGGTGCGCCCCTTATAGAATTTTCCGCTCAGCAGATGAGCAAATGATCACATTACGATGGAGACGGGCAGCGCGCAGCCAACTGCTCTGGCAACCCATGCGTATCGCATCTCTGGGGCAACCTCATATCCAGGAGAAATCTGGCTGGAGAGTCGCTGTTGAAGTGATTGGAAGGGGAGTACTGCAAATCAAGAATACATTTTCTTCGGTGGCAGGCGTAGTGCAAATCGGCAGGTTTCTGGGGTCCGAATAGCCGTGACTCGCCAGGACCCCGCCGCTCCGTACTCGCGAAGCCATTCACCTAAACCTTGGAATCACAGAGCTTAAGCAGGGTTCTCTACGGCTGCGAATAGGTGGACCTCTTTACGAACTCTCCCGCGCCCGCACGCCCTAGAAACTTGTCGGACTCCACGACCACACGCCCGCGGGAGAGCACGGTGACCGGCATACCCATGACCTGTATTCCCTCAAACATCGAATAGTCCACCCGCATGTGATGGGTCTTAGCGCTGATGGTGTGCTTGCGGTTGGGATCAAAAATCACCAGATCAGCATCACTGCCCACGGCGATCGTGCCCTTGCGCGGGTACAGGCCGAAAAGCTTCGCGGGAGTCGTGCAAACGAGTTCCACGAAGCGGTTCACGCTGAATCGTCCCGCTGCGACGCCGCCAGAGTAAATCAGGCTCATGCGGTGCTCAACTCCGGGTCCGCCGTTGGGGATTTTTGTGAAATCGTTTCGCCCCAGTTCCTTCTGCTCCTTGAAGCAGAACGGACAGTGGTCGGTTGAAACCACTTGGAGGTGATCACTCTTCAAACCATTCCAAAGTTTTTCCTGGTGCCACTTCTCGCGCAAAGGAGGGCTGAATACATACTTCGCTCCCTCGAAATCCGGGACATCGAAGTTCTCGATCGAGAGATAAAGGTATTGCGGGCAAGTTTCAGCGTAAACCGGCAAACCGCGATCGCGGGCCTCACGCACTTTTTCCAGGGCATCATTGCAGCTCAAGTGCACGATGTAAACTGGCGCACCCGCCATCTCCGCCAGCGCTATAGCCCGACTGGTAGCTTCCGCTTCCGCCGTGGTCGGCCGAGTCAATGCGTGGTACTTGGGTGCTTTTTTCCCTTCCGCGAGAGCCTGTTGAACGATGACGTCAATCGCGTTTCCGTTCTCGGCGTGCATGCAAACCAGCCCGCCGTTCGTTGCCGTCGCTCGCAGCGCCTTGAAGATGCTGCCGTCGTCCAGCATGAAGACGCCGGGATATGCCATGAACAGCTTGAAGCTGGTTACGCCCTCTCGCACTAGGGCATTCATCTCGTCGAGCTGAGCATCAGCTAATTCCGTGATGATGCAGTGAAAGGCATAATCGCATACCGCTTTTGCAGAAGCCTTTTGCATCCAGGTGTCGAATGCGGTTCTGAGCGTCTGGCCCTTGTACTGGATCGCGAAGTCAATCAGAGTCGTTGTGCCGCCAAAAGCTGCTGCCCGCGTGCCCGTTTCGAAGTCATCGGAACTCGTGGTACCTCCGAAAGGCATGTCGAGATGCGTGTGAACATCGATTCCCCCGGGCAGCACGTACTTGCCTGCAGCGTCGATGATGCGACTGGCATTCTCAGGTGGAAGACTCTGCCCGATCGCCACGATCCTCCCGTTGCCGATGGCAACGTCACTTGCGTAGGTGTCGCTCGCTGTGACCACACGGCCGTTTGTGATGATGGTGTCAAAACCCATGCCTGTTTTCGCCTCTGCCTGCGGAAGAGGCATTTTATGCTAAACTGCCTCCCTTCGAGTGACCTTTTCAAGTGGGGGATTGGCATGAAGTTTGGTATCACAATCAAACCTGACATGAAGGTGGAGCGCATTGTCGCTCTCACCCGTCAGGCCGAGGCTGCCGGATTCCAGTACGGCTGGATTTTCGATTCTCACATCCTGTGGCTCGAGCCTTACCCACTGCTCACACTCATGGCCGAAAACACCAAGAAGATGCGTCTCGGCACCTGCGTCACCAATCCCGCGAGTCGCGACATCACGGTGACTTCCAGCCTGTTCGCCACGCTCAATCTAATTTCGGACGGGCGCATGCAGCTTGGCATTGGCCGCGGCGACAGCTCCCGCCGGGTGCTGGGCAAAAAGCCCGTCGGGGCCGGCGATCTTGAGCGAGCTATCAAGGCGTTCCGTGACCTCACCGCTGGACGTGAGATTGACTACGAAGGTCAACCCACCCGGCTTTCCTGGGCAGGCGGGTCTCCACCGGTTTGGGTTGCAGGATATGGACCCAAGGTGCTGGACTTGGCGGGCAGGGTCGGAGACGGTGTCATTCTGCAGTTTGCCGATCCAGATCTGATCGAGTGGTGCCTCGGCTTTGTGAACCAGGGCGCGGAAGCGGCGGGACGTGACCCGCGTAGTATCGAAGTCATGGCGGCCGCGCCGGTATGGATTTCAAATGATCTGAAACTCGCACGGAAACAAGTACGCTGGTTCCCGGCATTGGTTTCGAATCACGTGGTGGATCTGATCTCTCGCTACAAGCCGGACGATCTGCCTCCTGCGTTAACCTCGTATGTGAGCAATCGCGGTGGCTATGATTACCAGCAGCATTGCGAAGTCGACAGCAGCAACTCGAAATTCGTATCAGATGACGTGGTTGACCGTTTTTGCCTGGTCGGCCCGGCGGAAGCCCATCGGCAAAAGCTCCGCAAACTCGCGAGCCTCGGAGTAACCCAGTTCAATGTGTACCTAATGTGCGGCGACGAGGAGGACACGCTGGAAGCCTATAAAAGAGAGATTTTGCCGGCATTTCAGGGCGTTGCCAAAGCCTGATGGTTAACCCCTCCTTTCTAAATCTTTGCAGTCACCGAAACTCCGGGTGCGCTCACAAGGCTCACGACGCTTCTTCCAAGACCGACACTCGCGGCTCCTTCTGCGATTTCATCAGTGCGTAGTACGTTAGAAACGACACGCAGAAACCGACGAACCAGGAATAATCGTACAGGGTGCGCAGCGGCGGGACCACTAAGCCCACCAGCGCCGTTGCTGCCCCTGCGGCCAGCGCGGCCAGCGCCACCCAGTTGAACCCGTGCAAATACTCGTAAGCGCCGTCACGGAGGTAAAGATCCTCAACCAGCAGGGTTCGCCCGCGCACTACGAAGTAGTCGCAAATCATAATTCCGGCTACCGGTCCCAGAAAGGCGGCATAGCCGCCCAGCCAGCCGAGGATGAACGTCTTGTAGTTGGCCAGAAGCTTCCACGGCATCAGCGCAATGCCCATGAAGCAGGTGATTACACCGCCCATCCGGAAGCTGATCTTCCGCGGCCAAAGGTTGGAGAAGTCATTCGCCGGTGACACGACATTGGCGCCGATATTGACGTTCAGGGTTGCCAGCAATATCGCCAATAACGAAACGATCACAGCGACCGGAGAATGAAACCGGCTCAGCAGTTGTACCGGGTCCCAGATTGCCGTGCCGTAAATGACGACGGTCGCCGAGGTCACGAGGATTCCGATCAGGGAATACAGTGTCATGGTTATCGGTAGTGCCAATGCTTGTCCCACCGCTTGTTGACGCTGGCTGCGCGCGAACCGCGTGAAGTCGGGAATGTTGAGAGACACAGTGGCCCAGAAACCTACGGTGCCGTTCAACGCCGGTATCAGGAATTTCAGAAAGTCGGAGAAGGTAGCGAAGCGCGAAGGAGCCGATAGCATTGGGCCAAATCCACCTGCAGCACGATAGGCCCATGCCAGCAGCGCGACTCCCACTGCCAGCAGAATTGGCGCGCTGATCCCCTGAAGAAATCGGATGTACTCAATTCCTTTGAGAATGACGGCGAGATTGATCAGCCAGAAAGCGAAAAAGCAGATTGCAGATCCGTAGGCAACCTGTGCCCAACCGGGCGCCAGGACGGTGATCAAAGTACGGATCGCCTCGCCGCCGATCCAGGTTTGAATGCCGAACCAGCCACACGCCACCAAGGCTCGCAAGACGGCGGCTACATTCGCCCCCAAAACCCCGAACGAAGCGCGAGCGAGGACGGGGAATGGAACTCCATAACGCGCGCCGGGATGGGAGTTCAGCAGCATTGGAATCAAAACAATGCTGTTGCCCAGAAACACCGTGGCGACGGCCTGCTTCCAGCTCATTCCTCCCTGGATCAGACTCGCCGCCAGCATGTAGGTAAGAATGTTCACCGACATCGATACCCACAGCGCCGCGTAGTTGTAGGTTCCCCAGTGACGACGCTCGGCGGTGACGGGTGCCAAGTCTGGGTTGTAAAGGGGACTGGATTCAATTCTCGAGCGCAGTGAGTCTTGAATTGTGGTCATTGGGCCCTTGCGGATCGAAGCTTAGTCGGCGGCTGCGGCGCGTCCGGTCTGCGCCGTGAGGGGCTTGTAAGTTTCGGGGCGGCGATCGCGGAAAAACTGCCAGATCCGTCTGACTTCTTCAATCATTTCGAGATCGAGGTCGGCAACCACCACTTCGTCCCTGTGGCGACTGCCCTGGGCGATGATCTTGCCGCGCGGGTTGCAGAAGTAGCTCTTGCCGTAGAACTCACCGATGTTCCAGGGCTTCTCCCGGCCCACACGATTAATTGCACCAACGAAGTAGCCATTCGCGACCGCATGCGCGGGCTGCTCCAGTTCCCACAAATATTCGGAGAGTCCCGCTACCGTAGCGGACGGATTGAACACGATCTCTGCGCCGTTCAATCCCAGAATGCGCGCGCCTTCCGGAAAGTGCCGGTCGTAGCAGATGTACACGCCGACGCGAGCGTACTTGGTCTGAAAAACCGGGTAGCCGAGGTCTCCAGGTGTGAAGTAGAACTTTTCCCAGAATCCCGGATGCACGTGCGGGATGTGGTGCTTACGATACTTGCCCAGATACTTGCCGTCCGCATCGATCACTGCTGCCGTATTGAAATACAGCCCAGGCATTTCTTCTTCATAGACCGGAACCACAATCACCATGCGATGCTTGGCAGCAATCTTCTGCATGAGCTTGATGGTGGGACCCTCCGGCACATGCTCCGTGAGCTCGTACCAGCGAATGTCCTGCTCCGCGCAGAAATATGGCCCGTAAAATAACTCCTGCAGGCAAAGTATCTTGACTTTCTTGTGCGCCGCCTGGTCGATAAGCTTAAGATGCTTGTCGATCATGGCTCTTTTGATCCTTGGCAGTCCGTGGTTGGTACCGAGTTCATTCCTGGCCTGGATAAGCCCACAGCGCACGACGCGGGACATGGAAGCACCTCAGAGAGGCCAATATATCAGACCTGTTACTGATTCACAGCGGTTTGCATTTTGTCGAGGTACAGGTTGGGGTCGGCGTAAGGAGCTGCAGGTGATGGATCTGCCCACAAAGGGAACAGGCAACCACGCTTCTCTCCCTGAGACTGGCTGATTCGCAGCGCAGGCTCTCGATGGGGTCGAGGCGGGCGCAGTCCTCGTCAATATGAGTTTTGTTAGGCGCTTCTTAGGACGGGACCTCTGCTAACGGGAGCCAGACTTGAAAACGCGTGTCACCGGGTTTGGAACTAACCTGAATATTTCCCCGGTGCTTCCTCACAACTCGCTGGACCGTATCCAGGCCGAGGCCCGTGCCTTCCCCAACTCCTTTGGTTGTGAAAAAAGGCTCAAAGATGTGGGGCTTTACCTCGGGCGAAATTCCCGGGCCGTTATCGCCGATCTCGACCACAACACAAGTATCCTCGCGATAGGTTCGGACTCGAAGCTCGCCTTTTCCCTGCATCGCGTCGATGGCGTTGTCAATAATGTTGGTCCAGACCTGGTTGAGCTCGCTGCCAAACGAATTCACCAGAAAAGGAACGCGCTGATAGTCGCGCTCGACCACCACTCCGTGTTTGAGTTTGTGATGCAAGATTGTAAGCGTGGTCTCCAGACTCTTTACAATGTCTACGTTTTGCACCGGCGCCTGGTCCATGTAGGTGTATTCCTTGATTGCGCCGACCAAATCCGATATCCGCGAGGTGCTGCTCTCGATTTCGTGCAACAGACTCGCGACCTCCGCCGAAGCGGCGATCCTGACCAGAGCAGCTCGGGCGGTGTCTCCGTCCAGGTTGGCGAACAACGATTCAAGGACTTCCGGCTTGATGTTCCTCCGCGCAAGATCGGCCGCCAGTTGCCACAAATCGTTTTGTCCATGACTCCGCAACAAAGAATCAATCTGATCTTCCAGGTCGCTGGTGGTCAGGGCATCCGGTGGAACGGCATCCTGTTGCGTAAACGAAGCTTCCAGTCTTTCGATCTCTGATTTCTGGACAGACGTGAGATCACGCCTTCCCAGCTCGAGACTCGCGTCCCTGATCTTCTTTAGGATGTCGCGCAATTGGCTGGTGGCGCGTTTCGCGGCGGAAGCCGGATTGTTGAGTTCATGCGCAAGTCCCGCGGATAGTTTTCCAAGAGACGCTAGGCGATCACGCTGTTGTTCGAAGCGAGTGGTTTCGCGAATCCGGTCGGACATCAGACCCACCAGACGCGTCGTCAGCTCCGGCATCTTCTGCACAAGTTCGGAGAATAGCGAAGTTGGGAATTTCAATACTCGGCCGTCAGTCATGGCTCGACCGCTCACCGTGAACTGCTTCATCCGGGAGAAGGGCAACACCCCGGTCACGTCCCCAGGCTTGCCTGAAAGCACGACGGTTTCGCCACCAAATTCGCCTCGCCACTGAAACTGCCCCTCGAGGATGACGAACATCGCATCCGCCGGGTCGCCTTGCCGGACGTAGGTCTCGCCTGCTTTGAGATGCATCTCCTGCGACTGGCTAAGGAACCAGGTGATCTGATCATCGGGGAAATCAGCGAATGCGGGAACGCGCAGCAGTTCTGATTTTGCGATCATGTACACTTTGCTCAAATATTGATGAATGAACTGCACCGCAACCGATCCTTCGCCAACTCCGGAAGCCACCCGTTTTATGGAACCGTGCCGCACATCGCCCACCGCGAAAATACCGGGAACATTGGTTTCGAGCAAGAACGGATCGCGGTCGAGCGTCCATCCCTTTGGGCGTTGCCCGTCACGTATAAGGTCAGGCCCAGTCAACAGGAAACCGCGCTCGTCCCGCTCGACGACATTCGCCAGCCAATCCGTCCGCGGCAATGCTCCAATAAA